>NZ_ANAX01000261.1 GCF_000341065.1 Nocardiopsis halotolerans DSM 44410 | reverse complement strand
TACAACCCCGACACCGGACTCCCCCTCAACTACGATCCCGAGACCGGGCAGGTCCTGCCCATCGACCCCGTCACCGGACAACCGGTCGGCACCGACCCCGTCACCGGCCTGCCCGACTACGACTACGACTACAACGTGCCGGAACCCCCGCCCAACCTCGGACTCAACGGCCCCGGGAGCGGGTCGGACGAGGACGTACCGATCAACCCGGTCACCGGCGAGCCCTACGTCATCAACCCGGCCACGGGGCAGCCCTACCCGATCGACCCCGAGACCGGGGCGCCGATCGTGGGCGGCTCCTACCCGTCCGACGTACCGGCCGTCGACGAGCTTCCGCCGTTGCAGTCACCCGACGACGTGGGCCTCAACTACGGCGGCCTCAGCCCCGCTCCCGGCCCCTACTCCAGCGACGGTGGCGGCACCCCGGACAGCTCCGACCGCTCTTCGCTGTTCGCCGCCCCCGACGGCACCCAGTACCCGTCGAACGGTGCCTCCGGGCCCTCCGGCGGCCAGGGTTCCGCAGGCGGTGTCGGCGGTCTGGGAGGACCGGGTGGACAGTCCGGAGTCAGCGGCATGGGTGGTACGAACGGCATGGGCGGCATGCCGATGATGCCTCCCATGATGGGCGGCATGGGAGGTACGGGCGGTGGCGGCGACAACAACCGCGACCGGCAGCGCTCCACCTGGCTCTCCGAGGACGAGAGGGTCTGGGGCACCGTGGCCGACGGACAGAGGTCCGCGCTGGGACGTCCCGTCCCCGGACAGAACAAGAAGGGAACACCCCGGCATGAGTTCGCCGATGCGACACCGGATGGAAGAGGAACTGGCACAGCTTCACAGGACGATGGGACGGTTGGCGGACGCAAGCGCAAACCTGGAGTCGGCAACCGAAGAGGTCGTGGCCAAGAACAGGCTCGTGGGGGCGAAGGTGGACGCGACGGGCGAACTCGTTGAACTGAAGTTCCACACCCAGGCCTACCGGGACATGGCCCCCACCGAACTGGCGGCCGCCATCACGGACGTGGTCAACCGGGCACGGAAGCAGATGGCCGAGCGCGTCTCGGAGGCCTACGGCCCCTTCCTCCCGGAGGTCGCCGGTGCGAACGAGGTCATGAGCGGCGACCTCGACCCGCTCGAACTGCTCGACCGGTTGGGCATCCCCTCCGAGGACCCTCGGCGGTAGACGCGCCCCACCGCATCCACCGCCGAGGAAACAGGAGAGGAGAAGAACATGGCGGACGGCGACGGCCTCTTCGTCGACACCGACGGCCTGTCCAGGAACAGTTGGAGCGTCTACGACGCGGCCGAGTACGCCCAGGAGCTCCAGCAGTGGCTGAACGCCGAACTGGAGCCGCTGGGCGACATCTGGGGCGAGGGAGACGAGTTCGCCGAGCAGATGGAGAAGTCCCTGGGGGTGCTCAGGACCTCCATCGACCAGTACCTGGGCTTCCTGGCCATCGCGACGAGGGACACGAGTGCCATCCTCGGCCAGACCAGGGACGGCTTCGTCCGCGGGGAGGAGGAGAACGTGGACAACGTTCCCGACCTCGACCCCTCGAACGTGCCCGGCGGGCGCCGGTAACCCCCGTACCACCCCCATCCCCACCTGCCCGGACGGCCGCCGCCGCGGCCGTCCGGGTCCCCCGAGAAGGAGTTT
>NZ_ANAX01000260.1 GCF_000341065.1 Nocardiopsis halotolerans DSM 44410 | reverse complement strand
GCCCTTCCCCTACCGGCGTCCGAGTTCCAGTCGGTGCTCTCCGGAGAGGCCGACGGCACGGCCTCCGGCGGGGCCGCGGGTTCCGCGGCGTACCCGGCGCCCCCGCCCCCTCCCGGCACCGCCGGGGGGCCGGAGGCGTCGGAGGCCGCTCCCGGTTCCCGGATCACGGGGGCCCCGGGCGAACCCTCCGCGCCACGCCCACCGGAGGAGGCTCTGGACCGTCCGGGCAAGCCCGTCCTGGCGGGCGCCGCCATCGCGGGCCTGCTGCTGGTCGCCGCCCCCTTCGCCATGACGGCGGGGGTGCCCGGGGTGACCCTGGAGCCGACCCCGCTCGCCTCGGGTACGGGCGGGGGCGGCGGCCAGGCGTCCGACACCGCCCGGGCGGGTGCCTCGTCCGGCGGCGAGACCGGGACCGCCACGGCGCGGACGGACACGGGGTCCGCGACCGCACCCCAGCAGGGCTCGGGTCCTCCGGAGACCGGCTACATCCCCGAGGTGGGCGGGGACGGGGCCGCGACCCCGACGATGCCCGACCCGGGCACCGGCGGCACGGGCGGCACCGGCGGGGAGAACGTCGAGACCGCCCCAGCGGCGCAGGAGAACCCGGACGCGGCCACCGGCGACGGCGCCACCGGGACCGGGGGCGCCGAGAGGGAGGTGCCCGCGGACGGGGGCACCACCGCCGAGGGGCCGGAAACCGGGGACACGGCGGCCGACGCGGAACCCGGGTCCGAGAGCACGGCGGCCGGTGGGGAGTCAACGGCCGGGGACGGTGCGACCGACGGTGCCGCCGGGGGCGCCGGAACCGGTGACACGGGCTCCGACCTCCCCGCCGGAGAGGACACGGCTGCCGGAGGGGACGAGGGCACGGGAACCTCCGGAGAGGGCGACACCACCGGCACACCCGGAGAGAACACCGACGACACCAGCGACGACGACCCCACCGGAAACGGCGACACCGCGAACAGCGAGGCGGCCGGAGGGGACGAGGGCGCCGAAACCTCCGGGGAGGCCGGCACCACCGGAACCCCCGGAGAGGACGCGAACGCCCCCCTCGCCGACACCACCGGAAGCGGCGACACCGAGGGCAACGGGGCCTCCACCGAACCGTCGGCCGCCAACGGGCAGTCCGGAGCGGAGCCCCCGGCCCCGGAGGGCGGCGGCTCCGTCCTGGAGGACGCGATCACGACGACGGGGGGATCGGAACCGGAGCCCTTCCTCGCCCTCGCGGGTCCCGGCTGCCCGGCCTCCCCCGGCGCCTCCTACACGAACGCGGGACGCTGGGACAGCGCTCAGGGCACCGCCAGCTGGGCCACCCGGCCCGGCGGGTACGCCCAGGAGGGCTGCGACGGCGGCTACGAGGCCGTCCCCGTCTCGGGTGACCCGGAACGGGGCGACGGCCAGTACGCCGCCTGGACGTTCACCCCCGGTGAGGCGGGGGTCGCGTGCGAGCTCTACGTCCACGTGCCCGACGACGGGAGCCCGCTGTGGATCTCCCCCGACGAGGCCAGCTACCAGATCTTCTCCGGCCCCGCGGCCGAGGGGTCGCCCGTGGCGGTCTTCGGGATCGACCAGGCGCAGATCCGGGGCGGCTGGGTCCAGGTCACCGGGTTCACCTCTCCCACTGAGGAGTTCACCATAAAGCTCACCAACGCGGGGGCCGACGCCCTCGCCGACCAGGAGCACGCCAGCACCCACGTGGCCGCCTCGGCGGTGCGCGCGTCCTGTTCCTGACCCTCCCCGGCGGGGCGGCCCCGGCCCCCCGCCACCGCCCCCGTCCCCACGGCTCAGATTAGAAAGACACCGATGGCCAGGCAGTTCCTCACCGTCGACCCCGACGGGAACGACGGACACACGACGATCACCGAAGCGGTCGAGGCCGCCTCCAGCGGTGCGCTCATCACCATCGCCCCGGGACGCTACGAGGAGGGACTCGTACTGCGCGAGGTGGTCACCCTGGTCTCCCGGGACGGGCTCGGCAGCGTGGAGATCACCACGGGCAGCGGATGCGCCGTCGTCTCGGGCGCCGAGGCGGTCAAGCTGTCGGGGCTGGTCCTGCGCGGCCGCAGCGCCGACCACCCCGCCGTGGACATCCCCCTCGGACAGCTGGAGATGGCCGACTGCGAGGTGGAGGGGGCCTCGTGGACCGCGGTGTCGGTACGCGGCGACGGCGCGCTCGCCATGCGCGACAGCCGCGTCACGTGCTCCTCGGGGGCGGGGGTGGTGATCACCTCGGCCGGTCCGAGCGTCATCGAGGACTGCGTGGTCGAGGAGGTCGACACCAGCGCCGTGGTCATCGGCGAGCGGGCCCGCCCCACGGTCCGCGCCTGCGTGTTGCGGGACGCCGGGGGCAACGGCGTGTTCGCCAGCGGACAGGCCGGGGGCACGGTCCGGGAGTGCGAGATCTCGGGGACCACGAAGCCCGCGGTGGCGTTGGAGGAGGGCGCCGCCACCTCACTGCTGGGCACGCGGGTGCACGACACCGAGGGCGACGGCCTGACGGTGTCCAGCAGGTCGCGCCCGGCCGTGGAGGACTGCGTGTTCGAGGACGTGGGCGGGCGCGGCATCGCCGTGCACAACGGCTCCGACCCGCAGGTGGCGCGGGTGCGCGTGGTGCGCGCCAAGGGCGTGGCCGTCCACCTGTCGGGCCGGGCGCGCGGCACCTTCACCGACTGCGAGGTGGAGGAGTCGGGCGGCGACGCCGTGCGCGCCGAGGAACGGGCGTCCACCGCCTTCCTCGGCCTGGTCGTGCGCGGCGGCCAGGGGTTGAACCTGGGCGGCGGCAGCGTCGTGGAGTTCGACCGGGGGCTGGTCAGCGGGACCTCCGGTCCCGGCGTGGTGGTCGAGGAGTGCGCCCCCTTCCTGCGCGCGACCGCGATCACGGGCACCCGGGGACCGGGGGTGGTGTTCGGTGGAGGCGGCCGCGGGCGCCTGGAGGACGTGACGCTGGACCGCACCGGCAAGAGCGCCGTGTCCGTGGAGGAGGGCGGGGCTCCCCTGCTGAACGGCGTGCAGATCTCCGGGAGCCGCGACTGCGGGATCTCGGTCGGCTCGGGCGCGTCCGCCGACGTGCGCGACTGCGACGTGTCGGAGTGCACGGGCGACGGTGTCGCCGTGCGGGCCGGGGGCCGGGCCACGGTGCTGCGCACGCGGGTGTACAACGGCCGCCGCAACGGCGTGCTGGTGACGGCGAAGGCGAGCGCCACGCTGCGCCGGTGCGAGGTGTTCGGCAACGGGGCCGACGGGGTCCTCGTGCACTCCACCGAGGACGTCACGGTGGAGGACTGCTCGGTGCGCTCCAACGGCCGCTCCGGGCTGCGGCAGACCGTCGCCAGCGAGAGCATGCGCACGGACAAGCTCCTCAGCCACGACAACGGGGCCCCCGACGCGTTCGGTGAGGAGGCGGGGGCCTCCGTCCCCGCGCCGACCGTCCCCGCCGCCGGGGAGGAGGGCGGGGAGCCCGAGTCGGTGGGGCCGATGCTGGAGCTGGACTCGCTGGTCGGTCTGGCCGGGGTCAAGCACGAGGTCAGGACCCTGGTCACCCGCAACCAGATGGCGCAGCGCCGTGCGGAGATGGGGCTGCCCACGCCGCCCATGAGCCGCCACCTGGTCTTCGGCGGCGCGCCGGGCACCGGTAAGACGACCGTGGCCCGGCTGTACGGGCAGATCCTCGCCGAGCTGGACGTCCTTCGGTACGGGCACGTGGTGGAGGTGGCCCGCGCCGACCTGGTCTCGCAGTACGTCGGGGGAACGGCGATCAAGACCACCGAGGTGTTCGAGCGCGCCAAGGGCGGCGTGCTGTTCGTCGACGAGGCCTACACCCTGTCCGGTGGCGAGGGGGGCACCGGCCCCGACTTCGGCCGGGAGGCGATCGACACCCTGGTCAAGCTCATGGAGGACCACCGCGACGAGGTCGTGGTCATCGTCGCCGGATACACCGAGGAGATGGGCCGTTTCCTGGACTCCAACCCCGGTCTGGCCTCGCGGTTCAGCCGGACCATCGAGTTCGCCAACTACGAGGTGGACGAGCTGGTGGAGATCGTGCGCGGGCTGTGCGGGTCGCACAGCTACCGGATGGCGCCGGAGACCGAGGAGGCGCTGCACGCGTACTTCGGACGGATGTCCCGGGGGCCCGCGTTCGGCAACGGCCGTGAGGCCCGCAAGGTCTTCGAGGCGATGATCGACCGCCAGGCGTTCCGGCTGGGCGGGACGGTGCCCGACGACCCGGACGCGCTCACCCTCCTCCTCCCCGAGGACCTGGGCCAGGAGGCCGAGGAGGAGCCGCTCGGGGGCACGGCCGACGGGATCGCCGCCCTGCGCGAGGAGCTGGACGCGATGGTGGGTCTGGCGAGCGTGAAGGAGACCGTCAACGACCTGGCCAACCTGCTGCTGATGTCGCAGCAGCGGCGCGCCATGGGGCTGCCGGTGGCGGCGATGAGCCACCACCTGGTGTTCGCCGGTCCCCCCGGTACCGGTAAGACGACCGTGGCCCGGCTGTACGGGCGCCTTCTGCACGCCCTGGGGGTCCTGCGGGGCGACCACGTGGTGGAGGCGGCCCGATCGGACCTGGTGGGGCGCTACGTCGGGCACACCGCCCAGCTGACCGCCGAGGTGTTCGAGCGCGCCAAGGGCGGCGTGCTGTTCGTCGACGAGGCCTACACCCTGGCACCGCGCGGCGCGGGCAACGACTTCGGCCAGGAGGCCATCGACACCCTGGTCAAGCTCATGGAGGACCACCGCGACGAGGTCGTGGTCATCGTCGCCGGATACACCCACGAGATGCAGCGCTTCCTGGACTCCAACCCCGGTCTGGCCTCGCGGTTCAACCACCAGGTGGAGTTCCCCGACTACAGCGACGCCGAACTGGTCACCATCGTCGAACGCATGGCGAAGGGGTCGGGGTACACGTGCGTCGGGGCGACGTCGGCGGCTCTGCTGGAGCACTTCTCGGAGGTGCCGCGCGACGCGAACTTCGGCAACGCCCGTTACGCGCGCCAGGTGCTGGAGCGGATGATCACCCGGCAGGCGGGGCGTCTGGTCAACGGCGTCCAGAACGCCACCCGGGAGGACTTCACCTCCCTGCTCCCCGAGGACGTCCCGCACCTCTGACCGGGTGCCCACGGGCGGCGCGGTCCTCCCCGCCGCCCGTGGTCCGGTCGGGCGTCCCGCCCCGGTCCGGACGGACGGCGGGGCCGCCGCGTCCGTGAGGACGTGACGTCCCCGCCTGTTCCGGTGAACGGGCCCGGGTCACACGCTCATCCCGCCCCGAGTTCGCGGATCACCACGTCCCGGAACACGGCTCCGCCGCCCGTGGCGAACAGGGCGATCCCCAGGTCGACGGTGTAGGGGAAGGCCTCCATGGAGTGGACGTGGCGCCCGTCGTCGAAGAAGACCTCGACCGTGGTGCGGTCGACCAGGACGCGCAGGAGGACTGTGCCCGCGGAGGGGTCGAACGGAGTCCTGCTCTCCTGCCACCTGCCGGAGTTGTCGGGGTTGGGGACCCCGCCGCGGTTGACGAAGGCGTACTCCCCGTACACCCCGGCGTCGACGTGGCGGCTACCGTCCGCGGAACGGCGCAGCTGGACGCCCGCCCCGGTCACCTGGTCCCAGGTCACCTCGGCCGTGAACTCGTACGCCGCCCCCTCGTAGTCGAGCACGTGCGTCCCCTCGACCGCCACGTCGCCGAGCTCGACGGTGCGCGTGACGTGGTCGTCGAGGGCGTCCACGGGCCGGGAGGCCAGGTAGCGGGTGCCGGAGGCGGAGCGGCGCAGGACGACCTCGCGCACGACGGAGTCCGTGCCGTTGAATCCGTCGGACTCGATGGTCGGGGTCGTGTTGGGGTAGTCCCAGTTGTTCGTCCAGGCGATCGCGTAACGCGCGGCCGGGTCCACGGAGCCGTCCCCGGTCCGCTTCTCGAAGGTGACGGCGCCGTACCAGTCGAACCCGTGGTCCAACCACTGGGGCTCGTCCCGGTGCGGGTGGAAGGCGCCGCCGTCGAAGTCGCCGGTCCAGTAGGCGTAGGTGTTGGGCAGGCCGGACTCCTTGCCGTTGGCGCTGACCCCCAGGACCCAGACCGTCTCCGAGCCGTCCTCCGCGGTGATGCGGAACAGGTCGGGGCATTCGAGAACGCCGAGGCCCTCCTCGACGAAGCCGCCCGCGTACGACCACTCCCTCAGGTCCGCGGAGTGGTAGAAGCCCACCTTGGTCCGCTCCGCGAGGAGCATGACCCAGCGTCCGCGCTCCTCGTCCCGGACCACCTTGGGGTCGCGGTAGTCCCTGACCCCGGGGTTGGCCAGTACGGGTCCGGTGCCGTACGGGGAGAAGGTCCGGCCTCCGTCGGTGGAGTACCACAGGTACTGGGCCTGGGAGTAGGTGTCCGGGTCCGGTTCCATGGTCACCAGGGCCACGACGGCGCCCGCCCCGAAACCCGCGGTGTCGTCGGTGTCGACGACGGCCGATCCGGACCATACGTCACCGGCGGGCGTGGTGTCCTTGGGGATCGCGACACCGCGGTCGGTGAAGGAGACCAGGTCGCGGCTGGTGGCCAGGCGCCAGGCCGTTCCGGCGGTGGTTCCCCCGGTGAGGTAGTCGGCGTTGTAGAGGTAGTAGTAGTGGTACTCGCCGTCGATCCACACGGGACGCTGGGGGTCGTTCTTCCACTGGTCGGGAACGGTGAAGTGGTACTCGGCGCGGTAGCCCTCCCGGCACCGGGCGGATCCGCCGCCCGCCGCGTCGTTCGCCGGTCGCGGGGTGCCGCCCGGGGCCGCCGGCGCCTGGCCGGCCGCCCCGGTGACGGAGAGCGCGGCTCCCGTCGCCGCCGCCCCGAACAGGGTCCTTCGGTTCATCGCCTGACCGGACGTCATGGCCGGTCTCCTCTCACTCGTCGCTAGGGGGTGTGGTGCGGGTCTGGTGTGTCCCGGTCGGAGCGGCGTGCCCGCACGCGGCGGGTCCCACGACCGTCCGGGGTACGGGAGCGCCGTCCGGGCCGGGGATACTGGCGGTACGCACTTCCCGGAGCACGGACACGATGGAGGAGACGACGTGAAGCGGCCTACGTCCCGCGATGTGGCAGAACTGGCGCAGGTGTCGCGTTCGGCCGTGTCGTTCGTCTTCTCCGGGCGCGCGGAGGGCAATCTGTCGGCGGCCACGCAGGAGCGGATCAGGAACGCCGCGCGCGAACTCGGCTACCGTCCCGACCAGGTCGCCCGTTCGCTGCGCGCACGGCGCAGCGGCGTCATCGGGATGCTGACCGACGAGATCGCCACGAGCCCGTTCGCCGGGCGGATGGTGATCGGCGCGATGGACGCCGCGCGCGAACGCGGCCACCAGGTGTTGCTCCTGGAGTCGCGGCTGGACCCGGAGGCCGAGGCTGAGGCGCTGGCCGAGCTGCGTTCCCGCCGCGTGGACGGGGTGGTGTACGCGGCGATGACCATGCGCCACGCCGACGTTCCGGGGGGCCTGGATCCGGCGACCACCGTGCTGGCCAACTGCCTTCCGCGTGCGGCTGGCTCCCACGCGGCCGTGGTCGCCGACGAGCACGCGGGTGGCCGGGCCGCGGTCGACGTGTTGCTCGCGGCGGGGCACCGGCGCGTCGCCCTGCTCGGCGGTGAGAGCGGGGACATCGCCACCGAGGCCCGCGCGGTCGGCTTCCGGGAGGGGATGGCCGCCGCCGGGTTGGCGCCGCGCCCCGGGTGGACGGTGTCCGCGGGCTGGCAGATCGACCAGGGGTACGCGGCGGCCGTACGCGTCCTCGACGGCGGCGACCGCCCCACCGGTGTGGTCTGCGCCAACGACCGCGTCGCGGCCGGGGTGCTGCTCGCCGCCGCCCGACTGGGAATCGACGTTCCGGGTGAGCTTTCGGTGGTCGGCTACGACGACCAGGACCAGATGGCCGGTCACCTGGTCCCCGCGCTGACCACCATCGCGCTGCCGCACCACGAGATGGGCGCGGCGGCGGTCCGGATGCTGCTGGACTCCGCCGACGCGGAGGGGGGCCTGGAGCGTACGGCCGTCCGGTACCTGGAGTGCCCGGTCGTCGAGCGCGACTCCGTGCGACCGCCCGCGCGCTGAGCCGCCGGACGGGGGCGCGGCACCGCCCGCCCGGTCGCCCTCAGCCACGCGTCGCGGGGCGGTCGGAGGCGGGTCCCTCGGTGCCCGTGCCCGCCGGGCCCCGCGGAGGTCCGCACTCCCAGGCCCGGACCTCCACCCGTGCGGCGCCCCGGACGGTCGCGGCGCTCCAGGAACCGTGCGGCGCGGGGTGGACCTTCTCGGTGAGGGTCACGCGGTCGTTCCAGAACACCTCCACGATCGGGCCGTCGACCAGGACGCGCAGCCGGGCACGGGTGTCGGACGGCCCCGTGGCGACCGCCTCGTCGGCGCGCGGCAGCGGGTGGGTGCCCGTCGCGGGGGCGCCCGCGCGGTCCAGGACGAGCAGTCCCCGGCTCGGGTTCACGCGCAGGGCGACGGTGTCACCGAGCCGGAGGACGACCTCCGTGTCCGGGAGGTCGACCTCGGCGTCGAGGGCGACCTCGTAGGCCGGGGGAAGCGGGTCGGCGCACGCCAGTTCGCGGGTGCGCAGCGCGGACAGTTCGCGTGCCGGAGCGACGCGGAGTCCGCCGTCCGGGTGCGGGCCGACCTCGCGGGGGTGTGTCAGGCAGCCCGCCCAGCCCTCGGCGACCGACTCCTCCTCGGTGCGCGACTCCCAGCTCCATCCCCAGAGCAGGGTGCGGTCGCGCCGGACGAGGGCGGTGGCGGCGTAGAAGTCGCGGCCGTGGTCGAGGAGGCCGCCGTCCTCGGGGACGAAACGCAGGCCTCCCCCGCCGGACCGTGCCCCTCCCCCGTCCGGCGGTGCTCCGTCCGTGCCGGTGCGCGGTCCGTCCCCGGTCGGCAGCAGTGCGCCGACCAGGCGGACCGTGAGGTAGGTGACGTCGTCGGCCCACAGGGACAGCACCAGGACCCAGCGGTCCCCGGCGCCCGTCCGGGAGGGGTCCTCGGGGAACAGGGCGGGGCACTCCCACGCGGCCGCCGGGCCCGCGACGCGTGAGGCGACGGGGTCGGCGGCGTCCAGCAGCGACCCCTCGTAGGTCCACTCGGTCAGTGAGTGGACGCGGTAGAGCAGCACGTCGGGGCGGCTGTCGCGGTGGCCGGCTCCCATCAGGGCCCACCGCCGGTCTCCGACGGTGAACAGGTACGGATCGCGGAAGGCGGCGAGGTCGAGGCCGGGCGGCGGTCCGGGGACGACCGGATCGGGATCGGCCTTGAGCTGGCTGACCTCCTCGTCGACGGCGCGGGCGAGCATGACGGAGCCGACGCCGTCGGAGCGGTCCATCCCCGTGTAGACGGCGGTGGGGACCCCGTCCTCCACGACCGCGCAGCCCGACCAGGCGCCGAGCGCGTCCCGCGTGCCGGGGGTGGGCGTCAGGGCGATGCCGTGGTCGTCCCAGGTGAGGAGATCGGGGCTGGAGGCGTGGCCCCAGTGGATGTCCCCCCAGACCGGCGCGGCGGGGTTGTGCTGGAAGAACAGGTGGTAGCGGCCGTCGTGGAAGAGCGGTCCGTTGGGGTCGTTGCACCACTGTCCCGCGGCGGGGCGCACATGCAGCTGGGGTCTTCTCCGGTCGGCCGTCACGCGGTCACTTCCTCTGGCTCGGTCGGGTCGGTGGAGTCTGTTGTCTCGTCGGGGCCCGTTCGGGGTCACGCGCGGGGTCCTGCCTGGGGTTTCGCCCCGGGGTCGCGTTCGGTGCCCTCCGCTCGGCGGTCGACGGTCGGCGGTTCACACCGTCGTCACCGAGCTCTTGCCTTCCGGAACCTAACACGTAATAGTGGACGCTAGCTAGCACGTGTTAGGCGACTTTTCGCGTCGGCCGTGCGACAGATCCCACCGGAGCGGAGCGCCCCTCCCTCCGGCAGACCGACCCGGCACCGCCGTCGAGCGCGGTGCCCGTGAGGGAGTGTTCATGACCCCCCAGAGCCCCGCCGCCCCCACCGGGGAACGCAGCCGGAAGCGGCTGAACTTCACGCTGGTCAGCGGCGCCATGTTCATGTTCTTCGTGACCTGGTCGCTGTCCTGGTCCCTGTTCTCCATCTGGCTGGTCCAGGACCTGGGCCTGAGCGCCGGACGCAGCTCCCTGGTGATCAGCGCCAACGCCGTCGGCTGCCTGTTCGTCATGCCGGTCTACGGCTACGTCCAGGACAAGCTGGGCCTGCGCAGGAACCTGCTGTACTGGATCGGCGCCCTGATGCTGCTCGTCGGCCCGGTCTACGTCCACGTCTACGGACCGCTGCTACAGACGCACTTCGCCCTCGGCCTGGTGGTGGGCTCGGCGTACCTGGCCATGGCGTTCGCGGTGGCCGTCGCGACGCTGGAGAGCTACACCGAGCGCCTGAGCCGCCTCCACGGCTTCGAGTTCGGGCGGGTGCGGACCTTCGGCTCGCTCGGGTGGGCGGCGGCCTCGTTCTTCGCCGGGCGCCTGTTCAACGTCGACCCCGACCTGAACTTCTGGGCCGCGAGCGTCTCGGCGGCCGTGTTCGTCCTCCTCATCGCCGCGATCCGCGTCAGCGGGGGCAGCGGCACCGCGGCCGTCGACCGGGCGGCCTCCTCGGTGTCCCCGGGCGACGTGAGGTCGCTGTTCGTCTATCCCGCGTTCTGGGGCCTGCTGCTGTTCGTCGTGGCCGTGACGGCGACCTACAACACCTACGACCAGATGTTTCCCTCCTACTTCGCCTCGCTCTTCGACACCGTGGCCGAGGGCAACCGGATGTACAGCGACCTCAACTCCGTGCAGGTGTTCCTGGAGGCGGGCGGCATGGTCCTCGCGCCCTTCCTCGTCAACCGGATCGGGGCCAAGAACGCGCTGCTGGTGTCGGGCTGCGTCATGGCCACCCGGATCCTGCTGTCCGGCGTGGTCACCGACCCGGCGGCGATCTCGGCGGTGAAGCTGCTGCACGCCGTCGAACTGCCGATCATGCTCATCGCGATCTTCAAGTACATCAACCGGCACTTCGACACCCGGCTGTCCTCGACGATCTACCTGATCGGCTACCAGGTGGCCATCCAGNNNCGGCTACGACACCGTCGGTTTCGCCAACACCTACCTGGCCATGGGCACGATGGTCGCGGCGTTCACCCTCGTCTCCGTGTTCACACTGCGTCCCGACACCGCAGGGTTGCCCGAGGCCGTTCCCGGCGGCACCGCCGAACCCGACCACGAGAGGGCCCGGCTCTGAGCGCCGCGCCCCGAAGGCACCGGGCGCGCGCCCGGTCCGCCCCGACCGTGAGAGGAACACCGTCCCGTGATCGTCGTCGCCGGTGAGGCCCTGATCGACCTGGTGCCCCAGGACAGGGGCCGCCCGCCGTCCCCACTGCTGCCCGCGCGCGGCGGCGGCCCGTACAACACGGCCGTCGCGCTCGCCCGACTCGGCTCGCCGGTCTCCTTCTGCTCACGGATCTCCACCGACGCCTTCGGGGAGTCACTCGTCGAACGGCTGGAGGCGGACGGGGTGGGGGTGGAACTGGTCCAACGCGGACCCGAGCCGACCCCGCTGGCCGCCGTCGCGTTCGACGAAGACGGCTCGGCCGCCTACTCCTTCTACGTCGAGGGCACGGCCGACCGGCTCTTCTCGCTTCCCGACCGCCTTCCCGAGGAGACCCGGGCCCTGTCCCTGGGCACCTGCTCGCTCGTCCTCGAACCCGGTGCGAGCGCCTACGAGGAGCTGATGCGGCGCGAGGCGGCGCGAGGGGCCCTCATCGCCCTGGACCCGAACATCCGCGCCGGGCTCATCCCCGACCCGGACGCCCACCGGTCGCGGTTCCTCGGCTGGCTCCCGCACGTGTCCCTGCTCAAGCTCAGCGAGGAGGACGCCCTGTGGCTCGCCGGGCCCGACAGCGGGGCCACGGGCGCGGCGGCCCTGGACCCGGCGGCGCGCCGGTGGCTCGACGCCGGAACCGAGGCCGTCGTCGTGACCCGCGGCGGCGAGGGCATGACCGTCTGGACCCGTCGGGGCACCTGTTCCGTCCCCGGCGTGGGCGTCGACGTCGTGGACACGATCGGCGCGGGCGACACCGTCAACGCCGCGCTGCTGCACGCCCTGGCCGAGCGGGGTTCGCTCGTACGCGGAGCCCCGTCCGGGCTGTCGGAGGAGGAGTGGCGGCGGGTGCTCGGTTTCGCCGCCCGCGCGGCCTCCGTCACCTGTTCCCGCGCCGGTGCCGAACCCCCGTACCGGGAGGAGCTGTAGCGGCGGGTGCGCCCGGGTGGTGGCGCCCCCGGGAGGACTCCGCCTTCCTGCTCCCCGGTGCGAGGCACCCGCCGTCGGGAACGGACGCGCGGCCCCTCCCCGGGATTCGGGAGGGACCGCGTACCGCCGTCATCGGGTGTCCACGCGAGCCAGGGTAAGGGCTTTCCTCACCTCTCCCCGCGAACACCTCATCCCCACAGCCCAACACGCCTCCGAACTGGAGAAACGCGCCGTCGAGGCGCACCCGGAGGGATGGCCACCGCTCCGGACCGCACCACCGACGCCCACTCCCCCGAGAAAAACCCGGGACCGTTTCCGGAACGGAGTCCACCTTCCCCACCAGCCCGAACCCAGCTCCCTTAACACGAACCCTTTCGCGGAACAAGACCGTTGACGCACCGGAGGCGAACGCCTACCTTCGTCGCTGAAAGCGCTTTCCTTACTTCTCCGTTTACTGCCCCCCCCGGGGCAGAGAACCCACCCCCTGGAGAGACGGAACGATGAGAACCAGACCCGCGGCGGCGTGCGTCGCCCTGCTCACCAGCACACTCGTCACACTTTCCGGCACCGCGGCGCAGGCCGCGCCCACCCGCTACGAGGCCGAGGACTCCTCGGCCGTCTGCGACGGCCGCATCGAGTCCGAATGGTCCGGCTACTCCGGCAGCGGGTTCTGCAACACCGACAACGAGGACGGTGCGTACGCGGAGTTCACCGTGAACGCCTCCGCGTCGGGCACGGCCACGCTCACGGTCCACTTCGCCAACGGAACCGGCGACGCGCGCTCCGCCGACGTCACGGTGAACGGCTCGACCGCCGCGTCGGCGTCGTTCGGAAGCACCGGCGAGTGGGACGCGTGGGAGACGCGTACGCTCACGGTTCCGGTGGAGGCGGGTGAGAACACCCTCCGCTTCGAGGCCACCGGATCCGACGGCCTGCCCAACATCGACTACGTCGACGTGGAGGTGCAGGCGGACGACGGCGGTGGTGACGACGGTGGCGGCGATGACGGTGGTGGCGACGACGACACCCCGCCGTCGGAGGCCACGCTGTACGTGGCGCCGGGCGGCAGCGCGGACGCGGACGGCACGGAGTCGGACCCGACCACGCTGACCTCGGCGATCGACCGTGTCGAGCCCGGCGGAACGATCTACCTGCGCGGCGGCACCTACGAACTGTCCGACACGGTCACCATCCCGCAGGGCAACGACGGCACCGCGAGCGACCGAACGGAGCTGTCCGCCTACCCGGGCGAGACCCCGGTGCTGGACTTCTCGGCCCAGAGCGAGGACTCGTCCAACCGCGGGCTCGCGGTGAACGGGTCGTACTGGCACGTCCACGGCGTCGTCGTCGAGCGGGCCGGTGACAACGGGATCTTCGTCGGCGGCAGCCACAACGTCTTCGAGCGGACGGTGACGCGCTTCAACCGCGACACGGGGCTCCAGATCTCGCGGCGCGACTCCGGCACGCCCGAGAGCGAGTGGCCCTCCCACAACCTCGTCCTGAGCGCGGAGTCGCACGACAACGCCGACTCCGACGGCGAGGACGCCGACGGCTTCGCCGCCAAGCTCACCTCCGGTCCCGGCAACGTCTTCCGCTACGCCGTGGCCCACAACAACATCGACGACGGCTGGGACCTCTACACCAAGGACGAGACCGGTCCCATCGGCGCCGTGACCATCGAGTACTCCCTCGCCTACGAGAACGGCATCCTCAGCGACGGCTCCCAGGCCGGGGACGGCGACCGCAACGGCTTCAAGCTGGGCGGCGAGGACATCCCGGTCGACCACGTCATCAGGCACAGCGTCGCCCACGACAACGGCAAGCACGGGTTCACCTACAACAGCAACCCGGGTTCGATGACGGTGTCGGACAACGTGAGCATCGGCAACGAGGAGCGCAACTTCAACTTCGACGACGGCTCCTCGGTGTTCAGCGGCAACACCTCGTGCGACAGCGGGTCCAACGACCGGATCATCGGCGACGCCGACGGATCGAACCAGTTCTGGTCCGGCTCGAACGGGTCGCGGTGCGCCGACTACACCGGCGGCCTGGGCTGGTCCCACGCCTCGGACGGCAGCCTGGTGGTGACCTTCGGCGGCGACGAGGTCCCGCTGTAGCCCGTCACCGGTCCTCGGTATGAGCGCCGTGCCCGCTCCATGCGGCGGCAGGACCTGAAGGACACGGAGAACGGTACGCACGGCGGCCCTTCCGGGAACCCTCCCGGGAGGGCCTCCCGCGTTCGGCCACCGAGGAGGCGAACGTGGCCAGGGGCGTGCTGCACCGGCATCTCACCGACCTCGACGACCTCCTCGTCCAGTTGGCGCGAACGCGCACCACCCGGCTCGAAACCGTGTCGGCCGCGCTCCTCGCGGCGGAGCGCGAGCGGGATCGTCTCGCCCCCGGCGCGGCGGGGGAACCGGGAGGGAAAGGGGTCAGTACTCGAGTTCCGGACGCAGCGGGCCTCCCACCCTGTGGAGGTGTCGCAGCACCTCGGCGTAGGAGTGCAGAAGTCCCGTCTCGTGGTAGACGAGCCCGCACCGCTCACACGCGGCCCGGACCAGGGGCTGGGCACGGCGCAGGTTGGGCCTGGGCATCGAGGGGAACAGGTGGTGCTCGATCTGGTAGTTCAGCCCGCCCAGGACCAGGTCGGTCAGCGGACCGCCCCGTATGTTGCGGGTGGTGAGGACCTGACGGCGCAGGAAACCCGCCCTGGCCCCCTCCTCGAGAACGGGCATGCCCTTGTGGTTCGGCGCGAAGGAGCAGCCCATGTACAGGCCGAACAGGCCCTGGTGCACCAGGACGAAGCACAGCGCCTGGGCCGGGGTGAGCGTGGTCAGCACGAGCGTCAGGTAACCGCCGAGGTGGAGCGCCAGGAGCCCGCCCTCCAGAACCCGGTCCCGCGTCGGCATGCTGGTGTCCTCCACCACCCCCCGCACCGAGGCGGCGTGCAGGTGGAAGGCCTCCAGGAGCAGCATCGGGAAGAACAGCCACGCCTGGCTGCGAGCCAGCCACCGGCCCGGGCCCCGGCGGCGCAGAAGGGCCTGCTCCCGGCTGAAGGCCAGGGCGGCCCCGGCGATGTCGGGATCCCTGCCCTCGTGGTTCGGGTGGGCGTGGTGCCGGTCGTGCTTGTCGATCCACCAGGCGAACCCCAGGCCCACCAGCAGGTTGCCGTGGATCCGTCCGATCAGGGTGTTGATCCGCCGGTTCGCGGAGATCTGCTGGTGTCCGGCGTCGTGTCCGATGAAGGCCGTCTGGGTGAAGAGCACCGCGAGCGGCACGGCCGTCAGCAGCTGCCACCAGGAGGGGCCGATCAGCACGAAGACCGTCCAGGCCGCGATGAGCAGGAGCAGCGTGATACCGATGCGTACCGTGTAGTGGCCCGGGCGCGTTCCCAGCAGTCCGTGCTCGCCCACGGTCCGGGCGAGGACGGCGAAGTCGCTTCCCCGCCGCTGCTGCGTTCGTGTGGCGGGGCTCGTCTTCTCATCACCAGGCATGGGACAGGGCTTCCTCCACTGTGGTGTGAACCGGTGGGAGCTTGTACGGCCCGGTGTGTTCCAGGAGCCAGCGCACCCGTGCCGACCGTGTGACCAGTCGCAGGTCCATGCCCACCAGTTCGGCCCGGGCTCGGGCCGCCGTCAGGAGGGAGATACCCGCCGAACCGCAAGAACTCACGCCGGACAGGTCGACGACGACCTTGTCGGCGTCCGTGTGGAACACGTCGAACAGGGGATCCCAGCGTTCGGGCTCCGTCGTCACGTCGATCTCGCCGGAGATCCGGACGAGCACCTGTTTCGGACCGGCCGGTTCCACCCGCAGGGCGAACGCGTCCGTCCCGCGCCTCACGGACGTCCGTGGGGGAACCCCGTCCTCGTGGAACCACGCGCTCTCGGGGTCCCCGTCCGACTCCACGGACGTTCTGGGCGGAGGCGGCAGCAGGCTCGCGATGTCCATGACCTCCGAGGCCCGCGCGGTGTTCGTGGTCAGGGCCGCCAGATCCAGGGCGGACCACGCGGTGAACGCCCCCACGCCGGGGGGCACCACCAGCAGGCGGGTGCGTGAACCGTTGCGGCCGACCGCGACCAGG
The DNA here is from genome assembly GCF_000341065.1 of Nocardiopsis halotolerans DSM 44410. Classification (GTDB taxonomy): domain Bacteria; phylum Actinomycetota; class Actinomycetes; order Streptosporangiales; family Streptosporangiaceae; genus Nocardiopsis; species Nocardiopsis halotolerans. The sequence goes on along the minus strand of NZ_ANAX01000260.1, from coordinate 56,237 downwards.
AGGTCCGGCGGCATGTCCGGGGACCAGGAGATGTGGACCGCGCGACCGGCCACCGCGAGCAGGTCCGGCCTGTTCCGCCAGCCCGTCACCCCCATTTCGAGTCGGTGGACGGGGCCCCGGCGGTCGTCGAGGGCCAGGATCAGCCCGGGAAGTTCCGCGACGGGATCGCCGGATCTGGGCCACCACCCCCCGGCCAGGATCGCGCCGCGGTGCGGGATGGCGTTCAACCTCAGTCTGGGAACCGAGGGAGGGGTGTCGGAGACGGCGGGTGGGTGGTGCGTGAAAGGAGCCATGGGTGAGAGGTGCTCCGCAATCCCCGAAGCGGGCGGGCGTGCGTACGCCGCTTCGGACGAGGAAACGTGAGCGCGGTACGCGCGTCACGGCATGCGGGAGAGGACACGGTCTCCGGGCCCGTACCGGAAGGGCACGGCGCCCTGGGTCTCGCGGCCCGAATCGTGCGTGGTCGTCACGCCCCGGGCCGGCGGTCCGGGCTCTCCCGGAACGGGTTGTCGTCTCCGCTGTCCTCCAGCCTACACGCACGCCCCCTCCCCGCCCGGGCGTGACCGTGAGCGGAGGGGAGGGGCCTGTGGGAGGCGTGTGGGGCGATCAGGCCGGAACACCCGACCGCAACTGCTCCCGGTAGGCGCGGGCCTTGGCCATCAGGTCGTCGAGCACGTCCCGCGTACGCACCAGGTCACCGATGTGCTCGGTGAGGCGGTCGCGTTCCTGCTCCATGCGTTCCAACGCCGCGTCGGAGTTGCGCTCACTGGGCGCGTCGGCACAGGGCAGCAGTTCGTAGATGGTGCGGCTGGAGAGCCCGGCGGCGTACAGCTGCTGGATGAAGGTGACACGCGCGACCTGGGCGTCGGTGTAGTGCCGCTGCCCGCTGGCGCTGCGGCTGCTGGTGAGCAGGCCCTGCTCCTCGTAGTAGCGCAGGGACCGGACGCTCACGCCCGTCCGTGTCGCGAGCTCTCCGATACGCACGCTTCCTCCCCCGTGGTCCGCACTGCCGCGCTCGTCTCTCACACTGATGTCAGGTTTCAGCGTAGCCGCTGGCGCGGCTCTTCCGGCCGTCTCCGGGAAGGGCCGCGCCAGTGCGTGGTGCGCGTCGGGCCGCGGCGACGCAGCGACGATGGGCCCCTCGGCACCGACTGGGCGGTCGCCCCCTGGGCAGCGCGGCGACCAGGCGCGGCGACCCGTGTGCCCCCTCCCTCTTCCGGACACGTTCCCCGCGACTTTCACGACCGCTGAGCGCCCCGGAACTCCCCCCACGACCGGAGTTCGCGCTGGCCAGACCCCCTACTACCACTCCAGGTAGCCAAACATGCCGCTCCTGTAATCCTCCTCACACTGTACGAGTTCGATCAGTTAGGCTAGCCTCCCCTTAGTTAGGGCGCCCTACATCAGTGTGTTCGCGACACTTCCTACCCCCATGCCCGCATCCGGTTTCCGGATGCTGTCGTCATGCCCGTTTCCAGGAGGATGATCCATGAACTCCCTCGCGCGGTCCGTACAGGACCCGCCGTACGGGGACGCCGGTGCCGCCGACACCGAACCCGAGCCGACGCCTTCCCTCGGCTCTGGCCCCGGGCCCGACCTCGACGCCGGGCCCGCCCACCCGTCCCCCCTCTCCCACCTGTTCGACGGTGGGAGCACCGAGCGCTACCGCGACCTGACCGGCGACGCCGTGGACCGCGTCGCCCGGCGGATCGCCCGGGTGGAGCGCCCCCTCACCGGTGCCACGGCCGAGGACCTGCGCCCCGCGATCGGCAAGGTCGACCTGGACGACCCCCTCCGCGATCCGGCCGCCGCGCTGGACGAGCTCGAACACCTCTACCTCGACGACGCCGTCTACTTCCACCACCCCCGCTACATGGGCCACCTGAACTGCCCGGTGGTCCTGCCCGCCCTCCTCGGCGAGACCGTCCTGTCCGCCGTCAACTCCTCCCTCGACACCTGGGACCAGAGCGTCGGCGGCACCCTGATCGAACAGCGCCTGATCGACTGGACCCGCGAGCGCATCGGCTTCGGCGACACCTCGGACGGGGTCTTCACCAGCGGCGGCAGCCAGTCCAACCTCCAGGCCCTGCTCATGGCACGCGACGAGGCCTGCCAACGCGCCGGAACCGGCTCAGGAAACGGCTCCGGGAGCGCCCGCATGGCCGACCTCCTGCCCCGGATGCGCGTCCTGACCTCCGAGGCCGGGCACTTCAGCGTCGCGAAGTCGGCCGCTCTGCTCGGCCTGGGCTACGATTCCGTCATCACCGTGGCCTGCGACGACAGGCGGCGCATGCGCCCGGACGCCCTGGCCGCCGAGCTGCGCGGGTGCCGCGCCGAGGGGCTCGTCCCCATCGCCGTCGTGGCCACCGCCGGGACCACCGACTTCGGCAGCCTCGACCCGCTCCCCCAGATCGCCGACCTGTGCGAGCAGCGCGGCGTGTGGATGCACGTCGACGCCGCCTACGGCTGCGGCCTGCTGGTCTCGCGCCACCGCCACCTGCTCAACGGGATCGAGCGCGCCGACTCGGTGACCGTGGACTTCCACAAGTCCTTCTTCCAGCCCGTCAGCTCCAGCGCCATCGTGGTCCGCGACCGCGCCGTGCTGCGCCACGTCACCTACCACGCCGACTACCTCAACTCGCGCTCGGACGGCAGCACGCCCCTCCTCTCCCCCAACCAGGTCGACAAGAGCCTCCAGACCACGCGCCGCTTCGACGCCCTCAAACTGTGGCTCACCCTGCGCGTCATGGGCGCCGACGGCGTGGGCGCGCTCTTCGACAGCGTGCTGGACCTGGCCGCCAGCGCCTGGTCGCTGCTGGACGAGGACCCCCGTTTCACCGTCGTCACCCGTCCCACGCTCAGCACCCTGGTGTTCCGGTGCGTTCCGCCCGGCGCCGGCCCCGAGCTCACCGACGCCGCCAACCGGTACGCGCGCGAGGCCCTGATGGCCTCGGGCCGGGCCTTCGTGGCGCGCACGACGGTCGACGGACGGCCGCACCTGAAACTCACCCTGCTCAACCCGAGAACCACGCTCGAGGACGTCGCCGAGGTCCTGGACCTGCTCGCCGACCACGCCGACCGCTTCGTGTCCGCGCCCACCCCCGGGAGTGCCCGTTGACCGCCGACATCCGCCCCAACCAGGCCACCGTCTCCGACCGGATCCACGACTTCGCCGCCGTCGGCGTCGGCCCCTTCAACCTCGGGCTGGCCTGCCTGACCGAGCCCATCCCCGATCTGGACGGCCTCTTCCTCGACGAGAAACCCGAGTTCGCCTGGCACACCGGCATGCTGCTGGAGGAGGCCGAACTCCAGACCCCCTTCATGTCGGACCTGGTCACCCTCGCCGACCCCACCTCGCCGTTCTCCTTCCTCAACTACCTCAAGGAGACCGGGCGGCTCTACCCCTTCTACATCCGCGAGCGCTTCTACCCCCTGCGCGCGGAGTACGACGACTACTGCCGCTGGGCCGCCCGGCGGCTGGGTGACACCGTCCGCTTCGGCCAGCGGGTCGAGACCGTGGAGTACGACACGCGGGAGTCCCTCTACCTGCTGCACGCCACCGACACGGCGACCGGGGAGCGGCACACGCACCGCGCGCGGCGGCTGGTGCTGGGCACCGGCACACCGCCCCACGTGCCCGAACCCTGCCGGGAGCTGCCCGACGACGCCGTGCACAGCTCCGGCTACCTGCCCGCGAAGGCGGGGCTCCAGGGCAGGCGGAGCGTGACGGTCGTCGGGAGCGGGCAGAGCGCCGCCGAGATCTTCCACGACCTGCTCCAGGACCTGGACGGCCACGGCTACGAGCTGAACTGGGTCACCCGGTCCCCGCGCTTCTTCCCGCTGGAGTACACCAAGCTCACGCTGGAGATGACCTCCCCGGAGTACGCCGACCACTTCCACGCGCTGCCGGGCCCCACGCGCGACCGGCTCGTGGCGTCGCAGAAGAGCCTGTACAAGGGGATCGACTCCGACCTGATCAACGCGATCTACGACCTGCTCTACGTCAAGAGCCGTCTGGGCCCGCCGCCCGTGCGCATGCTGACCAACACCGAGGTCACCGGCGCCCGCCACGACGCGGAGCGCGGCGAGTACGTCCTGGACCTGCGCAACACCGACCAGGGGCGCGACTTCACGTTCACGACCGAGGGCCTGGTGCTCGCCACCGGCTACCAGTACCGGGTGCCGCGCTTCCTGGACCCCGTCGCCGACCGGCTGGACTGGGACGGTTCGGGACGCTTCGCGGTGCGCCGCGACTACCGGATCGACCGCCTCGACCACCAGGATCCGGACACCGACGGGAGCGGCGGCGCGGGGTGCCCGCCGGGCGCCGTCTTCGTGCAGAACGCCGAGCTGCACACGCACGGCTTCGTCGCCCCCGACCTGGGCATGGGCGCCTACCGCAACTCCTGCATCCTGCGCGCGATGCTGGGCCGGGAGCCCTACGCCGTCGAGCGGTCGATCGCCTTCCAGGAGTTCGGCGCGCCACCGCAGGACCCGCAGGACTCCCCTGCCTCCGCGGACTCCGGCGAGGCGCTGGAGGTCGCGCACCGATGACCGGCCAGGCACGACCCGGGCCCGGAGCCGACCGCGGCCCCGCACCCGTCTTCACCCGCACCGACCCCCGGCTCGGCGAGTTCCGCGTCCGGCCCGTCGACCCGGAGACCGACGTCCCGCTCCTGCACGGCTGGCTCACCCACCCCCGGTCCCACTTCTGGATGATGACCGAGGCCAGCGAGGACGACGTGGCCCGCGAGTACCGGAGGATGGCCGCCTCCGAACACGAGCACGCCTACGTCGGGGAGTGGCGGGGCGGCCCGTGCTTCCTGGCGGAGCGCTACGACCCCGGCCACAGCGAGCTCGCCGCGCACTACCCGGTGCTCCCCGGCGACACCGGGATGCACTTCCTGGTGGCGCCCCCGGACACCCCCGTGCACGGCTTCACGCGCGCCGTGATCACCACCGTCATGGAGCTGCTGTTCTCCGATCCGGGGACCGAACGCGTCGTCGTCGAACCGGACGTGCGCAACCACGCCGTCCACGCGCTCAACGCCGCGACGGGGTTCCGCGTCGACGCGACCGTCGCGCTGAAGGACAAGGACGCCCACCTGAGCACATGCACCCGAGCCCAGTTCCGGGCCGCCCTGGCGGCGGCCCCGACCACCGGAGGAGCCAGCAGATGACCACGAGCGCGCACGGACCCGGAACCGGGGCGCCCAGGGACCCCCGGGACGCGGCCGCCCACCTGTCCCCCGAGTCGTGGAGCCGCGCCAACCGGCTGCTCGTCCGCAAGGCGCTGGCCGAGTTCGCCCACGAGCGGCTGCTGAGTCCCGAGCCCGGCCCCGACGGGCTGTTCTCCGTACTCAGCGACGACGGAACCACCGAGTACCGGTTCGCGGCCCGCGTCATGGCCCTGGACCACTGGCGGATCGACGCCGACAGCATCGTCCGGCGCGACCTGCGCCACGACGGCGCGCCCCTGCCCCTGGACGCGCTCGACCTGGTCCTGGACCTGCGCGAGACGCTCGCGCTGAGCGAGGACGTCCTGCCCGTCTACCTGGAGGAGATCACCAGCACCCTGGCGAGCAGCGCCTACCGCATGTCGGGCGCGCGGCGGAGCGCGGCGGAGCTGGCACGCGCCGGGTTCCAGGAGATCGAGGCGGGGATGACCGAGGGCCACCCGTGCTTCGTCGCCAACAACGGCCGCCTGGGGTTCGACGCCGAGGAGTACCGGGCCTACGCCCCCGAGGCCGCAGCTCCGGTGCGGCTGGTGTGGATCGCCGCGCGGCGCGAGCACACGACGTTCAGCTGCTCGGCCGACCTCGACCGCGACGAACTGCTGCGGAGCGAGCTCGGCCCCGAGGTCCTGGACGTCTTCACCGCGCAGCTGTCCGGGCTCGGCCTGGACCCGGACGACTACCACCTGATCCCGGTCCACCCGTGGCAGTGGTGGAACCGGNACCTTCGCCGCCGACGTGGCCCGCCGCGACCTGGTGTGCCTGGGGTACGGCCCGGACGAGTACCGCGCGCAGCAGTCCATCCGCACCTTCTTCAACACCTCGGCGCCCGAACGCCACTACGTGAAGACGGCGCTGTCGGTGCTGAACATGGGCTTCATGCGCGGACTGTCCGCCCGGTACATGGAGGCCACCCCGGCGATCAACGACTGGGTCGCCGGGCTCGTGGCGGACGACCCGGTCCTGCGGGGGACGGGGGCCGAGATCCTGCGCGAGCGGGCGGCGGTGGGCTACCGCACCACGCACTACGCGCGGGCCACTCCGGAGGGTTCGCCGTACCGGAAGATGACGGCGGCGCTGTGGCGGGAGAGCCCGGTGGGGCGGCTGCGGTCGGGTGAGCGCCTGGCGACGATGGCCTCGCTGCTGCACACCGACGCGGAGGGCGGTTCGTTCGCGGGGGCGCTCATCGACGAGTCGGGGCTGGAGCCGACGGACTGGCTGCGCCGCTACCTCGACGCCTACCTCGTCCCCCTGCTGCACGCGTTCTACGCCCACGACCTGGTGTTCATGCCGCACGGGGAGAACGTCATCCTCGTCCTTGGGGACGGGGTGCCGCGGCGGATCCTGCTCAAGGACATCGCCGAGGAGATCGCGGTGATGAGCGCGGACGCGGAGCTGCCCGCCGAGGTGGAGCGCATCCGCGCCGAGGTGCCCGAGGACATGCGGGTACTGTCGCTGTTCACCGACGTCTTCGACTGCTTCCTGCGCTTCCTGAACGGCGTCCTCGCCGGTGAGGGGCGCGTGGAGGAGGCCGACTTCTGGCGTACCGTGGCCGCCTGCGTCGCCGACTACCAGGCGTCGGTGCCCCATCTCGCCGACCGGTTCGCACGCGACGACCTGTTCGCGGAGCGGTTCGCGCTGTCGTGCCTGAACCGGCTCCAGCTGCGCGACAACAAGCAGATGGTCGACCTCCAGGACCCGTCGGGAGCCCTCCAGTTGGTGGGCACGCTGGAGAACCCGATCGCCGGTTTCCGTCCGGAGGGCGGGCCCCGGTAGCGCGGTGACCGGAAAGGCCCCAGTCCGCCGTGATCTTGTACTTATAGCGCATCTCGGCGCTCCAACCTCGCTATAAGTACAAGATCAGCGCAGGTCAGAACCCATGCGGTTCCGGCCAGCCCGGTGGGGCTTCCGGGGGGACCGGCGGCGGGAACGCTCCCCGGCCCGGTGTCGGTGGCACCGGGCCGGGTCGCGTTCCCGGTCAGCGTGGGAGGGCGTCAACCGTCCAGGAAGCCGCTCATCACGTCGGCCAGGCGATGGTGGGCCTCGTCGTCGCTGATGGCGGCGGGGTTGTCACCGGCCTGCTCGCCGTAGGCGCCGAACTGGGCGTGGTTCATCCCCGACACCTCGTACATGAGCGCGTCGGACGGCAGATGGGCGCGGTTCTCCTCGATCGTCGCCGGGTCGGACAGGCCGTCGCGGCTGCCCGAGACCGAGATGACCGCGAGGTCCTCACGCCCGGCCAGGCCCGCGCCCTCGGTGGCGTAGGAGCCCCACAGGACCAGCCCGACGACCGTGTCGTCCGTGCTCTCCCCGAGGTGGGAGGCGGCCATCGCGCCGCCCAGCGAGTGTCCGCCCACGTACCACTCGTCGACGCCTCCGTCGTGCTCGGCGATGGCGCGGTCGGCGCGGTCAGCGTCGAACACCGCGAGGTTCAGCGGCATCCGGGGGATGACCACCCGCACCGCGCTGTCGGCGGCGATCTCCGCCCAGGGCGCGGTGTAGGCCTCGGGGGCGACGCGCCCGCCCGGGTAGAACACGATCCCGGTGTCCGGCGGTGTGTGGGTGGAGGTGACGACCACGGCCTCGTCGGTCGTGCTCACCTCCACTCCGGGGGTGTCCAGCGCCTCCCGCAGGGCGCGCGGCTGCGCCTGGTGGGGGTTGAGCGCCCAGACGGCGAAGCCGCCGACCGCGAGGACCAGCAGGAGCGCCAGCACGAGCGCGGTGATCCCCAGCAGCCGCTTCGCATGGCCGCGTTTCCGGTTCTTCTTCTGCACGCTTTCCAAGATACTTGCTTACTGAGGGAACTTGGGAACCGGCGACACGGAGCGGCGGACGAGCCAGTGAGGACGCCACCGGAGAAGGCGGGGAGTCATGCACTTGGCACCACTTTTCCCTTACACCACAGCGGCCGAACCGGACCCTGCACAGCGACGCCCAGCTCATCCTCGTCCCGCCCCCGGGAAGTTCAACTCGCTCGTCCCGGAGCTGGTGCTGGCCTCCGCCGCCGTCGCGGCCTGGGCCGTCGGGTCCCTGCTGGAGTCGCTGGCCGTGGCGGACGCCTCCCCGTCCCGGGCGTTCCCGGCGTCCCTGCGCCCAGTCGACCGCGACGCACCCCTGCCCCTCTCGGGCCGCGACCGCGCTGGACACGGCGAGGGCACTCAGCAATACCAGTCGAAGGTGCGTTTCAGGCCGTCCTCGAAGGACACCCGGGGCCAAAAGCCCAGTTCCTCGGAGATCTTCGTCGCGTCGACCGCGTAACGCCGGTCGTGCCCCTTGCGGTCCGGCACGTGCTCGATCCTCTCCCGGCCGGTCCCGAAGCGGGCGATCAGCCGACGCGCCAGCTCCAGGTTGGTCATCGCCTCCGTGCCGCCGACGTTGTAGACCTCGCCCGGAGCGCCGAAGGAGCGTACGGCCTCCAGCGCACGAACGTGGTCGTCCACGTACAACCAGTCGCGCGTGTGCCGCCCGTCCCCGTAGATCGGCAGGTTCCCGCCCTCCAGGAGCCTGGTCAGCAGGATCGGGACGAGTTTCTCCGGGTACTGGCGCGGCCCGAAGTTGTTCGCGCAGCGGGTGACGCGCACGTCCAGGCCGTGGGTGCGGGCATAGGAAAGGGCGACCAGGTCGGCGGAGGCCTTGGACGCGGAGTAGGGCGAACTCGGGCGCAACGCCGCGTTCTCGTCGGCGGCCCCCTCCGCCAGGGAACCGTAGACCTCGTCCGTCGAGACCTGGAGGAAGAGCTCCGCGCCGTGGCGGACGGCCGCGTCGAGCAGGGTCTGCGTACCGAGGACGTTGGTGCGCACGAACGCGCCGCCGTCCCGGATCGAGCGGTCCACGTGGGATTCGGCTGCGACGTTCACGATCTGGTCGTGCCGTGCCACCAGACCGTCCACGAGGTCCGCGTCGCAGACGCACCCCCGGACGAACGCGAAGTCCGAATGGTCCCACACGGCGCTCAGGTGATCGGTGCTGCCCGCGTAGGTGAGCCTGTCCAGAACGGTGACGGCCGTGCGGCCGTTCCCCCCGGGGCCGAGCAGGGCGTCGACGTAGGCCGAGCCGATGAAACCCGCGCCTCCGGTCACCAGGATCCGGGTGGTGTCGGTGTCCCTTCTCATTCGGTGTCCCTCCTCATGAGGCCAGCCACACCCTGCTGTGGTCGCCGAGGACGAGACGGTGTCCGCCCCCGCCCGTGGACGGGCCGGAGACCACGGCTCCCCGGCCCAGGAACGAACCCGTCAGCGCGTTCACCCGCTCCACGGACGCCTCCGCCATGACGACCGAGGCGCCGACGCGGCTGCCCCGGATCCCGCACCCGGCTCCGATACTGGTGAAGCCCTCGACGGTGGAGTCGTCGATGACCGCCCCCGGGCCTATCACGGCGGGGCCGTGCAGGTGCGACCGGCGGACCACGGCCCCTTCGGCGACGTGGACAGGACCCACGACGGTGCTCTCGGAGTCGATGTCCCCCTCCATGAGCCCCCGCGTGGCGCCCAGCGCGACGCGGTTCGCGCCGAGGAGGTCATCGACGTCGCCCACGTCGCACCACGCCCCCGTGACGGGCTCGGCGCCCACCGGCAGCCCTTGGTCGATCATCCACTGGAGGGCGTCGGTGATCTCCAGTTCCCCCCGGGAGGAGACGGGGACGGAGCGCACCGCTTCGTGAACGGCGGGCGTGAAGGCGTAGACGCCCACGAGCGCGAGGTCGCTCCGCGGGTTCGGGGGTTTCTCCTCGACGCGCACCACCCTGCCGTGCCCGTCGATTTCGGCGACGCCGAAACGGGAGGGGTCCGTGACCCCGTGCACGAGGAGGTTCGCGTCGAAACCACTCTGACCTGCACGGGAAACGAAATCGATGAGGCCTTTTTCGAGGTAGTTGTCCCCCAGGAACAGTAGGAAGTCCTCGTCCCCGAGAAACCCCCTCGAAATGTGGACCGCGTGGCCGATACCGAGCGGTTCCCGCTGGTCGAGGTAGGTCACGCTCACACCGAATCGCGAACCGTCCCCCACGGCCTCCCGTATCTGGCCGCTGGTCGCCCCGACGACCACTCCGACGTCCTTGACGCCGGACAGGGCCACGGCTTCCAGAACGTGAAAAAGAACCGGTTCGTTGGCGACGGGCAGCAACTGCTTGGCGGTGGTGTGGCTGAACGGACGCATGCGACTTCCCGTCCCACCTGCAAGAACGAGCGCCTTCACGGTTATCTCCTCGCATGGATCAGGAGCGCGTCTCCTGCCTGGCTGGGATCGGGGCAACCCAACCACACCCCCAAAGGACAACGCAAGATATTTCAGATCCTTGCGCAAACCATTGACACAAATATCGTTCCCTGCTTCACTCTGTCCCGCCGAAGTCCGAAACACCGGGCCAGCCATCCGACCTTCCGGCCTCGCGTGAGAGCGCTGTTCGCCGGCTCTGAAGTGCGATAATTCCAGCTGAAGGGATGCCTGAATGCAGGAGGCCAGCCAGGAGGAAAGCCCTGACCAGGCACTGCAAGGTCTTTCATTCCCCGACCTTGGAAAACAGGAACGGTGGCTGGAGCGCGAGAGCGCGCACGTCGCTCCCGGCGCCACCGACGAGGCCGCGTTCGGCCGTCGGGTCTTCACCAGCGGAAACGGGTCCACGCTGACCGACATGGACGGTGGCACCTACGTGGACCTCGCCGCCGGAGCCCTCACGCAGTCGCTCGGGCACGCCCACCCCGAAACCGTCGAGGCCCTCAGCGCACAGGCCCAGCGGCTGTGGAACGTCCACGACTCGGCGTTTCCGGAAAGGGCCGAGCTGTGCGAGCTGCTGGCCCGGCTCCTGCCCTCCGAGCTCGACACCTACGCCTTCTTCTCCACCGGGGCCGAGGCCGTCGAGGCGGCCCTGCGCCTGGTCCAGCGGACCGCTCCGCCCGAACGCAACCGGATCGGCGCCCTGCGCCACGGCTTCCACGGCAAGACCATGGGCGCGCGGATGCTGGTGCACTGGGACGTCGGCACCCAGTCCTTCGCCGGGAACAGCGTGCTGGGGTACGCGCCCCACTGCTACCGGTGCCCCCTGGAGCTCGAACACCCCTCCTGCGAGCTGCGCTGCGCCTCCCTCGTACGCCGCCACATCGCCGAGAAGCCGAACGTCTCCGCGCTGGTCTTCGAACCCGTCCAGGGCGCGGCCGGGGTGATCACGCCGCCCCCCGGCTACTGGGAGACGGTGGCGCGGGCCTGCCGGGACAACGGCGTCCTCCTGGTCGCCGACGAGGTCCTCACCGGGGGCGGCCGCACCGGCTCCTTCCTCGCCAGCGAGGAGGTCGGTGTGCGCCCGGACCTGGTCGTCATGGCCAAGGGCACCGCCAACGGATTCCCCTTCTCCGTGCTCGCCGGTCCCCGGGAGCTCATGCACCACCCCGCGGCCTCCGAACCCGGCGCCTACGCCTCCACCTACGGCGGCAACCCCCTGGGCGTCGCCGCCGCGACCGCCACGCTCGGGGTGGTCGAACGCGAGGCCCTGGCCGCACGCGCGAAGGAGCTGGGCGCGGTCGTGGGCGAGCGGCTCACCCGGATGCGGGACCGCTTCCCCAGCGTCGGGGACGTCCGGGGCCTCGGTCTCCTCCACGGGGTGGAGTTCGTCCGCGGCCACGCCTCGCGTGAACCCGCGCCCGAGACCGCGCGCGAGGTCTACCGGGCCGCGCTCGACCTGGGGGTGCGGACCGCCCTGGGCGGCCACGTGATCCGCCTCAGCCCGCCCCTGAACATCGACGAGGGGACCCTGGACTCGGCCCTGGACTCCCTCGAACGCGCCCTGGAACGGGTGGAGGGCGCGTGATCGTCGTCGAGAACCTCGTCAAGGAGTTCCGCGTGCCCGAGCGCGAGGAAGGTCTGTCGGGGAGCCTGCGCACGCTCCTCACCCGCAGGTACCGTACCGTCCGGGCCGTCGACGGCGTCTCCTTCGATATCCCCGCGGGCTCCAGGACGGCGTACCTGGGCGCCAACGGCGCCGGAAAGTCCACGACCGTCAAGATGCTCACCGGAGTCATGACGCCCACCTCGGGGCACTGCCTGGTGAACGGTCTGGAGCCCTACCGGAACCGTCGGCGCACGGCCCGCCGGATCGGCGTGGTGTTCGGGCAGCGCAGCCAGCTCTGGTGGGACCTGTCCGTTCCCGACTCCTTCCGTATCCTGCGCCGCATCCACGACATCCCCGACGCTGTGTACCAGCGCAACCTCCGGCTCTTCCGGGAGCTGCTCGACATCGACGCGCTGGCGACGACCGCCGTACGCCAGCTCAGTCTGGGCCAGCGGATGCGCGCCGAGATCGCGGCCAGCCTCCTGCACGACCCCGAGGTGCTGTTCTGGGACGAACCGACCATCGGACTCGACATGGTCCTCCAGGAGGCGGTCCGTGAGCTGGTCAACCGGGTCAACCGGGAACTCGGCACGACGGTCCTCCTCACCAGCCACGACCTCGCCGACATCACGAGCATCTGCGACACAGCCCTGGTCGTCGACCACGGGCGGGTGATCTACCAGGGGCGGATCGACCAGCTGCTGAGCACCGCGGGGCAGCGCTGTGTGATCTTCGAGTACCGGGGCGGCCCCAGCCCGGAGGCGGTGGCCGCCGAGGTGGAGCACGCCCTCCCCGGGACCCGGGTACGCCTGGACGGCCAGCGGGTGAGGATCGACCACCCGGTCGGCCTGCTCTCGTCCCGGGAGGTCCTGTCCTTCCTTCTGGAACGCGTCGACCTGACCGAGTGCTATGTGCCCGAGCCCGACCTGGGCACGGTCCTCAAGGAGCTCTACACCCGGAACGGACACCGGGGCCGCGCACCGGGCGGGGCGGCGTGAACCCCCTACGCCCGGCCTTCCGCTACACCCCGTTCGTCACCGGGAGCCTCCAGTCCCTGCTGCGCTACCGCTCGATGTTCGCCATCTCGGCGGTGACGGCCGCCGCGAGCGCGGCGATGATGATCTTCCTGTGGCGGGCGGTCCACTCCAGCTCACCCGACGGGCCGCCGGGGGGATTCGACACGGCGGAGCTCACCACCTACCTGCTCGTCGCCCAGATCCTCGGCCTCCTGCACGCCAACCGCGTGGACGACGAGGTCTCCGCCGAGGTCTACCGGGGCCACGTGGCGGCCATGCTGCTCAAGCCGGTCAGCTACCCGGCGGTCAGGGCCTTCGCCTGCCTGCCGGTCATCGGGACCAACGCGCTGTTCGCCGGTCTGCCCGTCCTCCTGCTGTTCGCCCTCCTGGTTCCGCTCAACGTGCCCCGCCCCGTCGACGCCCTGCTGTTCGCGGTGTCGGCCGTGCTGTCCGCGGCGGTCGCCTACCTGGTCAACCTCCTGGTGGGCATGGCCGCCTTCGTCACCACCAACACCTGGGGGATCCGGCTGATGAAGCAAACCGTGGTGGCGTTCTTCTCCGGACAGATGGTTCCCGTCGGGCTGATGCCGGACGCGCTCGCCGCGGTGACGCGCCTCCTCCCCTTCCACACGATGGTCGACAGCCCGCTGACCCTGCTGCTGGGACGGTACGACGGAGTCCCGGGGATCCTCGGGGTCCTGGGCCTCCAGCTGCTCTGGACGGCCGTCATGTGCGCGGTCGCCGCGCTGGTGTGGCGGTTCGCGGTCCGTCGCCTGGAGGTGCTGGGCGGATGAGGGAGTTCCTGCGCCACGCGCGTCTGGCCTGGTACCTCGGCGGGATCGGGCTCCAGCGGCTGATGACCTACAGGGCGGACTTCGCCCTGGGCGCCGGCGCCTTCCTGGTCCGGGTGGGCGTGCAGACCGCCGTCGTCGGCGTGATCTTCCAGTTCACTCCGGCCGTGGGCGGCTGGACGCTGCACGAGATGGTCTTCCTCCTGGGTTTCTCCCTGCTGCCGCGTTCCCTCGACCGCCTCTTCACGGACCAGTTGTGGGAGTTGGGCCGGCGCCTGGTCCAGCAGGGCGAGTTCTACCGGTACCTCATTCGTCCCGTGAACCCGCTGTTCGCCCTGCTGTCCGAGCGGTTCTTCCACCCCGACGGCTTCGGGGAGCTGCTCGTGGGTGCGGCGCTGGTCGCGTGGGCGGGACACCATCTGGACCTGGAGCTCACTCCGGCACAGTGGCTGGCCGCCGCCGTGCTCGTGTTCCTCGGGGCGCTCATCCACATGTCCGTGAAGCTCCTGTTCGCGTCCCTGTCCTTCTGGACGGTCACGAGCTTCCCCGCCATGCACGCGGCCAACCAGATCTCGGAGTTCGCCGCGTACCCGCTGGAGATCCTCCACCCCGTCATGCGCGCCTTCACGACGTGGTGCCTTCCCTTCGCCTTCACCGCCTACGTCCCCTGCACGTACCTGCTGTCCGGCGACGCCGGGCTGGTCGTCTGGACACCCGTGGTCACGGCGGCGGCCCTCGCCGTCTCCCTGACCGTGTGGCACCGGGGACTCGCCACCTACGAGATGACCGGGAGTTGAGCCCGATGAAACGGCACACGGATCCCTCGGCCGGACCGGCCCCCTTCCCCGCCGACGCGGAGGAGGTGGTGGACCAGGCGGAGCTCGCGGACACGGGTGTCCGGATCCTCGTCCTCACCGAACCCTCGGGCTCCCACACCTGGCGCCTCGCCCCGTCCGGCGTCGGGAACTCCGAAGAACCCGACGCGTCCCGCTTCGACGCCGTGGTCGTGGAACTGCTGAGGGCCCGACGCCGCGTCCCCACGGGGCGCGGGGGCGTGATCGAGTTCCGCGCGGGCGCGATCCCCGAGGGCGCAACGCTCCCCCGGGGGTTCGACCTTCAGCCGTCGTCCAACTCCCTCGCCCTGGTGGACGTCGCCGGAACCGCCTACGTCCACAAGAGGTACCGGCGGATCAGCCCGCCCGCACACGAGCCCGAACTGCTGCGGCGCCTCGGCCGCACGGGACACACCCCGCGCTGGGCGGGTGACTACCGCTACGTCAGCCCCGACGACGGAGCCGAGTACCCCCTCGGTGTGCTCTACGAGCACGTCACGGGCGAGGGCCTGGACGCCCCTCTGCGCGAGAACCTGCGTTCCCTGTGGCCGAAGCTGCGGTCCTCCCCCTCCCCCGACGCGACCGCCCGCGAGGGGCTGCGCCCCCTGGAGGGGGTCCTGCGTGAGGCGGGCGCCTCCCTGCGCCGGTTCCACCGCGACCTGGCCGCGGCGCTCGGGGGCGACGGCCCCGGGGACGCCTACCCCGTCGGCTCCGCGCTGGAGGCCGCCTCCAGTTCCCTGGCCGCGCTGGGCCGACGCCCTCCGGTGAGCGAGGAGATCCCGGTCGGCCTGTGGAACGCGGCACTGGATGCCCTGCGCGTCGAGGCCGACGACCTGTGGCTCCGTCACTCCGAGGGCACGGCCTTCCACGAGGAGGGGGAGGCCGGTCCCTGCCACGGGGACCTCCACCTGTCCCACCTGATCCTCGAGCCCCGGGCGTACGCACCGCACCCCGGGAGCGTCCGCGTCATCGACGTCTCCACCCCCTCCCCCGCGGATCCGGGCTGGCGGTTGCAGTCCCCGCTGGCGGACCGCGTCGCCCTGCGCCGCGCCCTGGAGTACTTCACCACCGACGAGGCCCTCGACCACGGTGCGCGGCTCCTGGGCAGGGAGAACACGGACGCGGCCGTGGCGGCCGTGCTCGACGCGGCCCGGCGTCCGCGCCCGGAAGCTCCCTGGCCCGAGGCGGACCTCACGGTCCTGCGCACGGTGTGCCGGGCGGCCGACGTCTGGCGGGACCGGGTGAGCGAACTCCTGCTGGGATCCCCCGGCGGCGGAAACGAGGGGCGGCGGTCCCCGCTGTACCGCCTCCTGTACCTGCACCGCCTTCTGCACGAACTCACCTACAACCAGGACCACGCACGCCTCTACCACACAGCCATGGACCTTCGGCACGCGCTCGCCCGCGCGACCGAGCCCTCCACCGCGAGGATGTGATCACCGTGTCCCAGATGCACATCATCGAGACCTACTTCGAGTGCTGCGGCTTCGACCACACCATGTTGCAGGGCGGGACCTCCGTCTACCTCTGGAACCTCTCCCGCGCGTTCGCCCGCGAGGGCCACCGGGTCTCGATGGTCTCCCCCGCGCACGGGCGCCTGGACGACCTCCGCGGCCGTCACGAGGTCGAGGACCTGCCCTACGAGGACGTTCACACGCTCCCGCTCGTGCTCGACCCGCGCGTCTGGCAGGGATTCGAGGAGACCGCGTACCTGGACCTGAGGACGACGGCGCACCGGATCCGCAAGGAGGGCGTCGACCTGTACCTCCTCTCCAACGAGTACCTCGACCGGTTGCCGGACTCCTTCTACCCGCCTTACTCCGCCAAAGGCCGGGACCTCACCTTCCTCAAACCGCTCGTGTTCCAGGCCGACTGCGTCCGCTTCCTGCGCGCGTGGTTCGAGGACGAGAGAGCGATCGTGCACATGCACGAGCCCTACTACCACTACCTCCTGCCCGCGGCGCTGAGGGACGACCCGACCAAGCAGGTCGTCAGCACCGTGCAGAGCAACATGCCGATCACGAAGAAGGTCCACGCCCCCCAGGTACACCGCCTGCTGGAGGCCCTCGACGCTCCCCTACCCGCGGGGGCGGACGGCGAAGGCGACCCCGAGGGGGAGCCCGGCACGGGCGGAAGTCGCGGTACGGGCGGGGACCTCGCCGCGATGAGCCAATACCAGCAGCGCACCCACCTGCACTACGAGTACCCGAGGGACCACGTCGGCGTGTACGAACTGGTCGCCGAGCACGCCGACCTGGTCGACTTCCTCTCCCCGGGGCAGCGGGACTTCTACACCACCTTCCGGGACACTCCCTTCGAACGCCTCTTCCGGGAACTCGACGTGTACGGGACGGTACGCCGCAACGCGCGCAAGGGGTTCGTGGGCGGCTGCGCGATCTCCGACACCTGGCTCGCGGACCACGGTGACGAGGCCGACCGGGAGGGGGTCCTCGACGGTCTGGGGCTGGACCCGAACCTGCCGACCTTCTTCCACAACGCCCGCTACGCGGTCGAGCACAAGGGACAACGCGAACTGCTCCGCGCCGTGGACCGGGTGCTCGGCGACGGTTTGTCGGCCAACTTCGTCCTGCGCTGCGTCTCACCGGTGGGGATCGACGACCCCCTCTTCCACGAGGTGGAGCGGCGCTGGCCCGACCGGGTCCGGATCCAGTCCGCCCGGGCGGAGGAGGGCGCCGTCCGCGCGTACGCCGCCGCGGCCGACTTCTGCGTCTTCCCCTCGAAGTTCGAGATGGACACCTTCCTCATCGCCCAGGGGGAGGCCATGGCGCACGGGGCCGTCCCCGTGGCCACCGACCAGTGCGGGACCTCCCACTTCCACCACGCCTCCCCCGAACCGCTGACCACGGGCCTTTCCGTCCCACGCTCCTTCGCGGAGGACGACGACCTGCTCGTGGCGGCACTCGCGGAGAGGCTGCGGGAGGCGGCCGAGCTCCTGGAGAAGGACCCGGAGCGGTACGGGGAACTGTCGGCCCGGTCCGCCGCCGTGGCCCGGAGGTTCACCTGGGAGGACTGCGCGCGCAGGCACCTGGAGGCGTTCGCGTCGCTGTGGCGCGGAGAGCGGCCGGTGCTGAAGGCCCAGGACGCGCTGCGGTGGGGATGGTTCGATCTGCTCCCCGAACACGCCTGGACGGAGCACCGGGAGGAGATCGCCGAGGCCGCGCTGGAGCTGGGGGATCCGGAGGTCTACGCCAGGTGCGCGCCGGTGGACGGCGGGGCCGCGCGGCGGCTCTTCCGGTCCGCCTGGCGGCGCGCCGACTTCGCGTCCTGCGAACGCCTGCTGCGGGGCCACGGCGGCCACGTTCCCGCCGAGGAGGCCGACCTCCTGCGGTCCCGGCACGGGTCCGGCGGGGACGACGGAGCCGTCTACCGGTTCGCGCACGCCCTCAGGGTCGAGATGGTCGTACCCGGCGCGGACGTCGACGGAGAGCGCGCCGCCGCACGGGTCGTCCCACTGACCAGGATCGGGGCGGGCGAGTTCTCGCTCCCCCAGGCGCCCGGGGAGGACGGCACGTCCGCGTCGGCGATGTTGCTCCTGACCCTCGACTCCGGACGCTCCGCCTGGGACACGGTGCGCCATGGCTGACACCACGGACGGGGTGAGGGCGGTCCTGCTCGCGGGCGGTGAGGGGCGCCGAATGGGCTGGCTGGGGGACGGCCTGCCCAAACCCCTGGTCCCCTTCGGGGGCGCGTGCCGTCTCGTCGACTTCAGCCTCGCCAACGCCCACCGGACGGGCTTCGGGGAGGTGCTGCTGCTCTCACAGCACGAGGAACGGCGGGTCATGGACGCCCTGCACCTGGACTGGAACACGACCCCGGGGGTCAGGGTGCACTTCGGTCCGCACGACGCGGCCTATCGGTCCTCGCGCGATGGCGCACTCCCGCAGGGGCCCCTGGCTCCCACGGGACCGCGTGAGAGGGGCACGGCCGACGCCCTGATCCGCAAGGCGGAGTACGTCTTCGGAGAGGGGACGTCGGAGGTGCTCGTCCTGCACGCCGACCACGTCTACCACCACGACTACGGGCGCCTGATCGCCGAGCACCGGGCGTCGCGGGCCGCGCTGACCATCGCCTACCAGCGCATCGAACGGCGTTGGGTGCACCTGTTCGGCATGGTGGGGTTCGACGGTCGCGGGAACCTCACGGACTTCGTGGAGAAACCCCCGGAGCCGACCAGCGACCTGGTCTTCGCCGCGTTCTGCGTCTTCGACGCCACCGTGCTCCACCGCTACCTGGAACTGCTCGACGGGACCTCCTGGCAACACGACCTCAGCAGGGACGTGATCCCCGCGATGCTCGCGCGGGGGGAGCGGATACGCGGGTACGAGGTGCGTGCCCACTGGGAGGACATCGGCACCGTCGAGCGGTACCACCGGGCGCACCTGGCCCTGGCGGGGCCGCACGCCCCCCTGCCGGTCGCCGGGATGCCCTGGACGCTCTCCCCCGGCACGCACCGGTCCTTCGTGGAGCGCGCGGAGGGGGTGACACGGAGTGTCGTCCCCGACGGCCTGGCCAACGGGGGGAGCCTCGACCGGAGCGTCGTGTTCCCCGGAGCGCGGATCGGTACCGGCGCCCGGGTCCATCGCAGCGTGGTGATGCCGGGAGCGCGTGTACCCGACCACGCCCGGATCGACTCGTCGGTGGTCCTGGGAACCGGAGAGACACACGTCATCGAGCACGAGAGAACGGAGCGGATCACATGAACGAGCCCGAGTACGACGTCCTGGTCGCCGGAGGAGCGGGCGTGGACACCATCGTCCGCGTCGACGAGCTGAGGGTTCCCGAGGGTGACTCCACGGGCGTCCCGCCGGTGTACGACTACGTCGCCCACACCGGGAACGGGGTGGCTCTCGGCTGCCACACGCTGGGGATGTCCACCAAGTTCATCGACTTCCTGGGGGACGACGCCCAGGGCCGGATGATCCTGGACGCCTACGCCGAGACGGGTCTGGACTTCAGCCGGATCGTCTCAGAGCACGGCACGCCCCGGGGAGTCAACCTGGTGGACGCCGAGGGGCGCCGCTTCTCCTTCTACGACGGTCGCCACCCGGCCGACCTGCGCCTGCCCCGCACGTTCTACCTGCCCCACCTGGAACGCTCCCGGCACGTGCACATGTCCATCATCGGCCACAACAGGGACATGTACGAGGACATCGCGTCGCTCGGCGTCAGCAGTTCCACGGACCTGCACGACTGGGACGGGCAGAACCCGCACCACCTCTTCTACGCGCTGCGCTCGGACCTGGTGTTCCTCAGCGCCGCGTCGATCCGCGACCGCGTCCACCGGGTACTGCACGAGGTCATCGACCGGGGTCGGGCCCGGGTCGTCGTCGCCACCGACGGGGAACGGGGCTGCCACGTGCTGGTGCGCGGGGAGTCGACCCCCCGGCACTACCCCGCCGTGCCCCCCGAACGCCCGGTCGTGGACAGCAACGGCGCGGGCGACGCCTTCGTCGCCGCGTTCCTGTACTCCTACCTGGAGGACCGGGAGATCAGTGAATGCGCCCTGTCGGGGGCGGTGGCGGGCGCGTTCGCCTGCGGCAGCGCCGGTACCCACGCGGAGTTCGCGGACCCGACCGTGCTGCGCGGGGCCGGGGAGCGGGCCCGCGCGGCCTTCCTCGGGGCGGTGAGCCCGTGAACATCGTGCTCTTCTCGTTCGAGTGCGGTGGCTACGACCACCGGCTGATGCGGGGCGGGCTCTCCCCCCTGGTGTGGAACCTGGCACGGGAGTACGCCGGAGCCGGACACCGTGTCAGCGTGGTCACTCCCGCGCACGGACACCTGGACACCCTCCGGAGCGCTCACCGCGTCGAGGAGCTCGACTACCGGCACGACCACGATTTCCCGCTGGTCCTGGACCGGCGGACCTGGCCGGACCACCCGGAGCACATGGGGCTCCCGCTGTCCACCAGGGCTCACGGGATCCGCGTTGACGGTGTCGACGTGTACCTGCTCTCGAACTCCTTCCTGGACCTCCTGCCGGACCGGATCTACCCGCCGCCCGCCTTCGAGGGGCGCGACCTGGCGTACTGCAAGCCGCTGGTCTTCCAGGCCGAGGGCGTGCGGTTCGTCGACTGGCTCCACGCCGGGGAACCCGCGGTGGTCCATGCGTTCGAGCCCTTCTACCACTACGTGCTACCGCTCGTGTGGGGCGGGGACCCGCTGCGCCGCACCGTGAGCACCGTGGCGGCCAACGCCCCGATCACGCAGAGCGTGTACCGGCCCCAGGTGGAACGTCTGCTGGAGTCCTTCGGAGTCACCGGCCTGGACCTGGCGGCCCTCGAACCCGTCCCTCCGGTCCCCGGATCACCGGACGACATCGTGGAACGCACCCTGGCCGGGACCAGAATGCACGAGAGGCGCGGGGACGACCACGTGGCGTTCCTCCCCCTGGTCGCCGCCCACGCCGACCTCGTCGACTTCGTCTCGCCCGGCCAGCGGGAGTGGTTCACCAGCTTCGAGGGGTCGCCCTTCGATCCCCTGTTCCGCCGCCTGCCGGTCTCCCGGCTCCTGCGGGACTCGCCCGAGCGGCTGCTCGACGGGGGCTGCGGTGTCTCCGACAGCTGGTTGGCACGCGATCCCGGCGCGGTGGACCGTGCCGACGTCCTGCGTTCCCTGGGGTTGTCTCCCCGGCGCCCGACGTTCTACCACGCCTCCCGGTACGCCGTGCACCACAAAGGGCAGCTGGAGCTGATGCGCGCGGTGGAGAACGTGCTCGCCGAGGACCGGGACGTCAACTTCGTCATCCGTTGCTCCACCGGCTCCGCCGCGCGCGGCGCCGAACCGGCCAACGCCCACTTCCAGGGAGTGGCCGACCGCTATCCGGACAACGTCCACCTGACCTGGGAACTGGCCGACGAGGACCTTCTCTTCCGGCACGCCGCCGTCGCGGACTTCTGCGTCTACCCGTCCAAGTACGAGCTGGACGGGTTCCTCATCGCCCAGGCCGAGGCCATGGCCTGCGGGTCCGTACCCATCGGTTCGGCCCAGCGGGTCACGGACCACTTCGGGCACGCGCTCCCACACGACGACCCCCGCTCCACGGGCTTCGCCGTGCGCCGCTCGTTCCGGGACGGGGACGCCGACCTCACAGGGGAGCTCACCGCGCGGATCCGCGAGGCCCTGAGGGTCTGGCGCGAGGAACCGGACCTGTACCAACGCCTGTCGGACCGGGCCAGGAGCACCGCCCGTTCCTTCACCTGGGAACGCAGCGCGCGGACCCGGCTCGACGGGTTCGCCCGGATCCTCGAGGGGGACACCCGGCGTGCGTCCGCTCCCGTCACGGCGTCCAGGGCCCCGGTGGTCCCCGCGCCAACGGACCCCGGAGAGGAGACGGGGATGGCACCGCGCCGGTGCCGGACCAGGCGGGGGCCGGACGGACTCGTCCACGTGGAGTACCAGGCCCCCGGTGTCGAGAGGGTCGAGGCCGTGGCCTCCTCCTCCGGGGAGGACGGCGGTCCCCGTTCCCCGGGCCAGTCCGCGGCGGAGGCCCGGGCCTCGGACGAGGCGGTGCCCGCGGACGCGAACGCGCCCGTGCTCGTCCCCCTGGAGCACTCGGAAGGGCTCTTCCACGGGTCGGTCACCCCTCCGCCCGGCGGACACCTCGTCCTACTGCTGACCCGGGGTTCGGGAAGCACCGAGTGGGAGTCCGTTCCCGCCCCCCTGCGGGCGGGCCGCCCCCGCGCGGTCCCGCCCTACCGGCTGGTCGCGACCGACCTCGACGGAACACTCCTGCGGGACGACCGCTCGCTGTCCCCCCGGAACAGGAAGGCCCTCGCCCTGGTCGCGGAGGCGGGCGCGCACCACCTGGTGGTCACCGGCAGACCGGCCTCGGCCTGCCGGCGGCTCTTCGGGGACATCGGCTACCGGGGACTGGCGGTCTGCGGCCAGGGGGCGCAGCTCTACGACGCCGCACGAGACGCACTGCTCTTCTCGGCGGAGCTCGACCGGGACCTGGCGCGGAGCGTGGTGGAGGGCGTCCAGACCCTGTTGGGGGAACCGGAGATGGAACTCGGGGTCGTCACCGCCGCACCGGAGGGATCGTGTGTGGTCACCGGTGGCTTCCGGCCCCGGATCCGGCACGGCTGGTCGGTCACCCGCGACCGCTCCTCCCTCTGGAAGCGGCCCATCGACAAGGTCCTGCTCCAACAGCCCAACGTGGCGGACGAGAAGGTCGTCGACGCGGCCACACGGGCCGCGGAGGGGAGGGTGTCCGTCGTCCACTCGGACCACGGGATCGTCGAACTGCTGCCCTCCGGCACCGACAAGGCGCGGGGGCTGGCACGCGCGGCCGAACTGCTCGGGTGCGGCCCCGAGCACACCGTGGCCTTCGGGAACATGCCCAACGACATCCCCCTGCTCGCGTGGGCCGACCACGGCGTGGCGGTGGCCGACGCGCACCCGGACCTCCTCGCCGTCGCCGACGAGACGGTCCCGGCCCACGATCGGGACGGCGTGGCCGTCGCCCTGGAGTGGATCTTCGCACCCCACCACCACGCGGAAGGCAAGTGATGGCCCCCACCGACCCCCTGCGCGAACTGGCACGGGAACACGGCGTCGCCACGTCCTACACCACCGACCGGGGAGCACGACAACAGGTCCACCCGGACACCCTGGTGGCGGTCCTGGCCGCCTGCGGGGTGGACGGTTCCACGCCACGGGCGGCCCGTGGCGCGCTGGAGGCCCGGCGCGCGAGGCTGCGCCAGCGCCTCCTGCCCGCGTGCACGGTGGTCCGGATCTCCGAGGAGTCCTCGGACACGGAGCCGTACCTGTGGCTGCCGGAGGGTTCCTCCGGCGAGATCGTGTTGGAGGACGGCGGCCGACGCGAGTTGGCGCCCTCCGGTTCCGAGCACCGAGCCGGGCGGCTCCGGTACGGCGTTGGGCCGCTGCCCCACGGACGCCACGGACTGCGCGTCCAGGGTCCTGACTCGGCCTCCAGCGGACACCTGCTGGCCGTACCCGACCGCGTCCGCGTTCCGGACCGGCGTACCTGGGGCCTCACGGTGCAGCTGTACTCCCTGCTCTCGCGGAGGTCGTGGGGGATGGGCGACCTGTCCGACCTCACCACCCTGGCCCGCTGGTCCGGCTCCGACCTGGGCGCGGACTTCGTCCAGCTCGGTCCGCTCCACGCCACCGACCCGAGCCTGCTCGCCGACCCCTCCCCATACCGGCCGAGTTCCCGTCGCTTCGCCGACCCCATGCACGTCCGTGTGGAGGACGTCCCCGAGTACCGGAGCCTCTCCGCCGCCGAGCGCGAGGAGGTCGACGCCCTGGCCACACGTGCACGCGCCGACAACGCAGCGGTGCTGGACGGCTCCGCGCTCATCGACCGCGGCACCGTACGAGACCGCAAGCTTCGTGCCCTCCGGCTGCTCCACCGGGCACGTGCGCGCACACCCGCTCGCGGGGAGGCGTTCGGGGAGTTCTCCCGCGCAGAGGGAGGGGCTCTGGAGGACTTCGCGACCTGGTGCGCCCTGGCCGAGGTGCACGGCGGCGCGTGGCGCTCCTGGCCCGCCGAGCTGCGCGACCCGCGTTCGCCCTCCGTGTCCCGTGCCCGCGAGGCACTGCGGGAGCGCGTCGACTTCCACATGTGGGCGGTGTGGGTCACCGACGAACAGCTGGCCGGAGCGCAGCGCGGGGCCCTCGACGCGGGCATGCGCGTCGGACTCGTGCACGACCTGGCCGTGGGTGTCGCCCCGGAGGGAGCGGACACCTGGATGGAGCAGGCGAGCATCGCCTCCGGGGTGAGCGTCGGCGCCCCGCCCGACGACTTCAACCGCCACGGGCAGGACTGGGGCCAGCCCCCCTGGCTTCCGGAGGCTCTGGCCGAGGCCGCCTACGAACCGTTCGCCGGGCTGCTGCGCTCCGCTCTGCGCCACTCCGGCGCCCTACGGGTGGACCACGTGATGGGCCTGTTCCGGCTCTGGTGGATCCCCCAGGGATGTCGCCCCTCGGAGGGAACCTACGTCCGCTACGACCACGAGGGCATGCTCGGCGCGCTCGCGCTGGAGGCCCACCGGGCCGACGCGGGTGTGATCGGGGAGGACCTCGGCACGGTCGAGCCCTGGGTGGGCGAGGAACTGGACCGGCGGGGCTTCCTGGGCACCTCCGTCCAACGTTTCGAGTTCGCGGACCATGCGAAGCGGGACCGAAGGCCGCTGTCTCCCGAGCGGTGGCGTCGGCGCTGCCTCGCGACGCTCACCACGCACGACCTGCCGACGACCGCGGCGTGGCTGAGCGGAGAGCACGTCAGAATCCGCGCCGAACTCGGGCTACTCACCCGGCCGGAGGAACGGGAGGCCGCCGACGCGGCGGCCGAACGCGACGCCTGGCTCCTGGAGCTGTCGCGCCTGGGCCTGATCACCGAACCGCTCCACGTGGGCGACGAGGAGGCGGTGCTCGCGCTGCACCGGTTCCTGCGCCTGACCCCGGCCCTGATGCTCGGTGTCTGGCTGCCCGACGCGGTCGGCGACCGCAGACCCCAGAATCTCCCGGGAACCGCGACCGTCCACCCCAACTGGCGGCTGCCCGTAGCCGATCCCCGGGGGCGCCCCGTACCGCTGGACGAACTTCCCTCGGTGCCCCTCCTCCGGAGGATCGCCGAAGTGTTCGCCGACCTCGATCCCCACAGCGTTGGGAAGGAAAGAGATGCTGACTCCCTCCTCCGTGCGGAGTGACACCATGCCGGGGGTCCGTGAGGACACCGGTGGTTTCGACCTGCTCGCCCCCGACGGCACGACGTACCGGGTGGACCTGGTGGACGACGTCCTCGCGCCGGAGAACACCCTTCTGGCCGAGAGGCTGGAGGGGCGCAGGACCGTCGCGTTCGTCAGCCCGAACGTCGAGCGGCTCTACGGCCACCGTCTGCGGACCTACCTCGGAACGCACATGGGCACCTCGGACTGGAGCCTCACCGTCCTGCCGACGGGAGAGCGCAACAAGACTCTGGCCTCGGCCGAGCGGGTGTGCGAGGTCGCCAGGCGGTCCGGCCTCGACCGTAACGGCGTGATGCTGGCGGTGGGCGGCGGCGTCCTCGCGGACGTCGTCGGTTTCGCGGCGTCCGTGTACGCCCGGGGTGTGCGCCACGCCCGGGTCAACACGACCCTGGTCGGCCAGGTGGACGTCGGGGTCGGGGTCAAGACCGGGGTCAACGCCTTGGGCGCGAAGAACATGCTAGGCACCTACCACCCGCCTCACGCGTCCCTGTGCGACCAGGGACTGCTGGCGAGTCTGCCCGAGCGCGAGATCAGGTGCGGGTTGGCGGAGATCGCGAAGCTGGCGATGGTCCTGGACCCCGAACTCCTGACGGCCCTGGAACGGTGCCCGGACGTGTTCCTGCGCGGCGACGCGGCCGGTCAGACCGAGACCCGCGTCATGCGCGCGTCCATGCGCCTCATGATGGAGCAGTTGTGCCCCAACCTCCGGGAGCACGACCTCGCACGGCTGGTGGACTTCGGCCACACGTTCAGCCCGGTGATCGAGACCGCCGGAGGGCACCGCCTCAGGCACGGGGAGGCCGTCGCCGTCGACATGGCCCTCTCCTGCCTGATCGCCCGGCACCTGGGGCTGCTCCGCGCGGACGAGTGCGAACGCGCGTTGGACCTGATCAGGCGGTTGGGGCTCCCCCTGTACGACCGGAGCACATGCACCCCCGAACTCATGGCGGACGCGGTGCGGACCGCCTGGCAGCGCAGGGGTGGCCGTCTGAACCTCGTCGTACCCTCCGCCCTCGGCTCGGGCGCCTTCCTGGAGAACCGCGAGGACGTACCGGAGCGGCTCCTCACGGCGGCCCTGGCCGAGCTGGAGGAACGGGGAACGGCCGAGGCCGCGAACGGAGCACGGGAGTTGGCACGGTGAACGCGTTCGGCAACCTCCACCGCGACCTGCTCGGCGAGAAACCGCACGACCACGGCGGCGCGGGCACCGTCCTGGCACACCGCTTCCACGCCGCGCCGCCGACGGCCGGTGCCGTCACGCACATCGACGTGGCCGTCCTGCCGCCAGGGGTGTCCATCGGCAGGCACCGGCACGGGAGCGACCGGGAGACCTACGTCGTCCTGCGCGGCGGCGGGGTGATGCACGTCGACGGAGCCGACGTGCGCGTCGGTCGCGGCGACGTGGTCGTCAACCGCCCGTTCGGGGAGCACGGCCTGGTCAACGACGGGACCGAGGACCTGGAGATCCTGGTCTTCGAGGTCGCCGTGGCAGAGGAACACACCGAAAGGACATGATGAGTCCTCATCCCGACAGCACCGCCGTGGTGGACGTGGGCGGCACGACCCTGCGCGTGGCCACCGGCACCGACGGCGTCCGACCGCCGAGCCGCGTACACCGGGTCCGCACCGCGGGACTGGAGTCGGCCCCCCACGCCCCCGTCGACGTCCTCCAGAAGCGCGTCGTGGACCAGATCGTCCACGAGGTGCGAGAGCTGTGCCCGGGTTCCCTGGAGCGGGTCGGCATCGCCTTCGCCGGGCCCGTCACCGCCGACGGGCTGGTCACGGCCGCCCCGACCGTGTGGGGGGAGGGAGGCCTCCCCCTCCCCCTGGGCGAGCTGGTCGAGGAGCGGCTACAGGTCCCCGTCACGGTGGTCAACGACCTCACGGCGGCGGCCTGGCGCTACTCCGCCGTCGAACGGGAGCCGTTCTGCCTGTGGACCGTCAGTTCGGGGATCGGCAACAAGGTCTTCCGCGACGGCGGGGTGCTGGTGCACCCGGACGGCCACGGAGGCGAGATGGGGCACTGGGTGTGCGACACGTCGGCCGAGGCGCCCCTGTGCAACTGCGGCGCGCGGGGACACCTCGGCGCCCTGTCCTCCGGCCGCGGTGTGCTGGCCTCCGCACGCGGGGAGGCGGCCCGTCGGCCGGAGGCCTTCGCCTCGTCCGGGCTGGGGGACCTGTGCCGGTCAGGCCCCGACAGCATCGACAACCCGGCCCTGGTGACGGCCGTGCACGCGGGCGACCCCTTCTCCGTGGGGATCCTCCGGAACAGCCTCGCCCACCTCGCGTCGGCCGTCGGCGCGGTGTTCACCTCCACCGGGGTGCGACGCCACGTGATCATCGGCGGTTTCGCCCTGGCGGTCGGGAAGCCCTACCGCGACCTCCTGGTGGAGGAACTGTCCCGGCAGGGCTGCTTCGGGGTCGACACGACGGAGATCGGCACCATGGTCTCCCTCGGCTGTGAGGACGACGCCCACTCGCTGGTCGGCATGGCCAGGATCCTGGAGGAGAGGCGATGACGACACCCCGGGCCCTGATCGTGGGAAGCGGTTTTCTCGGCCGCGCCCTCGCCGACACCCTCACCGACGACGGCTGGAACGTCGCCCTCGCGTCCCGGCGCCCCCCTCGCCAGGGGGCCCGGTACCCCAGCCGGACGTGGTTGCCCCTGGACGCGACGGACCGGGACGCCTGCCTGCGCACGGCGGAGGGGTTCGCTCCGGACCGGACCGTCCTGGTGCACGGCCCCTCCGACGCCACCTGGTGCGCACGGCACCCGGCGCGGGCCCGGGCACTCCACGGGGCGATCACCGCCAACATCGCCCTCGCGGCCCCGGGTACCCGGCCGCTGCTCATCTCCACGGACAGCGTCTTCGACGGAACCGACCGAAATCCCACGGAGGAGACGCCCGTCCGCCCGGTCAGCGGATACGGAAGGGCCAAGGCGAACGCGGAGGGAGCTTTGCGCACGGCCGCCCGTGACGGAAGCGTGCTCCGGGTCAGCCTCGTGTACGGATACGAGCCCCCGGACACGGACAAGTGGCTCAACTTCTTCTCCGCGTGTGCCCACCGCCTTGCCCGTGGGCGCACGGTGCTGGCGCCGACGGACCAGTGGACCACCCCCGTACACGTGGACGACGTGGCCCGGGTAGTCGGCGCGCTGCTGGAGCCGGGTGTCCCGCCCCCTCACCCGCTTCTGCACCTGGGAGGCCCCGAACGGGTGAGCCGGGCCGCGTGGGCGGGAACGATCGCCGACGCGCTCGGGGCCCCGCGTTCGCTCGTGCGCGCCGTGCCGCGGGCCGAGAGCAGGTACGCGTCCCGACCCGAGAACACCTGCCTCGGCAGTGCCCTGCTGCGTGAGGTCCCGGCGGTTCGCGACAGGCCGCCCAGAGGGGTGGAGGAGGTCGCCCGGGTCCTGGCCCCCCTGTTCCCGTCCGGGGCCCGCCCCTGACGGAGCGGCCGGTACGCCGCTCCGGGTCCGGCGCCGTTGCCGGGAACGGGCCAAGCCGCCGAAAACCCCTCCCGGTCCTGTCAGGCGTCACCTCGGTACTCGACGAAACGCACACCGATCCCACCCGAGGCGCAACTCACCCCGACCATGCGGCCGGTGAACCCACCGGCGACCTCGGTCGACAGGTAACGTCCGTCCAGCCGGGCCAACTCGGTGGTCCCCTCGGGGGTGCGGACCGCGGCGACGATCACGTCCGGACCCCGTTCGCGGCTGTACTCGGGCGCCGTTGACGCGACCACCCGCAGTTCGAGCACCGTGTCCGCAGTCAGGGGCGCCTCCCCGAGCACGGTGACGAGCGGCCCGGCGCACGCGACGGCGCGCACCCGCCCGCCCTCGGCCTCCAGGGCGATCCTGTGTCCCGGGTCGACACGGATCTCCAGGGCGCCCGCGCCCCGGTCCGCCTCGATCCCGGCCCGGGCGGTCATGGTCGTGTGCTCCTGGCGGCGGCCGACGAACACCCGGCCGGTTCCACCGGACGACATCCGCCACCGGTCCCGCGACCACCGCAGCACCCGGTCGGGGAAGACACCGGCGCCGACCCACTCGGGGCCGGGCGCCCCCTCCCCCAACACCGACCGCGCCGGGGGACGCGCCTCCGGTTCGATCGGCCCGGTGACCACGGGCCAGCCGTCCCGCCAGGCGACGTCGACGGCGAACGTCTCCCTGCCCAGCACGTGCCATCCGGGGAAGGAGCCCGAGGGACGCACCCCCAGGAACACCATCGCCCACGACCCGTCGGGCCGTTCGACCAGGTCGGCGTGGCCGGTGTTCTGCACCGGCCCCGGCGTGCCCCTGGCGGTCAGCAGGGGGTTGTGCGGGCAGGCCTCGAACGGTCCCTCGGGCGAGGGCCCCCGGGCGATCGTCACGGCGTGGCCGGGGCCGGTGCCGCCCTCGGCGACCAGCAGGTACCACCAACGCCCGACCCGGTAGAGGTGCGGTCCCTCGGGATCCCTACCCCCGGTTCCGCTCCACAGCTGGCGCGGTTCGGACAGGAGTTCACCGGTGGCCGGGTCGAGGGCGGCCTGGCGTATCCCGCCGTCCGACCACGTGAGGAGGCACCGGCCGTCCTCGTCCCACACCAGGTCCGGGTCGATCCCGCCCGCGCCGCGGATCCGGACCGGGTCGGACCACGGTCCGCTGGGGTCGGTCGCCGTCATCAGCAGGTGTCCGGGCCCGTCGGAGACGTTGGTCGTCACGAGGAAGAAGGTGCCGTCATGGTGGCGCAGGGTCGGGGCGTACACGCCTCCGGACGGCGCGGCGTCGGGCAGCACCAGCTGGGAGGGCCGGTCCATCACCGCACCGATCAGCTCCCAGTTCACGAGATCCGCGGACCGAAGCAGCGGGACCCCCGGCGCGTACTCGAAACTCGAACACGCCAGGTAGAACACGTCGTCGACACGGCACACCGTGGGGTCGGGGTGGAAACCGCCAAGAATCGGGCGCGTCGGTAGGACACCGCCCCTGGGGGGAACTGCCTCGGGCTCGGTCACTCCACGAGTGTGGCACGCCCTCCGCCACCCCTGGAAGACCGAGTGGGCCGGGCGCCGCGTCAGTGAGCGGTCGAGGCCTGTTCGGTGGGGAGCCGCTCCTGGCTGGCGGCCCACGAGGCCAGTAGCTTGAGGCCGTCGGCCGCCGGGGAGTCGGCGGGCGCGGTGTAGACGTTGAGCTGTAGACCGGGCTCGGAGGGGAGTTCCATCGCCTCGAAGTCGAGGTCGAGCTGGCCGACGGCCGGGTGGCGCAGCCGCTTGTGTCCGGAGCGGTGGAAACGCACGTCCTGGGAGGCCCACCGCTGCCGGAACAGCTCGCTCCGGGTCGAGAGCTCACCGACCAGCGCGATGAGCGCCCTGTCGTGCGGATTGCGGCCCGCCTCCAGGCGCAGCATCGCGGCGGCGTCGTTGGCGATCCGGTCGTAGTCGACGAAGAACTCCCTGGCCGCCTCGGGGTCGAGGTAGACGAACCTGGCGGTGTTCGCCGGACGTCGCGGGTCGGCGAGTACCGGGGAGTACAGGGCCCGGGCGAGCCGGTTCATCGCCAGCACGTCGTGACGGCCGTTGCGGATCCAGGCCGGTGCTTCGGTGATCGCGTCGAGAACCTGGTGCAGCACCGGCCGGATGGTCGTCGGGGCGCCACGCCCCCGGCGACCGCCGCGTGTTCCCGACTCCCGGGCGAGCGCGAACAGGTGGTCGCGCTCGGCCTCGTCCAGCATCAGCGCGGAGGCCAGGGCGTCGAGCACGCTTTCGGAGGCTCCGGCCAGACTGCCCCGCTCCATGCGCACGTAGTAGTCCACCGAGACGCCCGCGAGCATCGCCACCTCCTCGCGGCGCAGGCCCTTGACGCGGCGGTTGCCGCCGTACGCCGGAAGGCCCGCCTGGTCCGGGGTGATGCGAGCCCGCCGCGAGCTCAGGAATTCACGAATCTCGCTGCGCAGGTCCATCGTTCCCATACCCCCACGGTAGGCGTGCCCCGCGCGGGGTGGGAGGTACTGCCGTTACCCCGAACAAGCGTGCCTCCCCCTCGGGCCGCGACCGGCCTAGCGTGGGGACATGAGCATTCCAAGCGTCACCCTGAACAACGGCGTGGAGATGCCGGTCCTCGGTTACGGCGTCTTCCAGACCCCGCCGGAGCAGACCGTCACGGCCGTCGAGGCGGCGTTGTCGACCGGGTACCGGCACATCGACACCGCCGCGGCCTACGGCAACGAGCGCGAGGTGGGTGAGGCGGTCCGCCGTTCCGGCCTCGACCGCTCGGAGGTCTTCCTGGAGACCAAGGTCTGGATCACCGACTACGGCTACGACGAGACCCTGCACGCCTTCGACAAGTCCGTCGGAAAGCTCGGCGTCGAGCAGCTCGACCTGCTGATCCTGCACCAGGCGCTGCCCGGGGAGTTCGAGCGCACCGTCCAGGCCTACAGGGCCCTGGAGAAGCTCCTCGCCGACGGCGGGGTGCGCGCGATCGGCGTCTCGAACTTCATGCCCGAGCACCTCGACCGGCTGTTCGGCGAAACCGAGGTCGTGCCCGCGGTCAACCAGATCGAGGTCCACCCCTACTTCCGGCAGTCCGGGCTGTTGGCGTACGACGGCGAGCACGGCATCCTCAACCAGGCCTGGTCCCCGATCGGCGGCATCACGTTCTACCGCGACGGGTCGAAGGGGTCCACGCTGGAGGATCCGGTGATCGGCGAGATCGCGGCCGCGCACGACAAGACGCCCGCGCAGGTGATGCTGCGCTGGCACATCCAGCAGGGCCGCCAGGTGATCCCGAAGTCGGTGACGCCGTCGCGGATCACGGAGAACTTCGACGTGTTCGGCTTCGAGCTCACCGAAGAGCAGCTCACCGTCATCGACGCCCTGGACACCGGTGTGCGCGGCGGCCCGGAGCCCGCCGACGTCACCCGTGAGAACTTCGGCGTCGAGATCCCCGAGGCCTGAGGAGGCACCAGATGCACACACGTACGCTCGGTCAGGGCCTGGAGGTCTCCGCCGTCGGTCTGGGCTGCATGGGCATGTCGCAGAGCTACGGTCCCAACCCGGGTGACCGCGACGAGATGGTCGGCGTGATCCGGTACGCCGTCGAGGAGGAGGGCGTCACCTTCCTCGACACCGCCGAGGTCTACGGGCCCTACGTCAACGAGGAACTCGTCGGCGAGGCGCTGGCGCCGCTGCGCGACCGGGTCGTGATCGCCACCAAGTTCGGCTGGGACATCCGGGACGGCGGAATGGTCGGAACCGA
Organism: Nocardiopsis halotolerans DSM 44410; assembly: GCF_000341065.1. Lineage (GTDB taxonomy): Bacteria > Actinomycetota > Actinomycetes > Streptosporangiales > Streptosporangiaceae > Nocardiopsis > Nocardiopsis halotolerans. The sequence goes on along the minus strand of NZ_ANAX01000260.1, from coordinate 23,573 downwards.
CTCCCGGCCCGAGCAGATCAGGCGGGTCGCGGACGAGTCGCTGCGGCGGCTCGGCACCGACGTGCTCGACCTCTTCTACCAGCACCGGGTCGACCCCGACGTGCCGATCGAGGACGTCGCGGGAACGGTCGGCGAACTCGTCGAGGCCGGCAAGGTACGCCACTTCGGGCTGTCGGAGGCGGGCGCCGGGACGATCCGCCGGGCCCACGCCGTCCATCCGGTCACGGCGGTGCAGAGCGAGTACTCGCTGTGGACCCGCGACCCCGAACCGGAGGTGCTGCCGATCTGTGGCGAACTCGGTATCGGGTTCGTCCCCTTCAGCCCGCTCGGCAAGGGCTTCCTGACCGGCACCGTGGGCGCCTCGACCGAGTTCACCAAGGGTGACGTCAGGTCCACCATCCCGCGGTTCGCCGCCGACAACATCGACGCCAACGAGGCCCTGGTGGGGCACGTCCGCGCCCTCGCCGAGGCGAGGAACGCCACGCCGGGGCAGGTGGCGCTCGCCTGGCTGCTCGCCCAGCAGTCGTGGATCGTGCCGATCCCCGGCACGCGCCGCCGCGGCCGGGTCGAGGAGAACTCCGGCGCCACACGGGTGGCGCTCTCGGCCGACGAGGTCGCCGACCTGGACGCGCTCGCCGCGCGGGTGGGCGTTCGGGGGGACCGGTACAACGCCGCCGGAATGGCGATGGTGGGCCTCTGACAGGTGGACTTCTGACGGTGGTGTGAGACGGGCCGTGCCCCGGGCACGGCCCGTTTCCGCCCCGCAGGAGAAACGGCGAGGGGCCCACCCTCAGGTGGACCCCTCGCCGAACCGCTGCTTCTCTGTCGGGACGGCGGGATTTGAACCCACGACCCCTTGACCCCCAGTCAAGTGCGCTACCAAACTGCGCTACGTCCCGTCCGCTGAGCGGCGCCGTCCCCGGCGTCGCCAACAGGTGAAACTGTATCGCATTCGGCGGTGCGCTCGAACCGCCGTCCGGCACGCGCACGGCCTCCGTCAGGGCACCAGGCCCTCCACGAGGGGCTCCTCGTAGTCACCGTCCGTGTGTACGACGACCGCGCCGGGAACCGCGAGCATGTCGACCAGGAACCGCCCGTCGGGGTCGAGCCACTGGACCGTGTCCCAGGTCACCGTCTCCCCGAAGGGTGCGACCGCCACCTTGGTCTGTTGGTCCTCCAGGTCGTAGGGATCTCGCATGCGCGGGATGAGCGCCATGTCCTCCAGCGCGACGATGTCGTCCACCGCGGTCTCAGCGTTGATATCGCCCAGGTCCGCCGTCGCGGTGATCTCGCCGGAGGCGTCGGCGCGGTGGATGAGCGCACCGTAGCCGGGGATCTCGTGGACCACGCTGCCCTCGGTGTCGATCCGCACCACGCCCCCGTAGTCCTCGGATCTGGTCCCGTCCTCGTCGAGCATGAAGTCAGGCAGGTGGTCGAGCCGCTCCCCGGTGGCGGCGTCGAGCAGGAGCAGTTCCGGGTCTCCGTCCCACCGCTCCAGCGCGATCACCGGGGTACCGTCTCCGACCGGGGAGTGACCTCCGACCAGGTCGGCCGGCCACTCCTCCGGCTCGGTCACCCACTCGTGCCGCCAGGCCTCCTCACCGGTGGTGACGTCCACGGCGGTGACCGTGGCCTCCACAGGATCCTGCTGGAGCAGGAAGACGTCACGGAAGGGCACGTACCCCCGCTCCTCCCACAGCCCGGACGCGCACCCGTGCAGAGTGACCAGGAGGTTCCCATACCGTCGGGGGTCGTCGTGGCGACACATCTGGCCCTCGCCAGGTGTCACCAGCGTGCGCGACCACAGCTTCCCGTCGCCGTCCAGGGAGCTCCCCCTCAGCACGACTTCGCCTCCGGGGTAGGTCACGAACCGCTCGATCCGGGCCTCGGGCGTCACCGCGACGAGCCTTCCCTCGTCCGGTTCGAGAGCTGTGAACTCATCGAGGACCTCCCCGGTCGCGATGTCGAGCACCACCGTCGTCCGCTCAACCGGCCCCGCGTCGGTTTCGGTCTCCTCTTCCGGCGGCGGGTCGCCCTGGGCATAGCGCACGTACACGTGCTCGTCGTCGACCCACACGTTCCTGTCCCAGTCGCGCGGACGCCGGAAGGACCACAGTTCCTCTCCGGTGGGCCCGTCCAGGGAGACGACTCCGTCTTCGAGCAGCACGAGGGGCCCGTGGGTACCGGCGCGTACCTCCTCGACACCCACTCCCAGCGGAGGCGACCAACTCCAGCCCACGCGGCTGACCGACTCCGGGACCGATGCCGGTTCCCCCATCTCCCCCGCGACGGTGTGCGGCTCCCGGGGGAACGCGACCATCGACACCAACCCGGTGACCAGTACGACCGCGAGAACACCCGCTGTGGCGAAGGACAGCGAGACCCTGAAGGGGCGGAGCCTGGGCGGGCGCGCGGACGGCAGCATGAGCAGGCAGCCCAGGGCGACCATGCAAACGACGAGCCACATACTGGCCGCCGCGGGCGAGGGGTCGTACTCCCGGGCTCCGTCCGCGGTCGTCGCGAAGGAGTGCCCGGGAAAGCCGACGTAGACGAGGATGGGGCCCACGAGGGAGAACAGGGAGATCCAGAAGAGGTAGCTCCACTCGTACTCGTCGTCGGCGACCAGGGAAAACGCGGGAGGCCCCCACCGGATACCGAAGTACAGGACCAACGAGGCGATGATGACCGAGAACATCCACCAGCCGTCGACCTCCTCCAGCAGGCCGTCCTCGTACTGACCCCAGGTCACGACCACCGTGACGACGGCCAGGGCGAGGGCGCCGACGAGCAGTCCCGCGCCGAGCCACGCCAGGGCGTTCCGTACACGTCTGTTCCACGGCCGTGCCGTCCCGTCCACTTCCGCCCCGCCTCCGGTCCGCGCTCGGGATACGGCCGTGCCGTGTCCCCACGGCCGCACCGTCCGTTATGTCCGCGGACAACCTAGCAGCGGGCGGGACCCCGCTCACTGGTGGCACCTGACCCGGAAAGACGCGGTCCGGTCACTGGCCGGTGGGCCAGGTCTCCTCCTCACCCGAGTCCCGTTCGACCGAGTGCAGCGGGGTGAGCGCGTGGGTGTGGTCGACGAACACGAAGGCGTCGTAGCGCTCCCCCAGAACGGTCGGGACGTAGTTCCTCCGCCGGTCACGACCGGGGTGGTAGACGACCCCGATGGCGCGGTGCGGGAGGATCTCGTCCCCGAACGGATCGTTGGCCTCCTCACCCGTGAGGATCAACAGGCCCGCGTCCCCCTGGACGGCGCCGTGCAACAGGTCCTCGACGCTCCCTTCACGCGCCGCGGAGACCGGCATCGGTTCCGGGGTCTCGCCCCACTCCCGGGCCGCCGTCACCCTGCCCTCGTAGGTACCGAAACCGACGATGACGACCCCCTCCTCCTCGTGCCGCTCGCGCACCAACTGCCCCACGTTGACCAGGCCCGCGGCGGACATGTCGGTCGCACGCGCGTCGCCGACGTGGGTGTTGTGCTCCCACACGATCGCCCTGGCGTCGGGGCCGTGGTGCGCCATGAGCCGGTCGAGCGTGTCGGCCATGTGGTGGTCGCGGACGTTCCACGACTCGGCGCCCCCGCGCACCATCGACCGGTAGTACCGCTCGGCGCCCGCGAGCACCTCGGCGTTCTGGCGCGCCGCGAAGTCGGCCAGGCCGTCGTCGGTGGGTCCCCCCACCTGACCGCGCAGCCCGGCCAGCAGGTCGACGACCTCCGCCTCACAGCTCTCGGGCACCAGCCGCGTCGCGTGGGCGTAGGACTGGGGATCCTCCCCGTAGGGTTCGAAGCACCGGTAGGCCCTCAGTGCCGGTCCCACCTGTTCCGGCATGTTCTCGCGCAGCCACTCCAGCACCGCGTACAGCGACTCCCACAGGCTGTACACGTCCAGACCGAAGAACCCCGCGCGCCGCTCCTCCGGGAGTCGGAGGTTGTGCTCGCGCAGCCACCGCGCGAACTCCACCACCTCGGTGTTGGCCCACATCCACTGCGGCCACCTGTGGAAACCCTCCAGGATCTCCTTCGGGTCCCCGGGGGCTCCCGGCGCGCCCACGACACCGCAGTGCAGCGCCTGGCAGTCCGGCCAGTCCCCCTCCACGGCGACGAAGGAGAACCCCTCCTCGTCGATCAGGCGCCGGGTCAGTTCCGCGCGCCAGCGGTAGAACTCGGCGGTGCCGTGCGAGGCCTCGCCCAGCAGCACGTACCGCGCGTCGCCGATCCGTTCCACGAGCGGGTCCAGCGACCTCGGCCCGGTCAGTGGCAGGACCGCGTCCGGGTCGATCCGCCGTCCGTCCGTCACCATCTCAGTCCTCCCAGTTCGGGATCGGGGGCGGCACGTTCACCTCTCCCGCTCGCCGAGGATGCCCGCGAACCAGCCGGAGGCGGCGTCGGCCACCTCCTCCAGGGCCCCCTCCTCCTCGAACAGGTGGGTGGCGCGGGGGACGACGTGGACCCGGCTGGGCCCTCCGAGCCAGTCGGCCGCCTCCTCGTTGAGCCGGAGGACGTCGGTGTCCGCCCCTCCGACGATGAGCAGCGTCGGGGCCCGCACCAGCTGGAGCGCCCGCGTGCCCGCGAGGTCGGGACGGCCACCGCGCGAGACGACCGCCGAGACCATCTCCGGGCGCTCGGCCGCCGTCCGCAGCGCCGCGGCGGCTCCGGTGCTGGCGCCGAACAGGCCGATGGGCACCCCCGCGGTGCTCTCCTGGGCGGCAAGCCACTCCACCGCACCGGTGAGGCGCCTGGTAAGCAGGTCGATGTCGAAGCGCTGCCGCCCGGTCACGTTGTCGGTGCGCTCCTCCTCCGGGGTCAGCAGGTCGAACAGGAGCGTGGCGACGCCCGTCCGGCGGAGCTCGTCGGCCACGGCCTGGTTGCGCGGGCTGTGCCGTGAGCTTCCGCTGCCGTGGGCGAAGGCCACGACCGCGGTCGCTCCGGGGAACATGGCCAGCTGCCCGTCGAGCCGCGCGTCCGGGGTGCGTACCGTCACGTCGACGGCGGTCATGGTGATCTCCCTTCGTCGGGGCCGGGCGTCCGGGCGCGGGTCCTCGGACCCGCGGTGTCCACCGTCCGCCGGGGCACGGTGGTGGTCGGGGGGTCAGCCGGGAGGGGCCCCTCCGGATCCGTCGGGGCCGCCGGGGCGCCGTGCCATCAGCTCGCGCACCTCGTCATCGGTGACCTGCGGGAACTCCTCGTACCACAGACTGACCGCGCCGAAGTCAGGAGGCGTCTCCAGGCAGATGACGCGGTCGGACACGTCGGCGAGCGCGTGCACCGCGTTCGGGGAGCCCACGGGAACGGCCAGCACGACGGACGCGGGACGCCGGGAACGCACCGCGGTCAGCGCCGCCCGCGCGCTCATTCCGGTCGCCAGGCCGTCGTCGATCACCACGACGTCGCGCCCGGTCACCTCCGCTTCGGGGGCGTCCCCCCGGTAGGCCCGCACACGTCGCCGCGCCTCCTCCCGCTGCTCCTCGGCCATGTCGGCCAGGCGCTCCTCCGGGATTCCCAGCAGGTCCAGTGCCCTCTGGTCGAACAGAGGAGGGTCGTCGGCCGTGACCGCCCCGATCGCCGTCTCCGGGCTTCCGGGCGCGCCGATCTTGCGCACGACCACGACGTCCAGCGGTACCCCGACGGCCTCGGCGACGCGCTCGGCCACGGGGACCCCGCCGCGCGGCATCGCCAGCACGAGCGGGTTCGGGCCCAGTTGCGCCCGAACCACGCGGGCCAGCCGTTCGCCCGCGTCTCGCCGGTCTCGGAACACGTCCCTCACCCCCGTCGCGTCCTCGCGGTGCCCGGAGCCCGTACCGCCGGGCTCCGGGGCGCTGCCCCGGAACCCCGCGGGATGAACCGCCCGCCCGGTTCCCCGGACGGGCCGGACCAGCCGGTCGCCCCGGGACACGCGATCGCACGCGTTCCCGCAGCTCACCGGCGCTTACGGGTCCTACAGCGGGCGCTACCCCCCTGCCCCGGCCGCACACATGACCGGAGCGTCACGGCTGGGAGGATCACAGCGGGGATCGGCCCGCCCGCGCGGTCCCGTCGCCGCCGTCATGCCCGGCCTCCGCCTCCAGCACGGAGAAGTCCCGCGCCAGCCCTCGCAACAGGGTCGCGACCGCACGGGAGATCTCCTCCCCGTCCACCGGCGCGTGCCCGAAGAGCAGTCGATAGTGGACCAGGGAGGCCAGGGTGTCGACCGCCAGGGTGAGGTCGACGTCGTCCCGCAGATCTCCGCGATCGCGCGCCCGTTCGAGGGCATCACGCACCGCTTCCCGAGGAGGCGTGAAGAGGGTGTCCATGAACCTGCGGTGCAGTTCGGCGTCGCCCGAGCAGTCGGCGAGCAGCGGACTGAGGAACTCCGGCCCCATGCAGGTGAAGGTGCGCGCGAACAGGGACAGGGCCTCGTCCAGGTCGCACAGGGTGCAGCCGCTGTTCGGCGGTTCCACCCGTCCCATGCGCCGCTCCAACTCGGCGAGTACGAGCAGCTGCCGGTTGGGCCACCGCCGGTAGACGGCCGCCTTGCTCACCCCCGCCCGCCTGGCCACCCGTTCGATCGCCAGGCCCCGGTAGCCGCCCTCCTCCAGGAGGTCGGACACGGTGTCCAGGACCGCCGTGTCGATGTTCACGTCGCGTGGCCGCCCGCCTCCGCCGGAACTCCCACCCATTGACGTCCTCCCCTCCCCTGCCTAGGATCAATTTCGATTCGGTCCGTACCGTATCTTAATTGGAAACGGAGACCAAGCATGGTCGCGGACGTACCGCCACGCGCGGGTCGACGCCAGTGGCTCGGGCTCGGCCTGCTCGCCCTGCCGCTGTTCGTACTGGCCATCGACGCGAGCGTCCTGTTCCTGGCAGGGCCGCACATCAGCGCCGACCTGGAACCCAGCCCGACCCAGTGGCTGTGGGCCATGGACGTCTACGGCTTCATGATCGCCGGTCTGCTCGTCACCATGGGCTCGGTCGGCGACCGCATCGGGCGCAGGCGGCTGCTGCTCACCGGGTCGGTCCTGTTCGCCGCCGCCTCGCTGTGGGCGGCGCTGGCGAGCAGCCCGACGTCGCTCATCGCCGCGCGTGCCGCCCTCGGCGCCGCCGGGTCCACCCTGATGCCGTCCACGCTCGCGCTCATCCGGACGATGTTTCGCGACGACCGCCAGCGCACGACCGCGGTCGCGGTGTGGATGACGGTCTTCTCCGCCGGGTTCGCCCTGGGACCGCTCATCGGCGGCGTCCTGTTGGAGGCGTTCTGGTGGGGATCGGTGTTCATGCTGGCCGTACCGGTCATGGTGGTCGTGGTGCTGCTCGGCCCCGTGCTGTTGCCGGAGAGCCGCGACCCGTCCGCGACGCGGATCGACCTGGTGAGCGTGGCGCTGTCGATCGGAGCGGTGCTCGGCGTCGTCCACGGCCTCAAGGAGTTGGCCGCCTCCGGGACGAGCCCGCTGAACACCGCCGTCCTCGCCGCCGGTGTGCTCCTCGTGTTCGTGTTCGTGCGTCGGCAGCGGAGCCTCGCGACACCGCTGGTGGATCCGGTGCTGTTCCGCTCCCGGACCTTCCGCGCCTCCCTCGCCCTCCTGGTCGTGGGGATCTTCACCGTCACCTCGGTGAACTTCCTCGTACCGCAGTTCCTCCAGTCCGGCGCCGGATTGTCCCCGCTGCGGGCGGGCATGCTGACCGCGCCCATCGCCCTGTCCGCGATCGCCGGTTCCCTCACCGCGCCCGCGCTGGCCGCCCGGTGGGGAACGTCAGCGGTGATCACGTGCGGCGCGCTGCTCTCCCTGGGCGGATACGTGGTACTCGCACAGGTCGGCACACGGGATCCGCTGTGGATACTGGTGGCTGGGGGCGCGCTCGCCGTGCTCGGGCTGAGTCCGACGACGATACTGACCACCGACCTCGTGGTGGCGTCCGCACCCGAGGAGCGCGCCGGGTCGGCCTCGGCCCTGACGGAGACCAGCGGGGAGCTCGGTGTCGCCCTGGGCGTGGCGGCCATGGGCAGCCTGACGTCCGCCGTCTACCGGATGCGGGTGGAGGAACTGCTGCCCCCGGACCTGCCCGCCGACACCGTCGTCGCGGCACGGGAGGACATCGGCTCCGCGGGGGAGGCGGCCTCTCGGCTGCCACCGGACGTCGCCGGGGACGTTCTCACCGCCGCGCGGGAGGCCTACGGCTCCGCCTTCACCACCGTGGGATACGTGTGCGCCGCCATCACCGTCGGGCTGGCCGTGATCGCCGTCGTCGGACTGCGCCCGCGCCGGGTGGGCCGAGAGGCGAGCTCCTCATGAACCCGGTCCGACCCCTGTGCCGCCACCCCTCCCGGTCGACGTCGCGGCGGGTGCGCCGCTACTCCCCCGTGGCCCCGTCGAGCTGCTGGACCACGCAGAACTCGTTTCCCTCGGGGTCGGCCATGACCGCCAGCAGGTGCCCGTCCTCCTCGAAGGTCGGGCGCAGCACCCGGGCGCCCAGGCCGCGTACCCGGTCGATCTCCGCCGCCACGTCGGGCACGACCATGTCCAGGTGCATCCGGTTCTTGCCGGACCGGGGCTCGGGCACCTTCTGGAGCAGGAGGTTGGGCCAGCGCCCGTCCGGGTCCCTGAGCGTGAGGTAGGTCGGGTGCTGGCCCTCCTCGCGTTCGAAGCCGAGCACCGCGCACCAGAAGTCGGCCTCGGTGTGAAGGTCGTTGACGTCGAGGACGTAGAGCAGGCGCACGTGGAGATCCCCTCGGGTCGCCGGGTGGTGCCGCGAGGGTTCGCGGCCGTACGGAACCCACACCCTACGCGTAGGTGACGACAGTCACACGACCGCCGGTTCCGCGCCGCCCCGGAGTAGCGCGCACATTTTATGTATCAATCAGTCCATAAGGTGCTACCCTCTCCCCCATGGGAAGACCACGCCAGTTCGACGAGGAGCGGGTGATCCGGGCCGTCTGCCAGGAGTTCTGGGCCAAGGGTTTCGACGGGACCTCCACGGCCGACCTGTGCCGGGTGACCGGGTTGACCCGCAGCAGCCTCTACAACACCTTCCACTCCAAGGAGCACCTGTTCCGCCGAGCCCTGTCGTACTACGTCAGCACCATGACCGCGCGTCAGGCGACCGTCCTGGACACCCCCGCGGCCAGCGGCCTGGAACGCGTCCGAGCGCTGCTCGCCGTGATCGTGGACGAAGAGACGGCCAACCGGGAGAGCGGGCGCGGTGCCGGGTGCTTCACCGTCAACACCATCACCTCGATCGCCTCGCGCAACCCGGACGTCGCCCGGGTCGTGGAGGCGGACCTGGACAAGCGCCTGTCCTCCCTGCGCCTGGCCCTCATGGACGGCCAGCTCGACGGCTCCGTCGCCGCCGACCGCGACCCCGGCGACCTGGCCTGGTACGTGACCTCCCTCGTGTCGGGCATGAGGGTCGCGGCCCAGTCGGGGGCCGGGCGCACGGTGCTGGAGGGCATCGCGTCGACCGGAATCGAGGCCCTCACACCCTGACGCACTGACCCCCGCCCCGCCACCGCGTCGGCCTCCTCCGGCAGCGCGGCCCGGCACGGACGCTTCGTGCGCCTTCGTTTTGTATCTAACATTCCAAAAAGAAGGGGAAGCCCCTTGCCCAGATCCGTGTACCTCATGGCGCTCGGCATCTTCACCATGGTCACCAGCGAACTCCTCGTCGGCGGCCTCATGCCGCAGATCGCCGAGGACCTGGAGGTCACCATCCCCCAGGTCGGCTACCTCATCACCGCGTTCGCGCTGGCGATGGCGTTCGGCGGCCCGCTGGCGACCCTGGCGGTGCTGCGGTTGCGCACCCACCACGCCCTCCTGGTCCTGTTCGCCCTCTTCCTCGCGGGCAACACCCTGGCCGCCGCGGCCGACTCCTACGGGAGCATGGTCCTCGCGCGCGTCGTCACCGGGGCGGCGTCCGGCGCCTTCTTCGGCGTCTCCCTGTCGGCCGTCGCCCAGGTCACCGCGCCGCACCTGCGCGGACGCGCCACCGGCGTGGCCCTCCAGGGCCTGATGGTCGGAACCCTGCTCGGACTCCCGCTGTCCACGCTCCTGGGCAACCAGTTCGGCTGGCGGGCCGCCTTCGTCGCGGTGGGAGCGCTGACCGTGGCCGTGGCGGTGGCCACCCTGGTGGCCCTGCCCAGGTTGGAGAAGCCCGCGGAGGCCGGTGGAGCGCGCACCGAACTCGCGGTGTTCCGCAGACCGCGCCTGTGGGCCGTGATGGCCACCTCCACGCTCATCATCGGCGCCACCTTCGCGGCGTTCTCCTACTTCACGCCGATCCTCACCGAGGTCACCGGGTTCCCGCGCGACACCGTGCCGCTGCTGCTGCTCGGCTACGGCGGTGCGACGGTCATCGGCACCATCGTGGTCGGCCGGATGGCCATGTCCCACACCGTGACCGTCATCGTGGCCGGACTCGCGCTCAACACGGTGTTCCTGGGAGTCTTCGCCCTCTTCGCCGACCTGCCGGTCCCCGCGCTGCTGGCGATGGCGGGCATCGGCCTGGTCGGCATCACCCTGAACCCGGCGATGGTCACCCGCGTCCAGCGCGCCGGGAACGCGCGCGCCCTGGTCAACACGGCGCACTCCTCCTTCATCACCCTGGGCGTGGTGGTCGGCTCCTGGGCGGGCGGCATGGGCATCGACGCCTTCGGCCTGCGCGCACCGCTGTGGACCGGCGCCGCCCTGGCCGTGCTCGCGCTGCTGGCGATGGTGCCCGCCGTCCTCGCGGCGCTCCGGAGGGGCCGGGAGGACACCGACGCCCTCTCCCCCGTACCCCGCCGGCCACCGTCGGACGTCCGCCCCACGGGAACGTGACCAGACGGGGCGCGCGCCGCGCCGAACTCGGGCCGGGCCCTGGAGATTCCCTTTCCCCGGGAGTGGGCAGGGGACCCGGACAGCCGCCGACACGTGGTGAGGAGGTCGGGATGCACTACGACGAGTTCCTGAACGAGGTCCGTGAGCTGGGCGAGTACGCCGACCGGGACGAGGCCGAGAAGGTCAGCCGCGCGGTGCTCGGCGTGCTGGCGCCCCGTCTCCAGGCCAACGGGGCCGAACACCTGGTCGCGCAGCTGCCCGACCAGTTGGGCGACGCGATACGGCAGGGCGAACTCCTGGAGGCGGAGTCCTTCGGCCTCGAGGAGTTCCTCACCAGGGTGGCCGCCGCCACCGGCGCCAGACCCCGGACCGCCGAGTGGGACGCCAGCGCGGTGCTCACCACCGTGGCCCACCGGATCACCGGCGGCCAACTCAACCACATCCTCAGCCAGCTGCCCTCCGGCTACGCCGTGCTGTTCGGCAAACCGGAGCTGAGCGACTGACCGGCTCCGTGCGCCCCGCCGCCGGGTTCCGGCGCACCGGCGGCGGGGCGCACGGGCCTCCGAACGGCGACGTCCCCGGAACGGACGGGAGGCCGGGTGGGCTGAGGGAAGGGTGCCGTTCACGACTCCGGGGCACGGCCGCCCCCGCCCACCGGCCCAGCCGGTCCCCTCGGTGACCTGACCCGGTCGTGGGGACGCTCCTCCTCGAAGAGCGCAGGGCAGGGACCCGCCCTTCTACATGCCTTGACAGTTATATAACTGCTGAGGAATACTCGCCTCCATGTCCGACCTGTTCGCCGTCCTCGCCGAGCCCAGCCGACGCCGCATCCTGGACGCGCTGCGCCGGAGCGAGGGCCTCCTCGTCAAGGAACTGGTCTCCGGGCTGGGGATGAGCCAGCCCAACGTCTCCAAGCACCTGCGCGTGCTGCGCACCGCCGGGTTGGTCTCCGAGACCGCCGAACGGCAGGGGCGGCGCTACCGCCTCCGGGCCGACGCGCTGCGGGAGATGGACGACTGGCTGCGCCCCTACCGGGCGTTCTGGACGAACAGGCTGGACGAACTGGGCGACTACCTGGACTCCACGCATCCCAACGAAGGGCCACAGCCATGACCACCCAGGCCCGTGTCGACACGAGCACACCGGGCACACCCGTCCTGCACTTCACCCGCCGCTATCCGCACCCGAGGGCGGCGGTCTGGACCGCCCTGACCGACGACGAGGCGCTCAGCCAGTGGTTCCCCTGCCGGGTCGCGATCGACGCGCGCGAGGGCGGCAGTCTCACACTGACCTTCCCCGACGAGGAACCGCAGGTCGTACCCATCACCGAGTTCCTCCCACCGCACACCCTCGCGTTCCGCTGGGACGGCGAGGACCTGCGCTGGACCCTGGAGGAGGACGGCGACGCGTGCGTGCTCCACCTCTCCAACACCGTCGCCGACCCCGCGTGGACGGCGAACACGGCGGCCGGGTGGGACGTGTGCCTGGACACGCTCGCCGCCGTCCTCGACGGACGCCCGGAGCACACGAGGGCCGGCCCGGACGAGGAGCTCATCGCTCACTACCGCAAGGCGTTCGCCGACGGGTGAGCGTGTGGGAGAGCGGGGTGGGCGGTCAGGACGAACGGGTGAGGAGAAGGGGGCGGGGACTGGATTCGAGGATCCTCGAACTCACGCTCCCCAGTACGAGCCGCGGAATCCCCACCCGGGCGTGGCTGGCCAGCACCGCCAGGGCGTCCGGACGCTGGTGGAGCAGCTCGGTGACGTCGCTCGCGGGGTCCGTTCCGGTCAGCACCGTCGTCCGGACCGCCAGCCCCTCCGCCCCCAACCGCCCGGCGATCCGGGACAGCCGGGCTCCGGCGACGGCGGACCCGCCGGGCGAGGCCACGTGCACCAGCTCCATCTCCAACCCGAGCTGCCTGACCCAGCTCTCCCCGAGGGCGATGCTGGTGGCGTCGCGGGAGCCGCCGTCCAGGCACACGACGGCGCTGCCACCGGGACCGGTTCCCCCGTCCCGCCTGTACCCGGGACCTATCATGAGGACGGGGGCGGCGGCCTGGCGCAGCACGTGCCCGGTGACGCTCCCCGCCACCAGGCGTGAGAACCGGTCGCGGTTGTGGGTGGCCATACACACGACCGTTCCGGGCTGTTCGGCGACCGCGTCGACGATCACGTCCCCCGGCCAGCCGGAGCCGACCATGGAGACCTCGACGCGTCCGTAGCGCAGGCCCGCGGCGATCTCGTCCACGTCCTCGGCCCACCGGCCGTTCACCCGGTCGTGCACGGTCAGCAGCTCCAGGGGGACCCGCAGGGCGCGGGCGAGGCGCAGCGCGGGACCGACGGCGACCAGCGCCTCCGCCGTGCCGTCCAACGGCACGAGGAAACGGGTGACGGCGCAGGTCAGGGCCCGTGCGGCACCATGATCACCACCGGTGGCCACCGATACACTCCCTCCCATCGCGGAGCCGACGACGGGGGACCATGACAGTTCAACTACCCGCCGACGGGTGGATACTGGCAGCCGGACTGCTCCTGGTGGCGGCGATCCTGGCCTCGGGTTTCGCCAACCGCATCCGGTTGCCCGGCCTGTTGCTCTTCCTCGCGCTGGGCATGCTCATCGCCGACGAGGGACTCGGGCTGTTCCGGCTGGACGACCCCGAGGTCGCCCAGATCGGCGGGACCGTCGGACTGATCCTCATCCTCTTCGAGGGCGGCCTGACGACCAAGCCCGGTGACCTGCGGCGCGCGGCCGCACCCGGGTTCCTGTTGGCCACCGTGGCCGTGGCGGGCACGGCGCTGCTCCTGGCGGCGGGGACGTACCTTCTGTTGGACGTGCGACCGCTGACGGCCCTGCTCATCGGCGCGGTCGTGGCCTCCACTGACGCCGCGGCGGTGTTCGCCATGCTACGGAGGGCTCCGCTGCCCCGCAAGGTCGCGGCCCTGCTGGAGGTGGAGTCGGGGGCCAACGACCCGATCGCCATCCTGCTCACCATCGGCCTGATCTCCACCTGGCAGGACACCCCGACACCGGCCGAATGGGTGTTCTTCGGGTTCATGCAGCTGGTGGGCGGTCTGGCCGTCGGGGGCCTGGCGGGCCTGTCCGGAAGCTGGCTGCTGACCCGCGTCAACCTGGGCCCGGCGGGGGTCTACCCGGTGCTGGCCCTGGGAGTGGCCGGGGTCTCCTACGGCGTCGCGGCGATGGTGGGCGCCTCGGGCTTCCTCGCGGTCTACGTCACCGGGCTGATCGTGGGCGCCCGCGCTCCCCTGCACCGGCGCGGCATCCGGACCTTCCACGAGGGACTGTCCAACACGGCGGAGGTGGGCCTGTTCATGCTGCTGGGCATGCTGGTCTTCCCCTCCGACCTGCCCGGCGTGGCGCTCTCGGGGCTGGTCGTCAGCACCGTCCTGGTCCTGGTGGCCCGGCCCGTGACGGTGATGCTGTGCCTGATGTGGTTCGACTACACGTGGCGGGAGATCACGTTCGTCAGCTGGGTCGGGCTGCGCGGGGCGGTGCCGATCGTGCTGGCCACCTTCCCCTTCGTGGCGGGGTATCCGGAGGGTGCCCTGATCTTCGACGTCGTCTTCTTCGTCGTGCTGGCCTCCGCCGCGTTGCAGGGAACCAGCATCCGCCTCGCCGCGCGTTGGCTCGGCCTGACCCGGGGCGGCCACTCGCTCGACCCCGTGGCGGCGGACGTTCCGATCAGCGACCTCAACACCGAACTCATCGAGGTCCGGGCGACAGCGGAGCTCTACATCGTCGGCCGGCGGCTCGGCGAGCTGGATCCGCCGCACGGCCTGGTCACCACGATCGTGCGGGGCAAGCGGGTGCTCGTGCCCACCGGGCGCACCCGGGTCCGCGAGAACGACCTGCTCATCGTGGCCATGCCCCGCCGCCCCGACGCCCAGCGGCTCGTCACCGCCTGGGCCAAGGGCGAGGAACCCGGCAAGGGCTGATCCGGGTCCGCGCGCCTTCGGTACCTCCGGGTTCGGAACGCGTCCCGGTGCCCAGAGGCACCGGGACGCGTGGGAGGAGGGGCGTCACCCCTCCCCGTCGCGTGAGGCCTGCCGGTCGGACCAGGACGGCGGCGTCATGCCGTGCATCCCCCGGTACGGGGCGGTGTGCGGCGTGCTCCAGCCCTCGGTCAGCTCCGGGGCCGGACGGTGGACCTCCACGGCCAGCGGTCGGCACACGTCGACGGGATCACGGGCGTCGGGACCCCAGAACGGAACGGAGAGGTCGCCCGCCGGGCAGGTCGACAACGCGCACAGCAGGTCCTGCTCGGCGAAGAACTCGACGAAGTCCCCGGCCCGGGCGGGCGAGGGCTTCATGTAGTACCGGTCGTCCCCGTCCAGGCCGGTGACCGTGAAGAGGTTGAGCACGTCGTGCACGTCGAACTCGGTGAGGCCGTAGGGCAGCACCGCCCGGGTCAGGTTCGAGTGGCAGTGGAAGTCGAAGTCCTCACCGGTGAGGATGCGGTTGACGTAGGGGTCGCAACGGGATCCGAGCAGGTCGTGTACCCGCGCCCCGTCCTCGTCCACGCCGTACCACTCCAGGGAGTCGTTCGTGATCGTCAACAGCGGGCGCAGGTAGGGCAGGGTCGACCACAGCCGGTCGTGGCGGGTCACGTGCGCGCCCTGGAGCTGGCGCGTGCGCGCCGCCCACAGGCGTTCCCGGGGATTGTGGCGGTTCCAGACGTTGAAGTCCCCGGCCTGGGCCCCCTCCGGGGTGATCACCCGGCACAGGTGTCCCGCGGGCACCTCCCAGGCGCGACCGGAACGGATCGGGATCACGAAGCGTTCGACGAGCTCCCGACCGTCGGTGTCCCCGGCGAGCCGGTCGTAGAAGGGCACGTCGACATCGAGGATGCCGTCCCTGGTGGGCTGGTACGAGGTGGTGACTGGACTCATCCCGCTCCTCACGTGGCGTCGGCGCGCGGGGACCGGCCCCGCGCGTTCCTCTCACTGCGGTCGTCGGGTGGTGCGCCGCGCGCCTGGCGGAGTCCGTCGAGCACCTGCCGTTCGGAGTCCTCCAGGTAGACCAGGAGCACCCCCACGCTCTGCGTGCGGTGTCCCCGCCGCAGCAGCTCGAACAGCTCACGGTCTCGGGCGGCCCAGCCCCGTTGGAACCGTTCCTCGTCGCGGGAGGCCGCCCACGCCAGTCGCAGCTGGGCGAGCAGCGTCCGGAAGAACTCGTCGATCCGGTGGCTGCCCAGGACCGCGACCAGCGCCTGGTGGAAGTGCAGGCTCGCGGTGCCCGCCTCCGTCCAGCGCCGTGCCCGCTCGGCCCGCTCCTTGGCGGCGACCGCGTCCGCCATGGCGGTGAAGTGCGCCTCGTCCGCCACGGCACTCTCCGTGGCAGCCTGCGTCTCCAGGACCCGACGGGTGCGGTAGATGTCGCGCACCTCGGCGGCGGTGAGCGCCCTGACGGACACGCCCCTGTTCGGCGTCTGGACGACCAGGCCCTCGGAGGCCAGCGACCGCAGGGCCTCGCGCAGGGTGTTGCGCGAGACCTCCAGCTCGGCGGCGACCGCCACCTCGCGCAGCGCCGTCCCGGGTGGCAGGGCGCCCTCGACGATGCGTTCGCGCAGCACGTCCGCCACCCGACCGGTCGTACTCAGCTCCTCCGTGGAGCCGCTTCCGTCACGCAGCATGCGCACACCCTAAGCTGCAACTGTTCAACAATCAAGGCGCAGACATCTCCCATCAGCACGGCGACCGTCAGGGACCACCGGCCGCACCCACTCGCCGTGATCCTGCGCCCAGAGCGGGGTTGGAGCGCGGAGACTCGCCATGGGTACGGGATCAGCGCAGTCCAGACCTCCCGTGTCACACCGGCGACACATCCGGTGAGCCCACTGGCACCACTCATGAGAAAGGTCGACGCTTCTCCATTGACCCTTGTTGAACAATCCTTGGCGAGGTTCCGGGCGCAACCGACCGCTCCCTCATTCGGGGGCCTGCCCCGTGGACTCGCGGATGACCAGGTGCGAGGGGAGCATGACCCGCCGGTCGGGCGTGCGGGCGGTCGAGCGCGACCTGTTCTCCAGCAGCAGCTCCACGGCCGCGCGGCCCGCCTGGTCCTGGGGCCCGGCCAGGGTGGTGAGCGAGGGCACGCAGAAGTCCGCCCCGAAGATGTCGTCGTAGCCCACCACGCTGATCCGCCGGGGCACGTCCACGCCCCGTTCGGCCAGGCGGCGCAGGACCCCGATCGCCAACAGGTCGTTGTGCGCCACGACGGCGGTGGCCCCCGTGACCAGGACGGCGTCGGCCGCGGCTCCGCCGCCGACCAGACGGGGAGGGAAGGGGCCCAGGCGCACGGCCCGGATCCCGTGCCGCTCGGCGCCGTCGCGGAGCGAATCCCACCGCTCCCCGGCCAACCAGGACTGGTGCGGACCCGACAGGTAGACCAGCGACCGGTGCCCCAGTGAGGCGAGGTGCTCCACGATCTGGCGGCTGCCGACACTGGTGTCGACCACGGCGCTGGGCAGGCCCCGCACCTCGCGGTTGACCAGGGCCAGGTTGTGCTCCTCGGCCAGCTCCAGGATCCGCTCGTCGGACATGCGGCTGGCGGCGAGGATGAACCCGTCCACCGAGCGCGCCAGGTGCTCGATCTTGGTGAGCTCGTTGTCGGCGGACTCCTCCGTGTCGCTGAGGATGAAGGTGATCCCCGCCGCGGAGGCGCGGCGCTCGGCGCCCCGGATGGTACCGAAGAAGTGCGGGTTGGTGATGTCGGGCACCAGCATCGCCACGGTCGCGGTCCGACCGGACTGCAACGCGGTCGCCAGGGGGCTGGGCCGGTAGCCGAGGCGCTCGGCGACGGCGAGGACGTGCTCGCGCGTGGCGGCGTTGACGCGGCGCGGGTTGCGCAGGGTCCGCGAGACGGTCGAGGCGGCCACACCCGCCTCCCGCGCCACGTCGTAGATGGTGGTGCGCTTCGGAGAGGTCATGGAGCCCTTCTACGCGGTATGGCAACTTTTGGCAATCGCTTGCCATCGCGAGAACGGCAAACCTAGGGTTCACATCACGTCTTCCGCGTGACCCCATCACGCCCCCTGACCTGCACCGACACCCCCTGATCGTTGAGTGGAGCCCGCCCGGATGGCAGAGAGCCCCCCGTCCCCCCGACCACCCCGCCCCGCACCGGTGCGGTGGCTGGAGACCGCCGAACTGGTCACCGGAGTCGCGCTGCTCGCGCTGATCCTCGTCCTCATGCTCACCCAGGCCACCCAGCGTCACCTGCCCGCGGGCGGCTGGGTCTGGACCGGCGAACTCGCGCGCCTCGGCCTGGTCTGGTTGACGTTCTCCCTGGTCGGCCACCTCCTGGGGCGCGACGAGCACATCACCCTCAAGGTGGTGGACTTCGTACTCGACGGCCGCGCGCTGCGCGTGGTGTGGAGCGCGGCCAACCTCGTGGTCGCCGCGGTGGGTGTGATGTGCGTACTGGAGGCCGTCGAACTCGTCTTCGGCGGATCGCCCCAGTCCACACCGGCCCTGCGGATCCCCGTGTCCTGGACCTACGTGATCCCGCTCGTCGGCCTGACCCTCATGTCGCTGCGTGCGCTGGCCAACGCCGTCCTCGTCCCCGGGCCCCCGCGGCGTGAGGGCCGCACCGCCGACTCCGGGGAGGCCGCCCGATGAGCGCGCTCCTGGTCGTCCTCGGCATCCTCGTCCTGCTGGTCCTGCGGGTGCCCATCGCCTTCGCGATCCTGGGCCCGTGCCTGACCTACATGGCCGTCGGCGGGCAGTCCACCGGACTGAGTCTGCGCACGGCGGCCGAGGAGGTCAACAGCTTCCCCCTCCTGGCGGTCCCGCTGTTCATCCTGCTCGGGGTCGTCGCCAACCACGCGGGGATCGCCGACCGGCTGTTCGGCTTCGCCCGGGTGCTGATGGGCCGCGTGCGCGGCGGCCTCGGCTACGTCAACATCGGCGTGAGCGTCGGCTTCTCCTGGATCAGCGGGTCGGCCCTGGCCGACGTCGCGGGCATGGGCAAGATGATGGTCCCGGCGATGAACAGGGCGGGCTACCCGCGACGCTTCACCCTGGGCCTGACCGCGTCCACCAGCCTGATCAGCCCCATCATGCCGCCCAGCATCCCGGCGATCGTGTACGCCTCCGTGGCCGCGGTCTCCACGGCCGGACTGTTCGCCGCGGCGGTGGTCCCCGCGCTCCTGCTGGCGGGCGGGCTGGTCCTGGCGGTGTTCCTGTGGACGCGTAACAGGCCCGAGCTCGCGGGCGAGCGCGCGCGGCCGGGCGAACTGCGCACCGCGGCACTGCGCGCGCTGGGTCCGCTGGGCGCCCCCGTCATCCTGCTCGGCGGCATCCTCAGCGGTCTGTTCACCCCCACCGAGGCCGCGGCGGTCGGCGTCGCCTACGTCCTGTTCCTGGGTCTGTGCTACCGCACCCTGAACCCGCGCACCCTGTGGCGCATCGGTGTGGAGACCGCCACCACGGCCGCCTCCATCACCATCATCCTCGCCGCGTCCGGACTCCTGGGCTGGGTACTCGCCCGTGAGCAGGTGCCCCAGCAGGTCGCGTCCCTCCTGCTGGGCCTCACCGACGACCCGGCGCTCCTCATGCTGCTGACGTCCCTGGTCCTGCTCCTCATCGGAACGGTGCTCGAACCGATCGCCGCGCTGGTCATCACGGTCCCGGTGCTGCTGCCGGTCGCCGTCCAGGTGGGGGTCGACCCGGTCCACTTCGGGATCGTCACCATCATCAGCCTGATGATCGGCCTGCTCACTCCCCCGATCGGCGGCGTGCTGTTCGTGCTGGGGTCGGCGACCCGCACACCCATGCACGAGGTGTTCCGCGGCACCGCGCCCTTCCTCGTCCCGCTGGTGGTGGTCCTGCTCCTGCTGACGCTGGCGCCCGACCTGGTCCTGTTCCTGCCCGGGCTCCTGGACCTGTGACACCCCCGCGCACTCCGACCGACCCGCACGTCCCCGACGCCCCCTCACACCAGAAGGAAGTCCCCATGCGCACCCCCACCCGTTGGACGGCCCTGATCCCCGCCGCCGCGCTCGCCCTGACCGCCTGCGGCACCGGCGGCGGCTCCGACGACGCGACCACCCTGACCTTCTCCAACAGCTATCCCGAGGACCACCCGCACACCCGCTGCGGCATCAACATGGTCGCCGAACGCGTGAACGAGGCGGACGCGGGCTTCACCGTCGAGACCTTCCCCAACAGCCAGCTCGGCGACAACACCGAGACCTTCGCCTCGGTGATGTCGGGCGACATCGACATGGACGTGCAGGGCTCGGCGGCGCTCGGGGCCTCCTACGAGCCGATCGGCGTGCTGGACGCCGCCTACGCCTTCCAGGACGTCGACCAGCTGTTCTCCTACTTCGACTCCGAGCGCTCCCAGGAGCTCAGGGACGGCTTCGAGGAGGCCACCGGCGCCAGGATCCTGGACGTCTGGTACTTCGGCGACCGCCACTTCACCGCCAACCAGCCCATCCGGCGGCCCGAGGACCTGGAGGGCCTGCGCATGCGCTTCCCGGACTCGCCCATCTACCTGGCCAACGCCGCCGCGCTGGGCGCCGAGCCGACCACCGTGGCCTTCGAGGAGGTCTACCTCGCCCTCCAGCAGGGCACCGTCGACGGCCAGGAGAACCCGGTCCCGACCATCGAGGGCGACAACTTCGTCGAGGTCCAGTCGCACATCAGCCTCACCGGGCACCAGGTCGGCTCGCAGATGATCGTGGTCTCGGGCCAGACCTGGAACGCGCTGACCGAGGAGCAGCAGCAGGTGCTCCAGGAGGCCGTGAGCGAGGTCCGCGCGGAGAACCGCGCCTGCGTCGAGGAGGCCGAGCGGCGGATCCTGGAGGAGTGGCGCGCCGAGGACGCCATCGAGATCGTCGACGACGTGGACGTCGAGGCGTTCCGCTCCCAGGCTCGGGACCACTTCGCGCGGAACCTGGAGGGGGAGCGGCTCGCGCTCTACGAGTCCTTCCAGGAGAGCGGCCAGGAGACCGAGTAGGCGCGAGGAACGAGAGGGGGAACACGACGTATGCGGCGCTCCATAGCCACCGTGTCACTCAGCGGAACCCTGGAGGAGAAACTCGAAGCCGCCGCCCGGGCGGGGTTCGACGGTGTGGAGGTCTTCGAGAACGACCTCGTCGGATCGGCGCTACCACCCCGCGAGATCCGGGCCCTGGCCGAGTCACTGTCCCTGTCCATCGACCTCTACCAGCCCTTCCGCGACTTCGAGGGGGTGGACGAGGCCCAGCTGGAGCGTAACCTGCGGCGCGCGGAGGCCAAGTTCGCCCTCATGGTGGAACTGGGCGTGGACACGCTCCTGGTGTGCTCGACCGTGTCCCCCGACTCCACCGGGGACGACGCGCGCGCGGCGGCGCAGCTGCGCCGCCTGGCCGAGGCGGCGGAGCCGTTCGGGGTCCGTATCGCCTACGAGGCCCTGGCGTGGGGGCGCTGGGTCGACGACTACCGGCACGCCTGGCGCATCGTCCGGGAGGCCGACCACCCCGGGCTCGGGGTGTGCCTGGACAGCTTCCACATCCTCTCCCGAGGACACGACCCGTCCGGCATCCGCGACATCCCGGGCGAGAGGATCTTCTTCCTCCAGCTCGCGGACGCGCCGCTGATGCCCATGGACGTCCTGCACTGGAGCCGCCACCACCGGTGCTTCCCCGGCCAGGGGTCCTTCGACCTGACGGGGTTCACCGGACACGTGCTCGACGCGGGGTACACCGGGCCGCTGTCCCTGGAGGTGTTCAACGACGTGTTCCGGGCGTCGGACCCCGGGCGCACGGCCGCCGACGCGCTGCGCTCCCTGGCGGTGCTGGAGGACGGGGTCGCCCGGAGGAGGGAGCCCTCCGGGGGCGGTACGGCGGTGGAGCTCACCCGCCTGCCCGCCCCCGTCCGGCCCTTCGGCTACGCGTTCGCCGAGGTCGCGGCGCCCGAGGACACGGCGCACCGGGTGCGCGACACCCTCCGGGGCCTGGGGTTCGTCCACACCCGCGACCACCGTTCCAAGCCGGTGCAGCTGTGGGAGAACGGGGGCGCGCGCGTCCTGCTCAACGCCACCGACCCCCAGTTGGGGCACACCTGGAGCGACGACGCCGCGGTGACGGCCCTGGGGATCGAGGTGGCGGACGCCGACGGGGCGATNGGCCCCGCCGCTGCCCCGGCGCCGCGACCCGGCCGAGGCGGTCCTGCACGCGGTCGCCGCGCCCGACGGCACCTCGGTCTTCTTCTGCCCGCGCGACCCCGCCGGGGGAGAGGACTGGCTGACCGACTTCTCCGTCCCGGTGCGGGACCACGGCGGCGCCGACGGGGACGCCAGCGGGGGCTCTGACGGGCGTGCGGCCCTGACGGGCATCGACCACGTGGGACTGTTCCAGCCCTTCGACCACTTCGACGAGGCGTCGCTGTTCTACCGTTCCGTGCTGGGGCTGGACCCCGACGACGGCACCGAACTGGCCGCACCGGACGGTCTGGTGCGCAGCCGCGCCCTGAGCCTGGACGGAGCGGCGCCGCGCATCGCCCTGAACGCCCCGCTGCTGGGGCGGGGCCCAGGCGACGCGCGGGGAGGCCCGCAGCACGTCGCCTTCGGGTGCGAGGACGTGTTCGCGGTCGCCCGGTCGATGCGGCGCGGCGGGGCCGAGCCGCTGCGCATCCCCGACAACTACTACGCGGACCTGGCCTGCCGGACGGACCTGGAACCGGTGACGCTCGAACTCATGCGCGAGTTCGGCGTCCTCCACGACCGGTCCGGGACGGGCGAGTTCCTCCACTTCTACACGCCGATGCTCGACGGGCGGCTGTTCCTGGAGGTGGTGCAGCGCAGGGGCGGTTACCGCGGCTACGGCGCCGCCAACAGCCCCTTCCGGATGGCGGCCCAGCGGGCGGCGCGGGGAACGAAGGGATCGAACCCGTGAACACGACCTCCTCCCTGGTGGGGCTGATCGGGACGGGGGTGGGACCGTCCCTGACCCCGCCGATGCACGAGCGCGAGGCCGCCGAACTGGGCCACCGCATGATCTACCGGACCATCGACCTCGCGGAGCTGGACCTGCCTCCCGAGGCGGTCGGGGACCTGGTGTCCTCCGCCCGCCACCTGGGCTTCAACGGTCTCAACATCACCCACCCGTGCAAGCAGCTGGTGCTGTCCGCGCTGGACGGCCTCACCCCCGAGGCGGCCACCCTGGGCGCGGTGAACACGGTGGTGTTCCGTTCCGGTACGGCGGTCGGGCACAACACCGACTGGTCGGCGTTCGCACGCTGCCTGGAGCGGGGGCTGCCCGACGCCTCCCTGGGCCGCGTCGTGGTGCTGGGCGCGGGGGGCGCGGGCGCGGCCGTGGTCTACGCCCTGCTCGCCTCGGGCGCGCGGGAGGTGACCGTGGTCGACACCCGGACGGACCGGTCCGGTGAGCTCGTCGAACGGCTCGGCGGGCACTTCCCCGAAGCACACTGCCGGGTGGGCCGGACCAGCGAGCTCGACGGGCTGCTGGCCGCGGCGGACGGCATGGTCAACGCGACGCCGACGGGCATGGCGCACCACCCGGGCACCCCCGTCCCGGCCGCGCTGCTGCAAGCTTCGACGTGGGTGGCCGACATCGTCTACCGGCCCCTGCGTACCGAACTGCTGCGCCAGGCGGCGGAGCGGGGCTGCCCGACGCTGGGCGGCGGGGAGATGGCGGTGTTCCAGGCCAGCGAGGCCTTCGGTCTCTTCACGGGGCTGGCGGCGGACAGCGGGCGCATGCTCGCGCATTTCCGCACCCTGCTCGCGCGGGACTGACCACGCACGTGGACGGTGGT
>NZ_ANAX01000259.1 GCF_000341065.1 Nocardiopsis halotolerans DSM 44410 | reverse complement strand
GGGTGCGGAGGCGCCTCCTCGGAGGCGCGGCCCGGAGCCGGTCACCGCGTGGGCTCCGCGGGGCGGGGTGGCCGCGACGGCGGTGCACAGCGGGAACGGCGCGGTCAGCGCGTCAGGAAGGACCCGTCCGGCTCTCCCACCGGGGTCGGGCCCGTGACGGGTCGGCCGTCCACCGCCCGGCCTCCGTCCCAGACCCGCGCGGCCTCCTCCGGCGGCCCCGAGGCCGCGAGCCGACCGCCGGAGAGCACGAGGCAGTGGTCGGCGTCGAGGGCCTCCTCGGGGGCGTGGGTCGCGTGGACGACGGTCACCCCGTCGAGGCGGGTCCGTTCCAGGACGCGGGCGATGTGCTCGCGCGCCCGGTGGTCCAGTCCCGCCGACGGCTCGTCGAGCAGGAGCAGGTCCGATCCCTGCGCCAGCCCCTGGGCGACCAGCGCCCGCTGACGTTGGCCGCCCGAGAGCTCCCCCATGCGGCGGTCGGCCAGGTCGGCGATGCCCAGGCGTTCGAGGCAGTCGGCGACCACGGCTCTGTCGTACCTGGTCAGCGGCTTCCAGAACCCCCGGTGCGCCCACCGCCCCATGGTGACCGTCTCCCGCACCGTGACGGGCAGGGCGTCGGAGACCGCGCTGCGCTGGACCACGAAGGCCGGACGGGGCCGCCGCGCGGACACGACCCCGCCCCGGCGGGGTCGGACCGTGCCCGCCAGGAGCCCGAGCAGCGTGGACTTGCCCGACCCGTTGGGCCCCACGAGCGCCGTGACCGCTCCCCGCGGAACGGCCGCGTCGATGCCGTGGAGGACGTCCCGCCTCCCGTACCCCGCGTACACGCCCTCCAGCTCCACCCGGTTCGTCCCACTCCTCACGCTTCTCACCCTCACCCCGATGTGCGAACGATAATGATTATCGTTGTACAGTGTCGCATCATGGAAGCACTGTTCGATCCGTTCGGGGTCGTGTTCGTCCAACGCGCGCTGTGGGGCGGGATCCTGGTCTCCCTCGTCTGCGCGCTCGCCGGGACCTGGGTGGTCCTGCGCGGCATGGCCTTCCTCGGCGACGCCATGTCGCACGGCATGCTGCCCGGGGTGGCGCTGGCCTCCCTGCTCGGCCAGAGCCTGATGTTGGGGGCGGCGCTGGCCGCCGGGGCGATGGCCGCCGGCGTCACCGTGCTGGGTCGTTCGTCCCGGCTGTCCCAGGACACGAGCATCGGACTGCTCTTCGTCGGGATGCTCTCGGTCGGCGTGATCATCGTCTCCCACTCGTCCTCGTTCGCGGTCGACCTCACGGGCCTCCTCTTCGGGGACGTCCTGGCGGTGCGCGAACGCGACCTGGTCCACCTGGGCCTGGCCCTGGCCGCCGCCCTGGTGGTCGCACTCGCGGGGCACCGCGCGTTCCTCGCCCTGGCCTTCGACCCCCGTAAGGCCCACACCCTGGGCCTGGCGCCCCGGGTGGCCCACGGCGCCCTGCTCGGCCTGGTCACCCTGGCCGTGGTCGCCTCGTTCCACGTGGTCGGCACGCTGCTGGTGTTCGGGCTGCTCATCGCTCCCCCGGCGGCAGCGGCCCTGTGGGCGCGCAGTGTTCCCGCGATCATGCTGGGCGCGGCCGTGCTCGGCGGCGTCTCCACCTTCCTCGGCCTGCTCGCGTCCTGGCACTGGGAGACGGCCGCCGGAGCCACCATCACCGCCGTGGCCACCACCCTCTTCTTCGCGTCCGCGTGCGCGTCCGCCGTGCGGTCCCGCCTGCGCGCGACCCCCGACACCACCCCCGACCACCCCGTACAGACGAAGGAGGCGACAGCCCATGAGACGTGAACACCGCGCGCTGGGCGCGACCCTGTCCACCCTCGTCCTGCTGACCGGCTGCGGCACCGCCGCGGGCACGGCGCAGGACCCGCCGCCGGAGGAGGAGACCCCGCACGGCTACGTGGAAGGGGCCCAGGAGAGCGCCGAACCCCAGTCCCGCCTCGTGATCGCCGACACCGGCACCGGAGAGGTCCGGGTGCTCGACCTGATCACCGAGGAGATGACGGAGCTGGACCCCGTGGAGGGCGTGGACGGCATCACCGGAGACGGCCGTTTCGCCTACCTCCGATCATCCGACCACGGGACGACCCACGTCGTGGACAGCGGCTCCTGGACCGTCGACCACGGCGACCACCAGCACTACTACCGGGCACCGATCCGGTCCGTGGGAACCCTGGACGCCCTCGCGGCGGACCGGGCGACCACCGACACCGCCCTCACCGCGCTCACCTCCCCCGACGGCGGCACCACCGTTCTGGACCGCGCCGCCCTGGAGGAGGGCGCGGTCGAGACCGCCGTCCCGGTGCCCGGGAACGCCGAGGTGGCCCTCCCCTTCGCGGGTCACCTGCTGGTGGCCGAGGGCGGCCCGGAGGGCGCGGTCAGCGTGTACGACCGGGACGGAACCGCCCTGGAACCGCTCGGCGACACCTGCGCCGAACCCCGGGGACAGGCCGTCACCCGGCGCGGAGCGGTCATCGGCTGCGCCGACGGGACCCTCCACGTCACCGAGGAGGACGGAGCACTCACCAGCCGCGTGATCGCCCACCCCGGGGGCTCCGACGGGCGGACCGGGGAGTTCGGGCGCCGCCCCGGTTCCGCGACCCTGGCCACGGTCTCGACCGGCGGCGACGTGTGGGTCCTGGACCTGGCCGAACCGGCGTGGAACCCGCTGGACCTGACCGGCGCCGTCACCGTGGCCGCGGTCGGCGCGGGCGGTCCCGTGCTGGCCCTGACCGGGGACGGAACACTGCACTCCCTGGACCCGGAGACGGGCGAGGAGCTGGCCACCGCCGACCTGCTCGACGGGACCGACACCGCGCACACCCCCGCCATCCGGGTGGACACCAGCCGGACCTACCTCAACGACGCCGAGAACGGAGTCGTGTACGAGATCGACCACAACGACGACCTGCGCGTGGCGCGGACCCTCACGACGGGGATCGCACCGCACCTGATGGTCGAGACGGGACGGTGACCGCCATGCGAACGCCGGGTACGCCGTCGACGCTCCGGGCCGCCGCCGTCGCACTCGCGGCGACCACCGTCCTGGGTGCGGTCTCCTGCTCCTCCGACACGGACGGGGGCGAGGGGATCGTGGTCACCACCAACATCCTGGGCGACGTCACCCGGGAGATCGTGGGCGACCAAGCCGAGGTCACCGTCCTCATGAAACCCAACGCCGATCCCCACTCCTTCGGCGTCTCCGCACGAGAGGCCGCGCTGGTCGAGAACGCCGGACTCGTGGTCCACAACGGCCTCGGCCTGGAGGAGGGGGTCCTGCGCAACGTCGCGGCGGCGGAGGAGGCGGGGGTTCCCGTCCTGGAGGTCGGCGCCGAGGTCGACCCGCTCCCCTACGCGCCGGGCGGGGACTCCGCGGCGGAGAACGAGGACGGGGGCGAGCCGGACCCCCACTTCTGGACCGATCCGCTGCGGGTCGTCCGCGCGGCCGACGTGATCGCCGAGCAGGTCATCGCCGAGGTCGACGGGGTGGACGCCGACACCGTGCGCGCCAACGCCGAGGCCTACACCGGCCAGGTGGAGGAGCTCCACGCGTGGATGACCGAGGAGTTCGCCACGATCCCCGAGCAGGACCGCAAGCTGGTCACCAACCACCACGTCTTCGGCTACCTCGCCGAACGCTACGGGTTCGAGGTCATCGGCGCCGTGATCCCCAGCGGCACCACCCTCGCCTCACCGAGCTCCTCGGACCTGAAGTCGCTGGCCGACGCCGTGCGCGACGCCGGGGTCGAGGCGGTCTTCGCCGACTCCTCCCAGCCCGACCGCCTGGCCTCCGCCATGGCGGAGGAGGCGGGTGTGCGCATCGAGGTCATCCCCCTGTTCTCCGAGTCGCTGAGCGCGGAGGGCGAGGGCGCGCAGACCTACCTGCGGATGATGCGCACCAACACCGAGTCCATCGTCACCGGACTGCGTGACGAGTGACCGGGGCGAACGGCCCCGGCACGGCCGCGGCGGACCCCACACGCCGCGGAACACCAACCCCGAAGAGAGCGGAGCGAGCATCCCCATGACTCGATCGACACGACCCGGGCGAGCCGCGACCGGTGCGGCGCTGCCCGTGCTGCTGTCCGCCGGACTGCTGCTGACGGCCTGCGGAGCCCAGGGAGGCACCACAACGGAACAGGGGGAAGAGGGCCGGGCCGCGGCGGAGGCCGTCGCGGAGAACCCGGTCGTGACCACCTACGACGGCGGCCTGTACGTCCTGGACGGCCAGACCCTGGAGGTCGTCCGCGACATCCCGCTGGAGGGCTTCAACCGGATCAACCCGGTCGGCGACGACCGGCACGTGATGGTCTCCGCCTCGGAGGGCTTCCGGGTCCTGGACGCCGCCGGCGGCGGCGAGCTGACCGACACCGTCTTCCCGGCCGAGGCCCCGGGCCACGTCGTCCGGCACGGCGGCAGGACGGTCCTGTTCGACGACGGCAGCGGAGAGGTCACCGCCTTCGACAGCGACGCCCTCGGCGACGGGACGCCCGAGACCGACGTGCACACGGCCGCGGCGCCCCACCACGGGGTGGCCGTCGAACTGACGAACGGGGAGCTCCTGCTGACCCTGGGCACCGAGGAGGAGCGTGTCGGCGCCGTCGTCCTGGACGCCGACGGCCACGAGGTCGCCCGCAGTGAGGAGTGCCCGGGCGTGCACGGTGAGAGCACCGCCGAGGGCGAGGCGGTCGTGATCGGCTGCGAGGACGGCGTTCTCATCTACCAGGGCGGCGAGTTCACCAAGGTGGACAGCCCCGACGGGTACGGGCGCATCGGCAACCAGGCCGGGAGCGAGGAGTCGCCGATCGTCCTGGGCGACTACAAGACCGACCCCGAGGCCGAGCTGGAGCGCCCCGAGCGGGTCTCCCTCGTCGACACCACCGACGGCGGTCTGACCCTGGTCGACCTGCCCAGCAGCTACACCTTCCGCTCCCTGGGCCGCGGCCCCGGCGGCGAGGCACTGGTCCTGGGTACGGACGGCCGTCTGCACGTGATCGACCCCGAGGCGGGTGAGGTCGTGGACAGCATCGAGGTGATGGACGGGTGGCGTGAGCCGCTGGAGTGGCAGCAGCCCCGCCCGGCCCTGTTCGTGCGCGGCGGGACCGCCTACGTGAGCGACCCCGCCACCAGGCAGGTGCACTCGCTGGACCTGGAGTCCGGTGAGGTCACCACCTCGGTGACCCTGGACGAGGCGCCCAACGAGCTGAGCGGAGTCGCGCACTAGGGCGTTGACGGGAGTTGGTGTCCTGCGTCAGGGGTCGTACGCAATCGATGCCCCCTGACCAGGGCACCCGTCGGCCAGTCGTGCGGCAACGCGCCCCCACCCGAACACGGCCGTACGGTCTGCCCTGGCCACACGGACAGGGCCACCGGATCCTGCCGACTTCCCACCCGATACCCGGCGGACCCTTGTCGTGGGTCGTTGGCCGCGCTGGACCCTCAGTGGGCGGGAGGCCTTCCCCGCCAGATCACCGGTGACGACGAGCAGTACGTCGTCCAGGCGGCCATCACACGCCCGGCCAGGCTCGGCCGCCCGCCCGCGCACTGGAGCATCCGCGAGCTCGCCGACAACCCGATCNNGTGAAGGTCGGCCGGGAGCGGCTACGGCAGATCCCGCACAGGCGCGGGATCCCTTTCCAGCGCACCCGGAAGGAATCACGTGACCCGGACGAGGACGTCAGGCTGGACCGGATCGAGGAGGTGACCAGCCGGTTTCCCGATCGGTGTTTCGCCTTCGGCCAGTTCGGGCCGCTGCGCACCTTCATGATGGGCGCTTCCGACCACGAAAGCCACCCCGCTCTGGCCCGCGGCCCGCACGCATACCTGCGCCGGCGCAACGCCGGGATCGCCCCGAACCCAAGCCGCCTGGTCACACCCGGCGAACGTTCAGGGACAGCGCACCAGCCGTTTGGAGGGCCGCGCCTACTTTCGCACGCGAAAGCGGAGCGTCGTGACGGCGCCCGACTGGGTGTTGCTGAAGGGCTCCAGGTCGATCCTGTCGAGGCTTGGGGGCGAGAAGCGGACGCCGTCGCCGAGTAGCACCGGTAGGACATACACCAGGATCTCGTCGACGAGCCCGAGCCGCAGGCACTGGGCGGCCACGTCGGCACCGAGGATCTCCAGGTTCTTGTCGCCTGCGGCGCTGCGTGCCGTGGCAACGGCTTCCTCGAGTCCACAGGTGAGGAATGTGACGGTAGGGTCCGGCTCGTCGGGAGGCTCGTGGGTGAGGACGAACTGCGCTCCCCCGTCGTAGGCGGTGCCCTGGTCGGCCATACGTTTGGCTACCTCGTAGGTGCCCCGGCCGACGAGCATGGCCCCCGTGGCCGCCATGACCTCCGGGACCGCGTCCGCAGTCAGGTAATCGGAGATCCAGTCCATCGCGTGGCCAGGACCGGCGATGAAGCCGTCCAGTGACATCGCCCTGTTCACGACCACTTTGCCGGTGCCAATGCCCACATCACTCATGCGTCTTCTCCAAGGATTTCAGAGGCCCAAAGCCGAATCATAGCTCGGCCGACAGGAAGGGCGAGGGCAGAAGTTGCACGCGTATCTGCGGTGGCCCAACGCGAACAACCGGCATCCGGATGCGCTGGCCGCGCAGCGTCGGGAACGTGCCCGGGTACGGAGTGAACGACACGTGGGGTCATTCCCAGCCCCGGGCTGCGTGGCCAGTCCGGCGATCGTTTTTGGCCACCGCGCTAGATCGTTGATGGGATTTGGTGTCCTGCGTCAGGAGTCATACGCAATCGATAACCCCTGACCAGGGCGCCTGTCAGCCGATTGTGCCGCATCGCGGAGTCCAATTGTGCTGAATCGCGGAACTCCCACCCGAACACGGCCGCACGGCCTACCCTGGCCCGCCACGGCCTTCTCCCTGGACACACGGAAAGGGCCACCGGATTCTGCCAACTTCCCGCCCGATACCCGACGGGCCCCACTGGATCCTTGTCATGGGTCGTTGGCGGCGGCGAAAGCGCACCAGCTGCCGCGAAGTGGCCCGGCTGGCGGGAGGCGCTTGGGGCCTGGCGAGGGTTGAGCACCCACCGAAAAGCGGCACCAACGGCAGGCAGGCCATATCCGCTCCCTGCCAACGCCCAGGCCACTGAGGGCGCGGGTACGCGACGTCGGCCCCAACGGCGAGAGCCACCACCGGAGGGCGACCAACGCCTGAGGTCCGCGGGTGGTGGGCCGCTCCTGAGAAAAGCAGCACCAACGACAACAGCACATTC
>NZ_ANAX01000258.1 GCF_000341065.1 Nocardiopsis halotolerans DSM 44410 | reverse complement strand
CGAACCTTCACCCACGGGACTTATCGAGCATCCATTCCTGAGAACCTACTTCAGGCTCTTGGTTCCGGGCCTTCGCGTTCCGAACTCCGACCTCCGCGTTCCGAAACCCGTGCCCCAACTCCGTACTCCGACCCCCTGGCCCGAACTTCGAGGTTTCCGGAACACGGACTTCCATCCCTTTATCCACTCCTCTGGGAGATTGTGGGTATGCCAAAGCGCGCAGGGGTGGGATCCCCCCTATTTCCAGGAAACCATCACGCCCCCACCCCGGGACACCCCCAACCACCACCTGTGGAAAACCCAGCCGCCCCGACCAGTCGCGTCCCTCACACCCGATGGGCCCCGCTGTCCAGGTGCGCGGCGTCGCCCTCGTCTCCCAGGACGTCGGTGGTGATCCGTTCCAGGACGGCCACCACCTCGGGGTGCTCCTCGGGTCCGTAGTCGGCCAGCAGCGAGCGCAGCGCGGTGCGTTGGGCATCGAACATGGCACGGGCGGCGTTCCTACCACGCCGGCTGAGCCTCCAGAGGTCCGGCTCTCCCTCACCGGCCCCTCCTCCGCCACTCCCTCCCACACCGACCGCCCCCTCACCAGCCGCACCCTCACCAAGCTCCCCCGCACCCGACTCCCTCCTCCTCCCGCCAGGCTTGCCCCCACCGGTCACCAGATAGCCAGCTTCGAGGAGCTCAGCGTGGACCGGGTCCCAGTACTCCCGGGGCAGACCGGACATCTCCACCAGCTCCTCGGGCGCCAGCGGACCGGTCACCCCCAGATGGCTGAGCACCCAGCACGCGCGCGGTGAGATCTCCAGGCCCGCCGCCTCGCGCAGACGCCCGTACATCTCGTCGGCTCCCTCCCGCCCGCATGCCCGGAACACCTCCTTCTCCACGTGCGCGATGGCGCTGCGGCTCCCGGCGGCCACGGGCGGGAGGGACTCGTCCAGGTCCGGCGAGTCGATCGTGGTGCGCAGCGGGATCTCCCGGAGGAACAGCGCCAGCGCGAACCCGACCAGGGCGATCGGCACCGCCCACAGGAACACGGTGTCCACGGCGTCCGCGTAGGCCTGGAGGAAGGACGCCTGCGCCTCCGGCGGCAGCTGGTCCAGGCTGCGCGGGTCGCTCTCCAGCGACGAGGGGTCCACCCCCGGCGGCAGCTGGATCTGCTCGGCCCGGGCGGCCAGGTTGGCCGCCAGCTGCCCGGAGAAGATGGCGCCGAACACCGCCGTGCCGAACGATCCCCCGATCGACCGGAAGAAGGTCGCCGACGAGGTGGCCACACCCAGGTTGGCGTAGCTGGCGGCGTTCTGCACCACCACGACCACCACCTGCATCACCATGCCCAGGCCCACGCCGAGGACGAAGAAATACAGCCACATCTCCAGCGACGAGCTCTCCGGGCCCAGCAGCGAGAGCAGGAACAGGCCCAGTGAGGTCACCGCCATCCCCAGGATCGGGAAGATCCTGTAGCGGCCGGTGCGGGTGACCAGGCGTCCGCTGCCGATCGAGGTCAGGAACAGGCCCATGACCATCGGCAGCAGGTACAGCCCCGAGGCCGTGGGCGACAGGCCGTGCACGATCTGGAGGAACAGCGGCAGGAACGCCATCGACCCCATCATCGCGAAGCCCACGCAGAGGCCGATGCTCATGGCCACCACGATGGTCGGGTCGCGGAACAGGCTGAGCGGCATGACCGGTTCCGACGCCCGGCGCGCGGACAGCCACCAACCGGTACCGAGCACCACGGCCGCGACCACGAGACCGATGACCTGCCAGGACGCCCACGAGTAGACGCTGCCTCCCCACGAGGCGACCAGGGTCAGGCAGATGGCGGTGGCCGCCAACAGCACGATTCCGGCGTAGTCGATGCTCTGGCGTCCGGTCGGCTGCCGGCGCGGCAGCACCGCGATCACCGTGGCGAACGCCAGGACTCCCAACGGCAGGTTCACGTAGAACACCCACCGCCAGGACAGGTGGTCCACGAACAGCCCGCCGAGCAGCGGCCCGGCCACGCTGGAGATCCCGAACACCGCGCCGAACAGCCCCTGGTACTTGCCGCGCTCGCGGGGCGAGACGACGTCACCGATGATGGCGGAGGCCAGCACCATGAGCCCTCCGCCCCCGATGCCCTGGAGCCCGCGGAAGAGGATGAGCTGGAACATGCTCTGGGCGGTCCCGCACAGGGCCGAACCCACCACGAAGACGGCGATGCACACCAGGAAGAACTGCTTGCGGCCGAACTGGTCGCCGAGCTTGCCCCACAGCGGTGTGACGGCGGTGACCGCGAGCAGGTAGGCGGTGATCACCCACGACAGGTGGTTGAGCCCGCCGAGGTCGGACACGATGGTCGGCAGCGCGGTGGACACGATCGTCTGGTCCAGGGCCGCCAGCAGCACGGTGAGCATCAGCGCGCCCATGATCACCGCGATCCGGCCGCTCCGGTGCTCCCTGCGCGCACGATGCCTGGCCTCGTACTGGGCCATGGCCCTCCCCTCCCCGACCGGGCCGTCNACCGGCTCCGCTGCCGCCACCCTAGGAAGCCGACGCGCCCGGCTCCGGAGGGAACCGCCGGTCGGAGACTCACGCGCACGGGAACTTTGCCCGGGCTTGGACCGCCCCCTTCAAAACCGAATCTTGTTCGGTTACTGTGGCGTCACCCAGTCATCCCCGACGTCTCGGAGCTGAGCATGAAACGGGAACTCTTCGACGCCGACCACGACCTCTTCCGCGAATCGGTGGCGGAGTTCCTCAAGCGCGAGGTCATCCCCCACCATCCCCGGTGGGAGGAGGAGGGGATCGTCCCCCGCGAGGTGTGGACCCGGGCGGGCGGCGTCGGCCTGCTCGGCCACGGGGTCCCCGAGGAGTACGGGGGCACCGGACTGAACGACTTCCGGTACAACACCATCGTCAACGAGGAGATCTGCCGGGCCCACGCCAGCGGCCTCGGCATCACCCTCCAGAACGACGTCATGGCCCCGTACATGGTCGGCCTGACCGACGACGACCAGAAGAAGCGCTGGCTGCCGGGCTTCGCCAGCGGCGAGCTGATCACCGCCATCGCCATGACCGAGCCCGGGGCGGGCAGCGACCTCCAGGGCATCACCACCTCGGCGGTGCGGGACGGCGACGCGTACGTCCTCAACGGCTCCAAGACCTTCATCACCAACGGCGTCAACGCCGACCTGGTGATCGTGGTCGCCCAGACCGACCCCGACGCGGGCGCGCAGGGCTTCTCCCTGATCGCCGTCGAACGCGGGACCCCCGGCTTCGAGCGGGGCCGCAACCTCGACAAGGTCGGCATGAAGGCGCAGGACACGGCCGAACTGTTCTTCGACGACGTACGGGTTCCGACCGCCAACCTCATCGGCCGTGAGGGCTGCGGCTTCATCCACCTCATGGAGAACCTGCCGCAGGAACGCCTGTCCATCGCCACCTGCGCCGTGGCCTCCGCCGACGCCATGCTCCAACACACCATCGCGTACTGCCGCGAGCGCACCGCCTTCGGTCGTCCGATTGGGCGCTTCCAGAACACCCGTTTTGTCCTGGCCGAGTTGGCCACCGAGGTGGACATCGCCCGCACCTACGTGGACCGCGGCATCGACCTGCTCAACCGGGGCGAACTCACCGTCGAGGACGCCGCCATGGCCAAGTGGTGGACCACCGAGCTGTGCAACAAGGTCATGGACCGGTGCCTCCAGCTTCACGGCGGGTACGGGTACATGATGGAATACCCCGTGGCACGGGCCTGGCAGGACAGCCGCATCCAGACGATCTTCGGCGGTACCACCGAGATCATGAAGGAGATCGTGGGGCGCGGCCTGGGGCTGTGACCGGGAAACCCCCGTTCGGGAAGGGTCGGAGCTGGAATGAGCGGTGCGTGGGACGGCCTCATCGTCATGGGCCTGCTGGTCGTACTGCTCGTGATCGGGGTGCGCAAGCTCCGGCCCAGGGTCCACATCCCGTGGACCACCGGCGGCATCGTGGTCTTCTTCGTCTTCGTGTGCCTGCTGCTGTGGGCCTGGTCCTGGCGCTAGGCGGTGCCCGCCCGCGGCGCTCCGCGCCGAGACGGGCCACCCCCGCAGACACCTCCGGAACCTGGCGGGCGCACGAACGGATCCCCCTGCGGCTGGGGCTCTGACGAGCGGAGGCTAGACCCTGGCGTCCTCGTCGCCGTCGGCCTCCCGGTCCCCGTTCCCGGTCTCCGCGCCGTGCATGGGCATTTCGAACCAGACCGCCTTGCCGTCCGGCGTGGGACGCGCGCCCCACCGGCTGGCCAACTGTTCGACCAGGTAGAGTCCCCGGCCGCCCTCGTCGTCGGCGGCGGCGCTGCGGATGCGCGGCAGTCTCAGGTCGTTGTCGAAGACCTCCACCCACACCGCCGACGCTCCCCGCCGCAGCCGCAGCAGGAACTCCTTCTCCGCGGCGTCCTCGGCGGGCTCGTCGCTCTCCTCGGCCACCGCCTCCAGCAGGTCCGTCCAGTCCTCGTCGAACTCGTCGGCCCCGGAGCCGGCGGCCTCCTCCGAGTCCAGCACGCCGGAACCGGTGAACTCCCGGTGCACCGGGTGCGGGGTGGCGTGGATGACGACGTTGGTGACGATCTCCGAGACCAGCAGACAGGCCAGCTCGGCCTGGTCGCGGTCCATCCCCCACTCCTTGAAGGTCTGGGCCGCCAGGTGGCGGGCCTCGCCCACGGTGGAGGCGTCCGAGGGGAACCAGCCCTCGCGCAGCGCGAGCGCGTCGGAGTGGGTGCGCACGACCAGCAGCGCGGTGTCGTCGTGCAACTCACCCGGAACGCTGTGCACGGCGGCCTCGGCGATCTGGTCCACGTCCTTGTCGGCGACCTCGGCCACCCGCTCGGTCAGCCGTCCCAGCGCGCGTTCGGGGTCCGCCTCACCGCCGACCGGCCGCCGGTCCACGAGCCCGTCGGTGTACAGGACCAGGGTGGCGCCGATCGGCAGGCGCAGGTCGGCCTGGTGGTAGACCACGTCCTCGCCCGAGCCGCCCTTGGCGCGCACGCCCAGCATGCGGTCGGTGACCTCCAGGTCGAGTTTCTCGACCGAGTCGGAGGTGACCAGCAGCGGGGGCGCGTGCCCGGCGTTGGCGTAGGACAGCTCCCGCGACCAGGCGTCGTAGACCATGTACAGGCAGCTGACGCTGGGGATCCAGGTGTCGCCGTCCTCGTCCTCCTGGCCCAGCTGGCGGACCCATTCGTCGAGTTCACGCAGGATGTCGGCGGGCTCGCGGTCGGCCTGGGCGAAGGCGCGCAGCGCGGCGCGCAGCTGTCCCATGACGGCGGCGGCGTGCGGGCCGCGGCCCTCGACGTCGCCGACGACCAGGCCCACGCGCCCGGCGGAGAGCGGGATGGCGTCGTAGAAGTCGCCGCCGACCTGGGTCTGGAAGCCGTACCCGTGCGACTGGAGCGGTCCGGTGGGCAGGTAGCGGTGCGCGATGGTCAGCCCGTCCAGCCGGGGGAAGCTGCTGGGTAGCGAACTGCGCTGGAAGGCGAGCGCGGTGCTGCGCTCCTCCTCGAACAGGCGGGCGTTGTCGATGGCCAGTGCCACCCGGGAGGCGATGGCGCCGACCAGGTCGCGGTCGAAGCCGCCGTAGGAGTTCTTCTGCCGGGGAGAGAGCCCGGACAGGGCCAGGGTGAGCACCCCGAGCACCTCTCCGCGGGCCCGGAGCGGGGCGGCGATGGCGGAGGTGACGCCGACCTGGCGGGAGACCTGGTCCGAACGTGTGCTGGGTGAGTTCTCGAAGAGGTACTCGCTGCTGACCACCGTCTCCAGTCGGCGCAGCGACTGGGTGACGAAGTGGCGTTCGGGATAGCGGACCTCGTCGCCCACGTCGAACCAGGTGCGCGGCGGGGGCGTCCATCCCTCGGCGTGTACCGACACCCGTCTGACCAGGTGGTCGCGGTCGTAGAGGTCGATGAAGCAGTGGTCGGCGAACTGGGGGACGAGGATGTCCGCCACGCCCCTGACCGTGGAGTCGAACTCCAGTGAGCTGGCCAGGCGCGTGCCGATGCGCTCCAGCAGGCCGTACTGCTCCTCCACGCGCCCGCTGCGCAGGGCCTCGCGGGCGATGAGGGTGATTCCGTCGATCTCCCCGGACTCGTCGCGCATGGGCACGGCCTGGGCCCGCACGTGGATCCAGGTGGAGTCGCCCCTGAGCACGGCGAAGGTGCCCTCCCACGACTCCCCGCGCAGGACGCGCCGCGCCAGTTGGGAGGCGTGTTCGCGGTCCGACTCGTGGATACCGATGTCGAGCAGGGAGAGGCCGACGTAGTCGCGGCCGCCCACGAAACCGAAGAGTTCGCGCGCGAAGGGGTTCCAGTAGCGCAGCAGACTGAAGCGGTCGATGACGACGATGGCGATCTGCGCCTGGTCCACCACGGCGGCCGTGGCGAGCGCGTCGCTCTCCCGGAAGGGCTCACCCCACCGTGTCATCTAGCCGCCACCTCGCCGTCATGAGCTGCGCACATGCTCGCTCCGGGTCCTCCGAACGACCGCACCTTGGGGCGAGCGTAGCAACACCGTCAACGTTCCCGCAGCGCAATGTGACAATCCTGATGAGCAACCAATCAACGTGTCCGTACGGTTCACGGCTTGGCGACGAAGATATGCCCGGCGACGAGCGCCGAGAGCTCGGTGTCCCCGGCTTCCCCCCCGGTCACGCGGACTCCGTCGTCAGAGGCTCGCAAGACCACTTCCTGCCCGGGTTGTACCCCGGATTCGCGCAAGGCGAGCATGATGTCGGCGTCCGACTGGATCTGCTCACTGATGCGCCGCACGGTGACGGTGGTCTCGCTGTTGCCAGCGACGTCGATCATCGGGACGATGGAGTCGTCGGTGAAGGGCTCGGGGGCGTAGTCCTCCAGGCCCAGCTCGTCCAGGCCGGGGATCGGGTTGCCGTGCGGGCACACCGAGGGGGCGTTGAGCAGCGTCACCAGGCGTTCCTCCACCGCCTCGGAGATGACGTGCTCCCAGCGGCAGGCCTCGATGTGCACGTCCTCCCAGGGAAGCCCGATGATGTCGACGAGCAGACGCTCGGCGAGCCGGTGCTTGCGCATGACGTGGGTGGCCAGGCGCCGACCCTCGGCGGTCATGGCCAGGTGCCTGTCGTTCTCGATCCGCAGCAGGCCGTCGCGCTCCATGCGGGCCACGGTCTGGCTCACCGTGGGCCCGCTCTGGTGCAGGCGCTCGGCGATACGGGCCCGAAGCGGGACGATGCCCTCCTCCTCGAGCTCGAAGACCGTACGGAGGTACATCTCCGTGGTGTCGATCAGCCCGTGTGTGGTCAAGTCTCCCCTCCCAAGGCTCTGTGCCCGGCGCGCGGTCACGGCAGGCACGGCGGGTCTCTCTCAACACAGGCCGGGGCGACGTGATTCCCAGGGGCCGAGTGGGGACCGGGGCGTCCACAGGACCGCGGGAGCGACCACCGATACCGCAAGCATATCGCGGCTCGGAGGGCCCGAAATTCTGTCCGGTCCCACGATGCGGACCTGTTCCTCCCCCGGCGCAAGGGCCGTTGGTCCCCGGCGACCGCGGCACGCCCGGACCGCGACGGGCACCGGACGGACCCGCGGACGCTCCCACCTGGCCAAACGGACGTCTCCGCTCCTTCGGCGCGGCGGGGACCACACGGGCGGAACACACCTCCGCCACGTCGTGGAAATCCGGGGACATCGTGGAAATTCAGGGCGCCAGGCGATCGATCCTCCAGACGTCGTCGTCACCACGGAGGTAGCGGAAGCGGTCGTGCATGCGGTCGGCACCGCCCTGCCAGAACTCCACCTCGCTCGGCACGAGCCGGAAACCGCCCCAGTACGCGGGCCGGGGGATCTCCTCGTCGGCGGCCCACACCGTGTCGAACTCCCGGTAGAGCCGGTCGAGTTCGTCCCGGTCCGCCACCGGCCGCGACTGGCGCTCACTGGCCCAGGCGCCCAGCTGCGATCCGCGCGGACGCGAGGCGAAGTAGCGGTCGTTCTCCTCGTCACGGAGCCGCTCCACCCGACCGGCCACCAGGACCTGCCGCCGGATCGCGTGCCAGGGGAAGACCGCGCTGGCGCGCGGGTCCGCCTCCAACGCCCGCCCCTTGCGGGAGGTGTAGTTGGTGAAGAAACGCAGGCCGGTGCTGTCGTAGCCCTTCATCAGCACGGTGCGGGCGCGGGGCATGCCCGAAGGTTCGACGGAGGCCAGGACCATGGCGTTGGGCTCGGCCAGCCCGGACTCGTAGGCCTCCTCGAACCACAGGTGGAACTGCGCCATGGGGTGGTCGGCCAGAGAGGAGCGCCTCAGGGGTTCACCCATGTACGGTTTCCGCAGTTCGGCGGGGTCTCGGTGGTCCACATCGGGCATCCTCTCGCGCCGGGGGTCCTCCGCGCCACCCGGTCCGCCCCGCGTCGGGTCCGTCGGCGCACGCGCGGCGCGGCGCCCCTTCCGTTTGACCCCTCACCACGAAATCCCCCTCAGGAAATGACACACGGTACGCA
Source organism: Nocardiopsis halotolerans DSM 44410 (assembly GCF_000341065.1). GTDB lineage: Bacteria > Actinomycetota > Actinomycetes > Streptosporangiales > Streptosporangiaceae > Nocardiopsis > Nocardiopsis halotolerans. Next base: position 24,156 of record NZ_ANAX01000258.1, on the reverse strand, counting down.
TTCTGCCCCCGCACCTGATCGGAATGTCACTCGTGTCGGTCCAAGCCCCTCGGAACACGGCCGCACCGCCAGCGTTCCCACACGGTGTCACCTGCCACGACGGCGCCCCCTGGAGGGCCCGCCACCGCCGCCGCCACTACCCTGGTAACCGTGACCGACGAGATTCAGATCCCCGCGAACCTGCTGCCCTCCGACGGCCGTTTCGGCAGCGGCCCGTCCAAAGTCCGCCCCGCGCAACTCGACGCCCTGGCCTCCTCGGGTTCCCGCTACATGGGCACCTCCCACCGGCAGAAGCCGGTCAAGTCCCTGGTCTCCCGGGTGCGCGCCGGTGTGAGCGAGCTGTTCTCCCTCCCCGACGGGTACGAGGTCGTCCTCGGCAACGGCGGGACCACCGCCTTCTGGGACATCGCCGCGCACGGCCTGCTGCGCAGCAAGTCCCAGCACCTGTCCTTCGGTGAGTTCTCCAGCAAGTTCGCGAAGGTCGCCAAGGGTGCCCCGTGGCTGGAGGAGCCCACCGTCATCAGCACCGACCCGGGCAGCCACGGCGAGCCCGTCGCCGAGGCCGGTGTGGACGTGTACGCGCTCACCCACAACGAGACGTCCACCGGTGTGGCCGCGCCCATCAGGCGCGTGGCGGGCGCCGACGACGACGCGCTCGTCCTCGTGGACGCCACCAGCGGCGCGGGCGGCCTGCCCGTCGACATCGCCGAGACCGACGTCTACTACTTCGCGCCGCAGAAGAGCTTCGCCTCCGACGGCGGGCTGTGGCTGGCCGTCATGTCGCCCCGGGCCCTGGCCCGCGTGGAGGAGATCGCCGCCAGCGGCCGGTACGTGCCGGAGTTCTTCTCGCTTCCCACGGCGGTGTCCAACTCCCGCAAGGACCAGACCTACAACACTCCGGCCGTGGCCACGCTGCTGCTGCTCGCCGAGCAGCTGGAGTGGATGAACGGCCGGGGCGGCCTGGAGTGGACGGTGGCGCGCACCGCCGAGTCCTCGTCGATCCTGTACGACTGGGCGGAGAAGTCCCCGGTCGCGACGCCGTTCGTCACCGACCCGGCCAAGCGCTCCCAGGTGGTCGGCACCATCGACTTCAGCGACGACGTGGACGCCGCCGCGGTGGCGAGGGTGCTGCGCGCCAACGGCGTGGTCGACACCGAGCCCTACCGCAAGCTGGGCCGCAACCAGCTGCGCGTGGCCATGTTCCCGGCGGTCGAGCCGGACGACGTGCGCGCCCTCACCGAGTGCGTGGACCACGTGCTCACCAAGCTGTCCTGAGCCGCTCGTCCCGCGTTGCACAATGGTGGCCGACCCGCGTGCGGGTCGGCCACTCCCTTTTCCCGGCTTTCCCTAGGAACGGTTCGACTGTGCGCAGGAACAAGAAGGAACCCCCCATCAAGATCATCTCGCACCGCGGTGCGTCGGGGCACCGCCCCGAGCACACCCTGGCCTCCTACGAGCTGGGCGCGCGGCACGGCGGCGACTTCATCGAGATGGACCTGGTCGCGACCCGGGACGGGAGGCTGGTCTGCCGCCACGAGCAGGAGATCGGCGGGACCACGGACGTGGCCGAGCGCCCCGAGTTCGCGGACCGGCGCACCACCCGCACCGTCGACGGGCGCGAGGTGACGGGGTTCTTCGCCCAGGACTTCACCCTGGAGGAGATCCGGACGCTGCGCGCGGTGGAGCGCCTCCAGGACGTGCGCGAGGCGAACGCCGTGATGGACGGGACCTACGGGATCCCGACCCTGGAGGAGGTCATCGCGCTCGCCCTGGAGCTCACCGAGGAGCTGGGGCGGCCGGTCGGGATCTACCCCGAGACCAAGCACCCCGCGTACCACGAGGCGCAGGGCCTGGAGCTGGAGCCGGTGCTGATCGAGACCCTGCGCGAGGCGGGGCTGACCGGACCGGAGCCGCGAGTTCCGGTGTTCCTCCAGTCCTTCGAGGCCGAGAGCCTGCGCAAACTGGCCGTGACGGAGCTGCCGCTGGTCTACCTCATGGGCGCGCAGGAGCACTGGCTGCCCCACACCACCCCGGACGGCCTGGCGGAGGTGGCGTCGTTCGCGCACGCGATCGGCCCGGCCAAGAGCCTGGTCATCCCCACCGGTGAGGACGGGGAGCTGGGGGAGCCGACCGACCTGGTGGAGAACGCGCACGCGGCCGGTCTGCTGGTGCACCCGTACACCTTCCGCAGCGAGAACCACTTCCTGCCCGCGTCCCTGCGCTCGGACGGCGGTCCCGGCGACTACGGGGGCTTCGCCGCCGAGTACGAGGCCTTCTTCGCGGCCGGGGTGGACGGGGTGTTCACCGACTTCTCCCGGCACGCCTTCCTGGCGCGCGAGTACTTCCTGGACCCGCAGCCCGTGGACTAGCGGACGGCGGCGCGGCGCCCGGCGGTGCCGCGCCCCGTTCGCCCCGACGTCACCGCACGTCGAACCCGTTGCCCTCGGGGTCGCGCGTCGTGACGTGCGCGGACCGGACCCGGGTGCGCACCGCCTCGCGCGGCCCGACCGCCCTCACCTCCCGAGGAACGTCCCGGAGCAGGCCCGCCTGCGTCCGTATCGCTCCTCACCGCGCCTGGTCCCCCGGTACGGGGTGTGTCTTCGAGCCGGAGTGCGCCGATCAGCCACCTCAGCTGGCCGGAGGCCAGCGCCTCCTCGAAGAGCGCCACGAGCGCGGGCGGGAGCACGGGGTTCCCTTCCTCTCCGGCGTGTCCGAGCCGCGAACGTGCCGACGGTCTGTCCGGCCCGGAAGGCCTGTCATCGATCGATCCCCGGCCCGTCGGAGCGGCCGCCACGTCCGTCCGTCGAGAGGCCTCTCTCACGAGGCATCGACGATGACGGCGCCGCACGCCTGGGAGCCGATGACCCGCCCACGGACAGAAGCTGCGCGGCCGGCGGCGCCGCGTTCTCGCGCCCGCCCACCGAGGGAAGTGCTGCGGGGCGGTTTCCAGCCTCTCGTGTGTCGTGCTGTGTGCCGGTCTCCTGTGTCCGCCCGCGTGGTGACACTCCTCGTGGGTGGAGAATCAGATCCCGCTTGTCCTCGGGTATCCCCTGGCACAGCTCCGCCTCCGCCGAGATTATGTTGACCCCCCGAGGCCCCTGCTTCGTGTGGCGGACATTCCCCGCGATGTGCTCGTTCATCGCCTGGTCAATGCTGGCAGCGGTGTGTTCGAGGGTGCACTCACTCAGGTGATCACGCAGACGTCCCCCGGCTTCGACGTAGGAGTCGTAGCCGTTGTGGACGTCCTCCAGCCGCTCAGCGATTTTTCTGGATCGACCCCGCGAAGGGTGAGGTGGACGTTCTCGTATCCGCCCTCGCGCATGTCGGCCACGGCGAGGGTCGGCAGACCCACCCGCTCCAGTCCTTGTTCGTCGAGGACAGCCTGGATCGCCTTGGGGAAGCGATCCACGAAAGGGCGCGTCTGGTCGATCCACGCGGTCGCCTCCGGTGACAGACGGGTGTCATCGAGTTCCACGACCCGGACACCTTCTCGCCTCTGCGGGCAGGGGCCGATGGTGACCATGTGGACGTCGTTGCCGTGGGCAAGTGACTCCGAGATCTGCCGGTTAGGGAACACCAGCTTCTCGCCCGCGATACCGCGACTCCACAGACATGACGAGCCTTTTCACCTTGGACGTACTGGCCACAGGCCTACGCCCGGAGAACACCGCGTGGGTGACGCGAACAGTCAGTCGCCCCGTCCCTGCCCACGGTTCGGGCCACCCGCGTGCGGAATACGCGGCGGCTGTTTTCCCTGGGTTCCCCCTCCGTCCCGCTTCGGTGGGCCGGCATGCGGAAGAGCCTGCGACGCGTCGAAGCCCACATGGTTCTCCTTGGCTGCCGGAACCCCCGTCCCAGCCGAGTGCGCCGGTTTGGGAGCCCCTGCACGGGCCCTGGAAAGCAGGTCCTCCGCACCAGGAGAAGTACCGGAGGAACCTTTCGCCGGAGCCTCGGTCCCCACCCCAACCGCGGGAACCGACCCACGGGTCGCAGCCACATCCCTACCGGACTGTTGCAACTCCGCATAGGAATCCCGGCTGTTGAGCAGGCTCACGACACGATCCCTCTCATCCATCAGATCAGGAGAGAGGTCGATGGTGCTCAACTTGTGCGCGAGGGCATGCGGAGGACGCGTGTCCGGAGGAAGGCCCGCATCCGCCAGGACATCCGCCGATGGGCCATCCTTGCTGTAGTGGTCCATCGTCACCTGGGCACGCACCTGATCATGGGCCAGGAAAGCATCCACTTCCCTGGGAAGATGCGCGTGCTCGGGAAGGTCGGTCACAAAATGGATGTTCTCCGGACCGATGTCCGGACGGCTCACCAGAGCGGGGAGTTCATCCTTGCCCAGAATCGATTCCTGATGGACATCGGGGACGAAGACATGCACCTCGTCCCGCGAAGCCTCAACAAAGGACTTCGACAGGTCGGACCAAGCCCGATCACGCCCCTCCTCAGTCTCGGACTCAGGAATATTATATTCGATATCGAGGTACTCAATCACCTCGGGATCAAACAGGCGATAGGAATCCAGTTTCTCGCCCGTGGAAGTTTCCGAGAGAACCTGATAACCACGCGTCTTCGCACATGCCTTCGCCAGGAAGTGGTTCTCCACCGGATCAGAAGAAGCATCCGGAGCTGATTCGTAGGACCAGAAGGCGAATGTCTTGTGATCAGCCCTGTCCACCGGGTTCCGCGCGGCGTAATCATTCAGGTATCCCCGGACATCTACCCTGGGGCCCACCATGTAACCGCTGTTCCTACAGTCCTCCACCAAAGACCTGGCCGCCGCCTCCACCCGATCCGGCGTGAGGTCCTTATAATCCTTCTGAATTTTGTGGGCGTCATTCCATTCGGCTGCGGTGATCCTGGCCCTGCTCGGTCTAGCCATGTTCACCGCGCTCCGCTGCCGGCCTGAGGGAGATACGGATGCTCGATCCCGCACCCGGAACGGGTTCCCAGGTGTAGTGGGCCACTCCTTGAATCAGCACCACCACCGGGCCCGTATCTTCTACCGGCGGCACCCAGAACGCCAAACGATACGGGTTTCCCTGTGCGGAATTTGGCTTCCGCCACATCCCCTTCGCCGGAGAATCAGGAAAGTCCTCATCTCCCGCACCACCAGACCAGGACGGCTCCCCCCACACCTCAGAAACCGCACGCACATACTCTTCCCAAGCCGCCACACCCGCGGCCACGACCTCTTCTTCTTCCTCCTTGACCGAAGTTTCCAGACGCCACATCCCCTGATCGACCTGCACCACCGGCCTCCATAGCCCTCTGGCGGAAAGTTTCCAGAGGGTTCCGTGCCGGGTGAGAACCTTCAGGTCGTTCTCCACGGTCTGGGGCTTCCATCCGAAACGCGCGCACCACTCCTCGAAGCCCGGATCCACCGGCAACGGCGGGCCCGCCCACACCGTCGGCCAGTCAATCCTCCAGAAATCCGCCAGATCCAGCCGCAAAGCATCAGGCGACATCTCCACAACAGCCTCCATCAAAAAATCCTTTCCCCATCTCTCACGGGCATTTTCACACCACCCGCTCAGTCACCAAAAAATTAACTTGCACCTCGAACACAGTCGCCAACAAATCGTGTGAACCATCAGCACTTACCCGAAGGCTGGCCGACGGAGATGTGGATGTGGTCGAAGTGGTCCAGGGTCGGATCACCATGGATAGTACTCATGGGGGAGGAAACATCCATCCACGCACCGACCGGGTCCGAGTGCCCCCACCAGATCCTCGCCTCGTAGATGATGCAGAGATTGGTGTACTTGTCCTTGTTCATGATGAGTGTGGTGATCAGGTTGCGCGCCCTCTGATGAGCCTCCGGATACTTTACGGAAGCGTTCTGCGCGGGGTACCCGACATAGAAGTCGCACGCGTTACCGGAACCATGCTTCATTGGGTCACCGGGGCGAACACAGTGGTAGTTCTGCTGGCCCTCCCCCATGTTCCCTCCCGGAGTCATCGGCCCCAGCCAGACACCCTGGTTGCCGAAGGTCGTCCCCATGATGACGTAGAGCTCGCACATTTCGGGGTGCAGCGTCACGTCTCCCGTGCGGTCGGGAGCACCCCCGCAGTTGGCGTCCGGGTCGATCGCCAGTTCGGAGATCACGATGGAGTCGTAGTGCTCCTTGCGCTCCATGACCTTGTCGTAGTACTCCGTCGAGTTGTTGTAGCCCATGATGGCGTTCCGCAGACCGGACTCGGTCGTGAGGTCGTTCCCACCACTGCGGCACAGGTGGCTGACGGTCGCCGCGGTCGCGTCGAAGACGTTCTGCGGGTTCTTCTCCCCGTCGTCGTTGCCGTCCTGCCCGTAGCCGCTCCACGACCCCGGGATGAACTGCATCGGCCCGACCGCCCGGTCCCACTCGTCGTCGCCGTCCAGCTCGCCCCCGTCCGTGTCCTCGATGGCCATGTTGCCCCCGCTGCCGTCCAGGGCGACACCGACGATCGGAGGGGTGACGTCCCCGTTCTCCGCGATCGTCCTGTCGACGTTTCCGCTGTCGGAGGAGCTGTACGTCGCGTGCCTGGTCTCCACGTAACCGATCGCGGCGACCAGGGTCCACGTCATCCCCTCACAGCCGGGCTCGATGTCCTCGGTCCGCTGCTCGGCCATGAAGTAGGCCCTGAGGAGGACCGGATCGACGCCTTCGACGCGCGTCGGGTAGCCGCTCGCGTACGCCGTGTTACGCATCTCCCCGAGGAAGAGCATCGCGAACATCATGACCAGCACGGCGAGCATGGCGAAAAACGCGATAGGGCCGTAAATAGCGAGCTGCTTCACCTGAGCGCAACAATCCTTCGGTAACGATTCCTGAACGCCGCACCTGTCTGGACGGCGCCCCAACTCCCGTGTGAGATGGGGTGATACCGTCCGTCGGTTCCGCTGTGTAGCATTCCGGTGCCCAAGCCCTCATTGCAAGCAGTCCAGAAACGTGGAGCCAAGGTGTCCCAATCTCACAATCCGTGGATTCCCCCAGGTCAGGACGGTGATGAGGTCGAGGCAGAGGAAACCTCTCCCGAAGAGCAGGACCCTGACCTGGCGATTTCCCCGACGGGTCCGGTCTCTCCTCAACCTGGCGTCCGAGCACCAGACGGAAAGGGGTTGCCATTCCGCCAGATCACACAAAACGCCAGGTTGTGGTGGGTGGGAACGCACGGCGGCGCGGGGGAGAGCACGCTCGCCGCGCTGGTCGAAGGGTCATGTGACGCACAGCACGCGTGGCCGGTTCCGGCCACCCCCTCCGTCGGTGAGGTCCCGGTGATCCTCACCTGCCGGACCAGTCTGGTGGGTCTTCGTTCGGCACAGGAGGCCCTGACCCAGTGGGCCTCGGGAGCGGTCCGGGGAATTCGGCTGCTCGGTCTCGTGATGATCGCCGACGCACCAGGTAAGAGCCCCAAAGCCCTCAAGGACTTCGCCCGGCTGGTCGCGGGAGGAGCACCTCGTACGTGGGACNGGACGGACCCGCCGGTCGCGTATTCGGACCAACGCGGCACGAACCGGAAGGCTCGGCGGATCATCAGAAGTGCTGAGCACCTCCTCAACTGACATATCGAAAGAAGAACTCACCTCATGATCGAAACAGTTGACTTCGCTTCGACCACGCTCGCCATGGCTCCTTCCGGATTCATCGACAGTGTCGACACGGAAGCCCCGCCCGGGCTGGACACGGGTTTCCTCACCGTTCTCGGCTGGGCCAAGTGGATCGCCCTGGCGGTCTGCGTCCTCGGCCTCATCATCGCCGGAGCCCTGATGGCGATTCAGTCCCGTCGTGGTGAGGGTGGAGAGCACATGAGCAAGATCGGAATGGTCCTCGCCGGCGTGATCGTCATCTCGGCGGCGACCAGCCTCGTGTCCTTCCTCGTCAGCTGACACTTCCGACAAGGGGACTGGCATGAGTGAAAAGAACCCGATGGGCTCGGTCTCGTTCGTCGTATCGGCTGCCTTCCTCGCGTTGGTCACCTTTGGCGCCCTGGTCATCGCCCTGTGGCCGGAGGATGAGGAGGCCTCCTCCGCCTCCGAGCAGAACCCCTCGCCCTCGCCGTCCTCCTCCGGACCGACGACCGGAACCGAAGGGGACGGGGTGGGCGCTGACCCTTCCCTCACCCCCTCCGAAAGTGGCAGCGTCTGCGGCCTCGAACCGCACGAGACCGAGTTCCTCGCCCTCTTCCCCGAGGAGAACACCACGTGGACGATGATCAACGGCATGCAGGCCCCCGGCTCACCGGTGAACGGACCCGGCGTGGTGACCGAGACCGTTCGCTACTGCTACTCCCGCACTCCGGAAGGCGCCGTACTCGCGACCGCGAACTTCCTCGTCCTCGCGAACACCGGCCGCGACAGGATGACGGGACGATGGGAACGGCTGGTGGCTCCCGGTCCGGGCCGCCCCCTGTTCATCAACGACATCGAGGCCCAGGAGAGCGCCTCCGAGGTGCCCGGACAGGTGTCCGCCGCCAAGGTCGTCTCCTACACGGAGGATGACGCGCGGATCAGTATCGGTCTCCTGGCCTCCGACGGCCTGCGGGCCAGTATGACCTTCAACCTCACGTGGACCGAGGGCGACTGGAAGATCGTCGTCGACGAGAACGGAGGAGGAGATCCCAACTTCACCATCCTGGACGACTTCGCCGGATTCACTCCCTGGGGAGCTATCTGATGGCGGAATGTGATCTGTGGGATGCGGGCTGCCATGTGGAGAACGCGGTCATGAGTGTCATCGACGGCTGGATGAAGGACTTCGAGGAAGCCGCCACCCAAATCGTCACAGAGATGATGACGTTCTGGATCAAGAGCGACACACGCAGCGTCGAGGAAGCCGCTGACGGGAACGACTTCGGCACGGGTGACACCCCCGTCTCTCCGGACGGCACTGCCTCCCAGGTCAGCGAGATTCTCGGGTGGGTCACGTGGATCGGTTTCGGTGTGGCCGTGCTGTCCCTGATGATCCTCGGCGCCATGCTGGCGATCGCGAGGTCGCGGGGGGAGGGCGGTCAGTACCTGGGGAAGATCGGCGTCGTCATCGGTGGCGTGGTCCTCATATCGGGATCGGCCTCCCTGGTCTCCGTCCTCCTCACCACGTCCGGGGGCCCGTCGGCCGACGGTGCCGCCGGGTTCCTCCAGAGCAGGCTCTTCTTCTACGTCGGCGCCCTGGCAATCGTCTCGGTGGTCATCGGCGGGATCAAGATGGCCTGGGAACAGCGCGCCGAACCGGGTAAGGAGCTCCTCAAGTCGCTCCTCACCCTTCTCATCGTGGCGACCACCTCGGTGACGTTCATCAACGCCGCGATCACCCTGGCTGACGAGTTCTCGGTGTGGATCATCGATGAGGCCGCGGCGGAGTCCGACATCGGCACGATCGTCGCGGCGTTCATCGCCGTCACCGGAATGTCGGCCCTCGCAGGTGCTCCCGGTGGCTTCGTCGTGGTCATCCTGCTCGGCCTCTTCATCGTGCTCGCGGGTCTCCTGCAGATGGTCGTGATGATGATCCGTGACGGGATGCTCATCCTCCTGGCGGGGGTACTTCCCCTGACGGCCGCGTTCACCAACACCCAGATGGGCAAGCAGTGGTTCCAGAAGGCCATCGGCTGGCTCGTGGCCTTCCTTCTCTACAAACCCGTGGCGGCGATCATCTACGCCCTGGTCTTCGTTCTGCTTGGTTACGACCCGGACGAATCGGTCGAGAGGGGGCTGGAGGACATCCTCCTGGGCCTGACCATGATGCTGCTCGCCATCTTCGCACTTCCCGCCCTCATGAAGTTCGTGGCGCCGATGGTGGGCGCCACCGCGGGTGGATCCATGGCCGGAGGAGCGGCCTCCTCGATGGCGAACAACATGCCCTCCGGTGCCAGCGGTGGTGGCGGTGGCGGCAGTGGTGGAGGCGGCGGAGGTGGCGGTGGCGGCCAACCGACCGGCAACAGCGGCGGCGGCCCCAAATCCAGTGCCGGAGGCGGCCAGACCGGCGGTATGAGTCGCGGTGCCATGACGAGCGGCGGAGGCGCGACCGCTGGTGGCGGTGCCATGGCGGGTGGTGGTGCGGCTGCCGGCGGCGGTGCGGCCGCGAGCGGAGCCGGGTCCGCGGCCATGAAGTCCAACCCGAAGACCGCCGCCATCTACGCGGCGGCCAAGACCGTGAAGGCGGTGGCGGACAAGGCCCAGCAGGGGATGAACGACGCCGTGGGCGGCGAAGGTGGTGACGGCCCCAGTGGCAGCCAACGCTGACATGGCCCGTTCCGTACGGACCTACGGCAACTGGAGACGCCCCACCTCCGCCGGGATCATGGGCCTCGGAACCCTCGGGACCGCATTCCTTCTCGGCAGCCTCATCATCATCGTCTTCGTGGTGATGATCGGCGGGATGGTGAGGGGCGCCGTAGCCGCCGCGTTCCTCTCGGTCGTCCTTCTGGGCGTACTGACCAAGGACAAACACGGCAAGAGCACCATGTCGAAGATCGGAGTACGGATGCTCTGGTGGAAGGCCCGGATACTGGGTGCGCACCTGTACCGGTCCGGTCCGTTGGGCCGGTCCCCCTGGGGGCGGTACCAGCTTCCCGGGATCGCCGCCCCCATCCGGTTGAGTGAGCAGCAGGACTCCTACGGTCGTCCGTTCGCGCTGCTCCACATGCCGGTGAACACCCACCACTACACGGTCGTCATCGCGACCGAGCCGGACGGCGCCGCTCTGGTGGACATGGAGCAGATCGACTCCTGGGTCGCCGAGTGGGGCCACTGGTTGGCCAACCTGGGTGACGAGCCCGGCATGGTCGCCGCGTCGGTGACCATCGAAACCGCACCGGACACGGGAACCCGCCTGAGCCGGGAGGTCATCGGACAGATCGACGAGGAGGCTCCCGAGTTCGCCCAGCGGGTCCTCCTGGAAACGGTCGAGGCCTACCCCCATGGTTCCTCGACCGTCCGCGCCTACATCGCGCTGACCTTCACCCCGGGGCGGGACAAGAAATCGAGTCCCGAGGAGATGGGGCGCGAACTCGCCAGTCGGCTGCCCGGGCTCACCCAGAGCCTCTCCGGCACGGGTGCCGGTGCGGCACGTCCGCTGGACGCCCAGGAACTGTGCGAGGTCATCCGGGTCGCCTACGACCCGGCGTCCGCCGTGCTCATCGAGGAGGCCCATGCGGTCGGGGACTCCTTCGAGATCGCCTGGCCCGACGTGGGCCCGACCGCGCACCAGGCCGGTTGGGACAAGCTGCGCCACGACAGCGCCCTGTCCATGTCGTGGACGATGACGAGCGCGCCGCGCGGCAACGTCCAGTCGAGCATCCTCACCCGGCTCCTGGCCCCGCACGGGGACATCGCCCGTAAGCGGGTCACCCTGCTCTACCGGCCGCTCGATCCGGCCAGGACGGCGGCGATCGTGGAGTCCGACCTGCGTTCCGCGCAGTTCCGCGCCACATCCAACGCCAAACCCACCGCCAGGGACCTCATGGAGTCCCGCTCGGCACAGGCGACCGCCTCCGAGGAGGCCGCCGGGGCCGGGCTGGTCAACTTCGGGATGGTCGTGACGGCGACCGTGGACGACCTGGACAAGGAGATCGATGCACGAGCCGCGATCATGAACCTCGCCGCGGCGTCACGGTTGCGTCTTCGTCCGGCGTACGGCGCCCAGGACTCGACCTTCGCCGCGAGCCTGCCGCTGGGCATCGTGCTACCGATGCACCTGCGGATCCCCGTGGAGATCAGGGAGCAGATGTGAGACGCCGGAAGGACAAGAGGTCAGCCGTCGGCAAGAACACGAAGAGCAACCCGAAGGAGACCCCGCCCGAGATCAGGCCCAAACGGCCCGGTCCGCGGGGCTGGTCCATCTTCGGCGGCGGGGAGTCCACGATCGTCGAGATGGCCGACGAGTGGCGCGGCACCACCGTCCAGGTCTGCGGCCTGTGGCCGTTCTCCGTGGGCACCGGCACCCCGATGGTCGGGGTGCCCATCGGGCGCAACATCATGTCCGGGGCCACCCTCTGCTGCGATCCGATCTCCTGGTTCCAACGGGCGAACCTGATCTCGAACCCGTCGATGTTCGTGCTCGGCAAACCCGGCCTCGGCAAGTCGACGATCACGCGCAGGATGGCCACCGGCCTGTCCGGATACGGGGTCCAGTCCTTCGTCCTCGGTGACCTCAAGCCCGACTACGTCGACCTCGTGGAGGCGCTCGGCGGTCAGGTCATCACCCTGGGGCGCGGTCGCGGGCACATCAACGTCCTCGACCCGGGCCAGGCCAGCGAGGTGGTCGGCCTCCTTCCGAAGGCGGCCCGCTCACAGGTCCTGGCGGACGTGCACGGTCGGCGTCTCACCATGGTCACCGCCCTCCTGAGCATCATGCGCTCCGCTCCGGTGACCGACCGTGAGGAGACCATCCTCGACCGCGCCCTGAAGGTCCTGGACGACCGGCACGAGGGGACCCCCGTCCTGAAGGACCTGCTCCAGTGCATCCAGGACGCCCCCGATCCGGTGCGTCAGGTGGCGTTGGACCGCGGAGACCTGAGCCGGTACCAACAGATCACCGACCACCTCGAAGCCTCCCTGATCGGCCTGGTGGGCGGTGGTCGGCTCGGTGAGATCTTCTCCGAACCGACCACCACCCCGATGCTCCGCGACCGGCCGGTCGTGTTCGACGTGTCCAACATCGACGACTCCGAGATGGACCTCCAGGCTGCCGTCCTGCTCGCCTGCTGGTCGACCGGGTTCGCCACCATCAACCTGTCGCACGCCCTGGCGGACGCCGGGCTGGAACCCCGGCGCCACTACTTCGTGATCCTGGACGAACTGTGGCGCGCGCTCCGCGCCGGGCACGGCATGGTGGACCGTGTGGACGCGCTGACCCGGCTCAACCGCCAGCGGGGCGTGGGCATGGCGATGATCTCCCACACGATGAGCGACCTCATGTCCCTGCCCAACGAGGAGGACCGCAACAAGGCGAAGGGGTTCGTCGAGCGTTCCGGCATGGTCGTGTGCGGCGGCCTCCCCCGGGCCGAGATGCCCATGCTCTCCTCCGTCATCCCCTTCTCCGACGCGGAACAGGAGATGCTCGGCTCCTGGCAGGACCCCCCGGCGTGGGACTCCCACAGCGGGGTGGAGACCGCGCCCCCGGGCCGCGGCAAGTTCCTGGTCAAGGTGGGCGGGCGCCCCGGCATCCCGGTACAGGTCCAGCTCACCGAGGCTGAGAGGAACGTCCACGACACCAACAAGCTCTGGCACACGACGTCCCGTACCGGCAGGGCCACCGATCATGCCCCCGACGCGGTGGCCGACACGGATTCCCCCGCCCCCGCTCCCCAGCCGGAGCCGAACGAGGAGGCCACGGCATGAGCCGCGCGAGCAAGACACCCACGGGCATGAACACCGAGGCGGTCGTCATCTGGGTGGCGATCCTGTCCGTGGTCGCCCTGGTCTTCACCCTGTGCGTTTCCGTGCAGGTGGGCTCCTGGTGGCACGGCACGTCGGCCCCCGTACCGTACAACCCCTTCGACCAGGTCTTCGGGGTCCTGGGCGGTGACATCCCCTGGACCCCGGCGCACACCCTGGTCATGGTCCTCCAGTGGCTGCTCATCCTCGGGCTGCTCGTCCTCGCCTTCACCTACCGGCGGGGAGGCAAACGCAAGGTCGACAGCTCGGCGTCGCACATGGGTTCCGGTGAGGACCTGGAGAAACTCACGGAGAAGGGCGCCCGTGCGAAGGCCGAGCGCCTCGGCGTGACCGGCTCTCCGGGAGTCCCGATCGGCAGAACGGTGCACAGCCGCAAGATGCTGTACGGGTCCTGGGAGGACATGCACGTCGACATCTGGGGACCCCGTACCGGTAAGACGACCTCGCGGGCGATCCCGGCGATCCTGTCGGCCCCCGGATCCGTCCTCGTCACCAGTAACAAGAGGGACGTCGTCGACTCCACCCGCGGCGTGCGCGAACTGTCCGGGGACGTGTGGGTCTTCGACCCGCAGGGCATCGCCCTGGAGGAACCCACCTGGTGGTGGAACCCCCTGTCGTACGTCACCGACGAGATCAAGGCCGCGAAGCTGGCGGGACACTTCGTCGCGGGTTCGCGTGACGCGGACGCGCAGACCGACGCCTTCTTCGACGGTGCGGCGCAGGACCTCCTCGCCGGTCTGATCCTGGCGGCGGCGTTGGACGAGCGTTCCATCCTCCAGGTCTACACGTGGCTCACCCGCCCCCACGACGACGAGGCCGTGGGCATCCTCTCCCAGCACGGGTACGAGCTCGTGGCCGACAACGTGTCCGGTGTGGTCAACTCCCCGGAGAAGCAGCGCGGTGGTGTGTACGGCACCGCCATGCAGATGGTCTCGTGCCTCATGAGCCGCCAGATCACCCCCTGGATCACCCCCCGGAAGGACGGCGGTCCCGACCCGCGCAAGCACTTCGACCCACGCGAGTTCCTCGCCGGGAACGGCACGCTCTACTCCCTGTCCAAGGAGGGCAAGGGCAGCGCCGGGCCCCTCGTCACGGCTCTGACGGTCGCCGTGGTCGAGGCCGCGGAGGAGCTCGCCACCACCCAGAAGGGGGGCCGCCTGGCCACACCGCTTCTCGGCGTCCTGGACGAGGCCGCGAACGTGTGCCGCTGGAACGACCTCCCCGCCCTCTACTCCCACTACGGTTCCCGGGGCATCGTGCTGATGACGATCCTCCAGTCCTGGTCGCAGGGGGTGGACGTGTGGGGGCAGAGCGGCATGCGCAAACTCTGGTCCGCGTCCAACATCAAGGTGTACGGGGGCGGTGTGTCCGAGGTGGAGTTCCTCAACGAGCTCTCCCAGCTCATCGGTGACCACGAGGTGGAACGCGCCTCGGTGTCGTCCGGCCGTCAGAGCGGGCGCTCCGTCTCCTGGCAGGTGGACAACGAACGCACGATGGACGTGGCCGCGCTGGGCGCCATGCCCCCGGGGCGCGCGGTCGTCATCGCATCCGGAACCCCGCCGACCCTGGTGGAGACGGTTCCGTGGATGTCGGGCCCCATGCGAGAGGCCGTGACCGCCTCCCTCGAACGCTACGAACCGTGATTCCCTCCCCGAAGAAAGTGCACAGCATGCGTCGTTCTCGAAGAAT
The DNA here is from genome assembly GCF_000341065.1 of Nocardiopsis halotolerans DSM 44410. GTDB lineage: Bacteria > Actinomycetota > Actinomycetes > Streptosporangiales > Streptosporangiaceae > Nocardiopsis > Nocardiopsis halotolerans. The sequence continues at coordinate 9,083 of NZ_ANAX01000258.1, read as the reverse complement.
CGGCCCCCTGACTTCGGGTGCCGCCCTGTCCCTGCTGCTCCTGGCCACGGCGTGCGGCGGAGGGGGCGGCGGCACGGACGGAGGAGGTGGCGAGGGTACCGAGGAGCAGTCGGAGTCCGCCTCCCTGGGCGGCGACGGCTTTCTCGCGCTCTCCTGCGACGAGGGGTCCATCACCGTGGCCCGCTTCTCCGACCAGGACGGAAGCCTCCAGGCCGAGCACGTCTTCACCGCCGCCGACGCGACCAGCGCCGAGGAGCCCGCCCTCCCGAGCGGCCGTACCGTGGACAACCTCAAGAGCGTGACGCTCCCCGACTGCGAGACCGGCCCCATCGACTACTCGAGTCTCGACCCCGAACCCATCACCCGCAACCGGGCCCACGAGCTGGCCGGGCTCGTCATCCCGGACCACTCCCTCCTGCTCGTGACACTCGTGGAGGAGGTCGACGGCGCGGACGTGACGACCATCGGAGCGATGTCGGCGGACGGACGGGTGGAGGCGCTCCTGCCCGTCGACGACGCGTCGGGCTTCAGCGGTGCCTCCGACAAACTCTCTCCCCGCTACTACCACCCCGACGGAACCGTCTTCTACCTGGAGTCGGGCTCTGACGGCTCCCGGACGGTGATGTCCCTGGCCCCCGAGAGCGGCGACGTCCAGGAGGTGGGCCCCTGCGACGAAAGCTGTGAGCGCGTCATCGTGGACCCCTACTCGGGGGTCGTCTACGGAACGGGCCTCAACCTCGAGGACCCGGATCCGGACACACCCGAGTACTACCGGTACTTCTCCCACCACGACGCCAGTGTGGTGGGTTACAGCGGTATCAGCACCTTCAGCTACATCAACTTCCGTGTCACACAAGGCGAGGGAACCCCGATTGTCTCCCGGTCCCCCGGCAGCAGCCCAATCGGTGGCGACGGCTGGCAGAACGCCCAACACAACCTGGGGCTGAGCGAGGAGTATCCGGGCGTGTACCCGGTCTTCATGGTCGGCGAGTACGAGGTGATGCTCGACGACAACGCCTTCACCGTCCGTGCCTTCGATCCCGAGGAACTCGCCTCCGAGTCCGAGGACTCTATCCAATCCGAGGACCGTCAGATCCTGCCCGGCAACACGCGTACCAACGAGCACCCCGTGCTCTCCGCTGACCGCAGCCAGATCCTCTTCCGCTCGACTGATGGCTCCGGTAACGTCTCCTGGTTCTCCACGCCCGTCGCGGGCGGTGCGGAGCCGACCGAGATCGGCCTCGCCGAGGGTGGGCACGGCTCGATGGTGCCCATCCACTGGTTCTAGGGCTTGCGCCCGGACACACGGTCAGACGACAAGGACGACAGGCTGGGAGCCGTAGAACGTGACCACCACTCCCGACGAGTCGCAGGAAGCGGTCCACTCGGACGCGGTCGACTTCTTCGAGCGGTATTTCCGCCACGTGTACAAGCGCCGTGTGGGCGTCCGTAACCAGTACCGCTGGTCGGCGCGCTGGTGGGAGATCCCCGAGGCGCTCGTGCGCGTCGACGCCATCTGGCGGTCCTGGGAGAGCCTGAGCGCGGACCCGTCCACCGGGATGAGCTCCTGGCTACGGGACCACGCGGATTACCACATGGCGATCCTGCTCTCTCCGGACGGGCCGATGGCGAACGCTGAGGACAGTAACCAGCACGGCGAGCCCCTCCCCCACGAGGCTCCGCCAGGGCGTTGAACGAGCGCATGAGTGAGGGGGAGGGCACTCGGTCCCTCCCCCTCACTCATGCGTCTGGAACGGCGTGTCACCTATCGGCCGAGGTCACCGCGTTCCGGAGCACGTTCGCGCCTGGGAGCACGAGAGTCGGAGTGTGAGGGCCCCTCGTTCGCGGGGCCGTTTCCGCCCCGGACCGGAGCCCCTCCGCGAGCGCCCACCTGGAGCAGAGCGGCGCTCGACGGACCCTCCGCGGACCCGGTCCGCTCCGTGCCGGTGTGTTCTTCCTGTACCTGCTGCGGCGCTGGCTCGCCGGAGCCAGAGGAAGCCGCGGTCGCCTCGGGCTCAGAGACCTCCGATGTCTTCGGCTCGTTCGTCTCGGAGGTAGCCGCCTCACGCTCCTCGGAGGCCTCTGCCTCGGGCTCCCCGGACGCCCGCTCCTCCGACTCCTCCCGCTGCCCTTCCTCCTGCTCCTCGGAGACCTCTGCCTCAGGCTCCCCGGACTCCCGCTCCTCCGACTCCTCCCGCTGCCCTTCCTCCTGCTCCTCGGAGACCTCTGCCTCAGGCTCCCCGGACTCCCGCTCCTCCGGCTCCTCCCGCTCCTCAGAAACCCCAGCCTCAGATTCCTCCACCTCGGCAGCAGTCGTCTCCTGCTCCTGCTCCTCGGAGGCCTCTACCCCAGGCTCCCCGGACTCCCGCTCCTCCCGCTGCCCTTCCTCCTGCTCCTCGGAGACCTCTGCCTCAGGCTCCCCGGACTCCCGCTCCTCCGACTCCTCCCGCTCCTCAGAAACCCCAGCCTCAGATTCCTCCACCTCGGCAGCAGTCGTCTCCTGCTCCTCGGAGACCTCTACCTCAGGCTCCTCCGACTCCCGCTCCTCCGACTCCTCCCGCTGCCCTTCCTCAGGCCCAGAGACCTCCGGCGCCTTCGCCTCGTCCACCTCGGAAGCGTCCGTCTCCCGCCCCTGCTCCTCGGACACCCCCGTCTCAGGCTCCCCGGTCCCCCGCTCCTCATCCTGTTGAGGCGCCCTGTCCTCGACCGGGTATCCCAGTCCGGGCGCCAGCCACGGGTTGATGACCTGAACGGGAACCGGCACCAGCACGAACTGCTGATCCCTGAAATCCTGGTTCACCGACATCTGCGCATGCTGGTCCCGAAGCTGGGCGAACGCCTGCGCCTCCTGGGCGTTCTGGCCCCTGAGGTTCTGGATGCCATGGTCGAGCCGTTGGATCGCCTGCTCCCTGTTCGGAGCCTGTGGACCGAAGGTGTCGAACGTACGGTCCAGATCGACACCGAAGCGCTTGTCGCACTGGCGTTTCAGACGCCAGTAGAGGAAACGGGCCAGAAGGCTGCTTCCCCTGTGTTCACGGAGATTGGCGGCGGCGTTGGCGACCTTCGCCGGACTGGCGTCCTGCCACCATCCGTCCCGGCCGACACCCCTCACGTTCCTTCTGGCCTGCCGCAGGTGCCGCCGGGCTTCCCTTCCCTCGCGGCGCGTGGCGGGCGTCGAGCCACGTCCGCCACGCTTCTGGTCATACATCTGGCCCATGAATTCTCGGCCCGCCGAGGAACTCACGTTCTGCCCGATGCTCATCCCCGCGTGCAACGCCTGGAGCACGAACTCGTCGACACCGTCACTCTGCTGTTCGATATACACCCGTCACCTATCAGTCTGCTTGGGGGACTCTCCGGGTAGGGCGGGGCTCTGCCAACCCGGGACGTGAACCGTGTGTCAGCCCAACCGTGCCAAACCCTCGGCGCTGAGCAGGGCCAGTTTCCGGTAGGCCGCACGGGTCCTCTCACGGAGTTTGTCGAGACGCACGATGCCACCCTTCGCGAGATGTTCGTCAAAGGGAATACGAACCACGCCTCCCACAAGATCCCTGAACTGGCTTTCCAGTTCAGCGAGCTCCCTGCTACCGGCGGCCTTGCGTTCGACCCGGGAGATCACCACGATCGCCTGGTCCGCCAGGTGCCGGTACCCGTTCTGCGACAACCAGGAAAGCGTCGAATGAGCGGACCGGGCCGCGTCGAGAGCGGGTTCGAGAACGATGACCACCTGATCCGTCAGGGACAGGACACTTCCCATGCCAGGAAGATTCAGTCCCGTCCCGCAGTCGGTCAGAGCGATGTCGTAGTACTGCTCCAGCAGACTCGCCGCCGACTTGTAGCTGTCGGCGTCCATCCCGTTGGGGCCTACCGGTGCCTCCGCGCCAACCAGGGCATGCAGCCGGGATTCGTTCACGGAGACATACTGGCGCACCTGCGTGTAACGGTCGATGCTCGCGGCGTCTCGGCTCAGTTCCCGCAACGTGAGCCCGCTCTGGAGAACGAAGCGGTCCCGCAACGTTCCACGATCCGGGTTCGCGTCGACGGCGATCACCCGGCTCTCCCTCGTGGAGGCGAACACCGAACCGAGGAGAACGGCCGTGGTGGTCTTACCCACCCCGCCCTTGAGGCTGAGTACCGCTATCCTCCGATGCACCGGGATCGGCACCTGAATCCTCGACGCGAACTCCGTTTCCCCGATCTCGTCAGCGGCGGAACCTCCTGACAGCAGACGACGGAACACACCGGGCCTGCCTCCCGTCCTCTCACGCGGTCTGGCAGCCGGTGTCGGAGACGCCACGAACGCGGTGGTCGAGTAGGCGCCTGTCGGGTCGTGCTTCTGGTTGTTCTCCTGGATCGCCGCCTCCCAGGGGTTGGTGACCCCGTTCGGCTCCGGTGCGGGCTCCGGCCTCTGCGCGTGGAAGTGTCCCGATGGGCGGTCAGCGGGTTCCGGAGACGGGGTGGGGACGGGGTTCCCCGGAGAGGCGGGGAGGGAGTGGTCTCCCGTCCCGGGCTCCGGATGTTCGCGGTTCGTCGAACCAGCGGGAGGGGGAGGGGTCGTTTCCCTCTCCCCCTGGGGAGGTGTCTCGCCTCCGTCCCCCTCCGCAGGGGGCGCCGGAGGCGGTTTCCTCGGAACGGCCCGTTCCTGGGCGACGGGAGCGGCCGGTGGACTCTCCGCCCTTCCGAAGTCGTCGGCGAAGGGATGCCCGGCGGGGCCGCCAGGTCCACGCGGCGGCTCCGGAAGGGACACGTCATCGTTCCGGTCCCCGGTTCCCTGAGCAGGCTCCGGGGGTGGGACCACCGGCGGCGCGCCGACGCCTCGCTCCTCCTCGCGGGGAGGGCGCTCTTCCTCCTTGTTCCGTTCGGTCGCCGGAGGCGCCGGGTGGCCTTCGACCCGTGAGGAGCCGACCTCCGAAGTCTCCGTCGGAGCAGGCGGCCTCTCTGCCTGGGGAAAGGCCTGGGGTGGCTCGGGAGTCGCCTCGGCGGGGTCCGAGACGTGCTGCCGGGGCGTGGTCTCGTCCTCCTGAGCGGGGGGCGCGGACTTCGGGGTCCCGCCGAGTCGACCGATGAGCGACCTCTTCGGCTTCGACCTGCCGTTCCGGGACCTGACCGAAGCCTTCTTGTTCTTCCCCTTGGGAGGTTCGACGGACGTGTCACTCTCCACCAGGCCGTCCTGGTAGACGATCAGGTCCCATTCGCCCATGCTGTCCACTGTTCGAGCCCGTACCGGGCGACCCAGTTTCTCCGCCGTGCTGGCGATGAAGCCGATGATCGCTGACCGGGTGTCCGACAGACCGTCCCCGGAGATCGGGTGGGAAACTCCGTTGATGGTCACCGTGGCCGTTCCGTCTTCCGCGACCCTGGCGATGACCTTCGGGAAACCCGGTACTTTTTTGTGGTCTGTTCTCATGAACTCTTTCCTTCGCAGGAGCAAGGCCGAACTCGCACGCCGAGGGTTCAACGCGGCGATGGGTAATCAACCCGGGGACACCACATAACCATGACCACCCCAGAGCAGACAGACGCCTTTGCCCCCCATGAGACTGTCAGCACCGGCGTCCTGGTTCTCCTCCTGGCGGGATTCTTCCCCGCATGTGCCCGTACCTGCACGGACCCTCACGCCGACACATCGCCACAGGACGCCTCAGACCACCGCTGGAGCGGCGTTCCCTAAACTCAACCGACCACATACCCTAGCCGCCACATCAGACAGATCAACGGGGAGGACGGTCACGGCACGTCACCGACATCGCCTTTGATAATTGTCCGCGTCACCAATCACGGGAACACCGGGTTCATCCAATTCACACAGGAGTTGGTCGTGGCTGCCGACCGAGGTCTATGGAGAACTTATCCGTTCTTCCCCCAAACGTCAGCGAAATATGGCCTCCATATTGCGGGCGATGACGTCGACCGCCCCCGTCCCCTCGCTCCGCCTGACGATTCCGGTGACCGTCCCGGGTGAACAGTATGCGTGGACATCACTTTCAGCCTCGTCGGGCCAGCAGGACGATCGCGGCGATGACCAGCGCCGCGACCGTGGCCCCGCCCACGATGAAGGGCAGCGCGCCCCTGGTCTCCGGCTCGACGGTGCCGTCCTCCTCCCCGGTGGGCGACTCCTCCGCGGCGACCTCGGTCACGGGCTCCCCGGCCAGGTACCGGTCCTCCAGCGGAATCCGCCAGACCGGTGCGTTCGGCCCCTCGGTTCCGGCCATGAGCGCGGTCCCGTCGGGCGTGAAGGCGATGGACTCGCCCTGGTCGGACTCGGGCAGGTCGAAGGAGCCGAGCGAGGTGCCGGGCACTCCCTCGGTGGCGTCGTAGACCGTGGCGCTCCAGTAGGTGCGGATCACGTAGCGGTCGCCGTCCGGGCTGAAGGCGGCGTCGGTGGCGAACAACGGCGCCGAGTCGACGCGCTCCAGGACGTGTTCGCCCCCGGGCTCCAGGGTCTCGGGGGCCGCGTACAGGCCGCCGGAGAACTCCTTGGACACCACGTACAGCCGCCCGTCCCGCGGATCGACCATGATCGACTCCGCGTCGCGCCCGCCGTCCTCGTAGGTGAAGGTGAACGCCTCGGGGTCGACCAGCGTGTCGGTGAGCGTCGCGGGTTCGGGGAACCGGTACACGCTCACGTCGGGCCAGCCGCCGTTGAAGTTGTCACCGATGTTGGCCACCAGGATCGACGGCGTCCCGTCCGGGGCCTCCGTGACGGCGACCGCCTCCCAGTCGCGACGTTCCCGGTCGAGGGTGACGGTGGCGACCGTCCGTCCCTCCTCGTCGACCGCGTACACCTCGCTGAGGTGCTCCCCGCTGTCGTTGTGGGTCCACCACACGCCCTCGTGGAGGAGTGAGGGAGCGATCCCGCTGGACTCGGAGATCCGCGGGTCCCGGAACTCGAAGGCGACCTCCGAGCCCTCGGGGCCCTCCCCTCCACGGGGATGGTCGACACCACCGGTGCCGGAGTCGCTCGGGTTCTCGGGGAGGGCCGGGGCCGGGGCGGCCGGGAGGGCGGCGCACAGGAGGGCGGCGGCAAGAACGAGCGGAGTTCTCATGACCGACATCCTGCCAGGGAACGGATCAGATGGCTTGTACCCGTGCGCTAACGGGCACATTGGGCTTACGGAGCGCCGTAAGGAGGGCCCTCATGAGGATCGTCGCCTGTCTGAACGGGGACCGCCGTCCCGGAGCCCACCCCGCCCTGCCCGTGTCCGTGGACCAACTGGTGGCGGACGCCCACGCCGTGGTGGCGGCGGGCGCGACCGAGATCCACGTGCACCCGCGCGATCCCAGCGGTGCCGAGTCGCTGGCTCCCCAGGTGGTCGCCCCCCTCATGGAACGGTTGCGCGACGAGGGACCGCGGGTGCCGGTGTCGCTGACCACGTCCCTGTCGGCGGAGTCCGACCCGTGGCGCCGCTACGACCTGGTGCAGCGGTGGGCGTCGTCCGCGCTGCCGGACTCGGTGACCCTGAACCTGCACGAGGCGGGATCGGTGGACCTGGCGCACCTGCTGGAGGACCGCCGGATCGGGGTGGAGGCCGGGGTGTGGACGGTGGAGTCCGCGCGCATCCTCATCGCCACGAAGCTGTCGGTGGCGGCGGTCCTGGTGGAACCGACGCAGGTCGCGGTGGAGGACGCCCGGCGCAACGCCGACGCGATCTGCTCCCTGCTGGACCGCGCGGGGGTGGACCGGCCGCGACTGCTGCACGGGGCCGACGCCACGGCCTGGCCGGTCCTGGAGTCGGCGCTGGACGCGGGCTACGACATCCGGATGGGGTTGGAGGACACCATGCGGCTGCCCGACGGCGAGGAGGCGCACGACAACGCGGCGCTGGTCGCGCACGCGGTGAGCCTGGCCTCCGCCGCCGCCTGAGCCGCCGAGGGGATCATCCGGTCAGCCGGGTTCCCCGTCCGTCCCGTCACCGTGCAGGTGCCGCTCCAGCCGGTCCCGGGTGCGGCTGAGGGTGTCGATGCGCTCGCGCACCGCCCGGAGCCTGTTCTCGTAGAGTTCGAGGGCCTCGGCGCACTCGGGTTCGTTGACCAGGTCCAGCGCCAGGCACCCGCGCAGCTCGCGGACGTCGTCCGAGGTGAGCCCCGAGTCCAGGAGCAGCCGGATGCCGCGTGCCCGTTCCACCGCGTCGGGCGCGTACTCCCGGTAGCCGTTGGCGGCGCGCTCCGAGCCGAGCAGGCCGCGCTGTTCGTAGTACCTGAGGGCCCGCGTGCTGACTCCGGTCCGCGTGGCCAGTTCACCGATGCGCATCCCGTCTCCCGTCGACGCCTTCCTCCAGGGTACGGACGGGTCCGCCGACGGGGAACAGCCGTACGGAGACGGCCATGACCACGAGCGCGACCAGTCCGACGACGGTGGCCGCCACCGCCACCCCGGTGCCGCCGTACCCGGAGAGCGCGGCACCCCCGACGGCGCCCGCCACGGAGACACCGACGTAGAGCCCGCTGGTGTTGAGCGCCATGGCCTCGGTGCCCGCGTCCCCGGCGAGCCCGAGGATCCGCGCGTTCATGGGGGCGGCGAACCCCCAGGCCGTGAAGCCCCACAGGGCCAGGACCGGGGCGAGCGTCCACACCGGGACGCCTCCCCCGCCGAGGAGGCCGAGCACGGCCAGAAGCCCGTTGGCGGCGACCAGCCCGGCGAAGGTGGCCAGCAGCATGCGGTCCGCGCCCCACCGGTCGGTGGCGCGCCCGCACAGGAAGGTGCCGATCGCGCCCGAGGCGCCCGCGACGGCGATGAGCGGGGCCAGGGCGGCGCCGCCCGCGCCCGTCAGGTCACGGGTGAGGGGCGCGACGTAGGTGTAGGCCATGTACCCGCAGCCCGCGCCGATGACCGTCCCGAGCACGCAGGCCAGCACCGCCGGGCGGCCGAGCTGGCGCAGTTGCCGTCCGGCGGTGCTCCCCCGGGTCCCGGGGAGGCCGGGCAGGAGGAACGCGGAGACGGCGAGCACCGCGAGGGAGAACAGGGCGACGAAGGCGAACGCGAAGCGCCAGCCGAGGGCCGAGCCCAGGAGGGTTCCGATCGGCACTCCGAGGAACAGCGCGACGGTGAGCCCGGCCGCCACCGCGCCCATGGCGCGGCCGGT
>NZ_ANAX01000257.1 GCF_000341065.1 Nocardiopsis halotolerans DSM 44410 | reverse complement strand
GGGGGGGGGCGGCCCGCCATGGAGAAGGCCGCCGGGGTGACGGTGGCCGCGACCAGGGCGGTGAACACGCGCAGCGCCATCAGGGCGGTGTAGGAGGGCGCCAGCGCGGTGACCAGGTTGGCCGCGGCGAACACCCCGAGCCCGCCCAGGACGAGGGCCCTGCGGGGCAGCCGTGCGGTGGCCACCGCCAGCGGCGGGGCGGCGACGGCGTAGGTGAGGGAGAAGACCGTCACCAGCTGCCCGGCGGCCGGGAGACCGACCTCCAGGTCACGGGCGATGTCGGGCAGGAGTCCGGCGATGACGAGGTCGTCGGTGCCGATGGCGAGGACGGCCAGCATCAGGCACACCAGCCAGCCGGCGCCCCGCGCGCGGCCGTTCGCGGTCGTGGAGGAATTCATGGCGGCACGCTAGAACCCTGACGCTGGCGTCAAGGTCAAACCGCGGGGCGGGTCTCCGGGCCGGGAGGAACAGCTGTCAGCCGACGAGGGCTCCGAGGAGCACGATGAGCATGATGGACGCCAGCACCACGGGGAGCAGCCAACGCTGCTTGCGGTTGTTGGTGAGCATGCTCATGACGTGCTCCGCTCAGGAGGTGGGGTGGGATCCGTTTCCCAGCCTAATGCCCAGGTCCGGACGGTTCGGTAGCGGTCCGCCCGCCCCGGTCGGCTCTCCATGAGGTGCGCCTCGCGGGCCCGCCACCTGCGGCTGCGCAGGGTGCCGAGGGCGTGGGCGGTGGCGCTGAGGTCCCTCGCGGGGCGACTGCGGGCGACCGTGATGTGCGGCACGTAGGGCCGGTGCTCGACCGGCACACCGGTCCCGGCCGCGGCGGCGCGCATCCCGTCGGCGAGGGCGCCGAGGGCCGCGGTGTCACCGTCGAGTCCGGCCCAGAGCACGGAGGCGCGGCGTCGGTCGCGCGGGAAGGTGCCCCAGCCGTGCGCGGCGAGGCGGAGGGGCCGGTGGGCGTGGGCCTCCCGGCCGAGGGCGTCGGTGAGTACGGGCACGCGCTCCTCGTCGACCTCACCGAGGAAGACCAGGGTGAGGTGCCACTCGCTGGGCGGGGCCCAGCGGAGGTCCGGGGTGTGGGCGCGGCCCCGGTCGACGGCTCCGCGCAGTGTGTCCGCCACGTCGGCGGGCGGGTCCAGTGCCACGAACAGTCTCATGTGCCCATCCTGCCCCGTGCACGCGGCGGCGGCCTCGGGGACTCGGGAACCCGGTCGTGCCCCGAGGACGGCGGGGCACGACCGGGAGTCTCAGGCGCGGGTGACCACGTCCTCGGAGGGAGGCTGTCCGTCGCCGTCCCGGGCGGTACCGACCTCGGCCGAACCGTCCGGTCGGCGCTCGACGCGGACCCTCTCGGTCTCCGACCCGGTCTCCGGTTCCGTCACGGCCCCGGTCCGGTCGGCGCCGTCGGCGGAGCGGCGCCTCCGGAGGAGGTCGCGCACCCGCACGCCCCTGACCCGCATGAGCAGGGCCGAGATCACCGCGACCACCACGAGGGTGACCGTTCCGCCGATGGCCAGGCTCGCCTGCGGGCCGAACGCGTCGGCGAGCAGGCCGACCACGGGCGCGCCGACGGGCGCCACGCCCATGAACACCAGCAGGAACATGCTCATGGCCCGACCGCGCATCCGCGGGTCCACGCTGAGCTGGAAGGTGGCGTTGAGCGTGGTCACGTAGGTCATGAAGGCGACCCCCATGGGGATCAGCACCACGATGAACGGCACGTAACCGGGCATGAGTCCGGCCACCACCTGGAGCGCGCCGAAGGCCATCGATCCGAGGAGCACCAGGTGCAGCCGGGGCCGGTCCCGGCGGGCGGCCAGCAGGGCGCCCGCCAGCGCGCCGACGGCCAGGAACGCCGCGGCCACGCCGAACGCGTCGGCCCCGGCCTCGAACACGTTGTTGACCATCAGGGCGATCTGGTTCTGGGTGTTGGCCCCGAAGAACTGCGTGCACGCGGCCAGGGCCAGCAGCAGGACCAGGTCGCGTCTGCCCCCGATGTAGCGCAGCCCCTCGCGGATCTGTCCCTTGCCCTTGGGCACCCGGTCGGTGGGATTGAGTTCGGCCGTGCGGATCATCGCCAGCGCGAGGATGGTGAACCCGAACGACGCGCCGTTGATGAGGAAGACCGGCCCGCTGCCGATGACCGCGATGAGCAGACCGGCGATGGCGGGTCCGGTGACCCTGCCCAGCTGGAAGCTGGCGCTGTTGAGCGCGATGGCGTTGGACAGGAGGTCACGGCCGACCATCTCGGGGACGAAGGCCTGCCGTCCGGGGTTGTCGAGCACGGTGACCATGCCGAGCGCGAAGGCGAACAGGTACACGTGCCAGACCTGTGCGGCGCCGGCGGTGGCCAGTACGCCGAGGGCGACGGCGAGCACGCCCATGGTGCTCTGGGTACGGATCAGGAGCCTGCGCTTGTCCAGCCGGTCGACCAGGGCTCCGCCCCACAGCCCGAAGAAGAGCATGGGCAGGAACTGGAGGGCGGTGGTCATACCGAGCGCGATACCGCTGCCGCCGCTGAGCTGGAGGACCAGCCAGTCCTGCGCGATGCGCTGCATCCACGTGCCGGGGTTCGACAACAGCTGGCCGAGGGCGTACAGCCGGTAGTTGCGGTTGGCCAGCGAGCGGAACATGGCGATACGCCGCATCAGTCCCTCCCCGCGGAAGCGTGGGGAGGGACTGATGCGGCCATCGGCGGTGGACAAAGCGGACGAAAATGTAAACGGCGTTGACTCATCAATCGAGTCAACGCCGTTCACCGCCGTGATAATTCCCGCCGCGCGGGAGAGGTCCGGATCAGCCGATCAGGGCGTTGATCGGCGCCTCGGCGAAGTGGATCAGGAAGACGACCGAGATCAGCCACATCAGCGGGTGGACCTGACGCGCCCTGCCCATGACGAGGCTGACGAAGGCGTAGGTCAGGAGGCCGAACCCGATGCCGTTGGCGATCGAGTAGGTGAGGGGCATCATGATGATCGCCATGAAGGAGCCCAGGCCCAGCGCCGGGTTCGTGAAGTCGATGTTGACGACCTGGGTCATCATCATGAAGCCCACGATCACCAGTACCGGCGTGGCGGCCTCGAAGGGCACCAGGCTCACCAGCGGCGTGAACAGGGTGGCCAACATCATCAGGGCGCCCGTGACGATCGGCGCGATCCCGGTACGGGCCCCCTCACCGACGCCCGCGGCGGACTCGGCGTAGATGGTGGCGACCGAGGCCGAGCCCAGCCCGCCGAGGATGGTGCCGGCGGAGTCGGCGATCAGCACCTCGCGGGCACCGCTGATGTTGCCCTCCTCGTCGGCCAGGTCGCCCTGGTGGGCGACACCGACCATGGTGCCCATGGTGTCGAAGAAGTCGGCCAGCAGCAGCGTGAAGATCAGCATGATCACGGTGGCGAAGCCGATGTCGGACCAGCGGGCCAGGAAGTTGAGGCCGCCGTCGGCGAACATCCCGACGAGGGAGAGGTCGGGGAGTCCGACGAGGTCGCCGCCGCCGGTGGGCAGGGTCGGGACCGTCAGGCTCCAGCCGAGCTCGTTGTCGCCGCCTCCGGAGACCGCCTCGACGACGAGGGCGACGACGGTGGCGATGATGATGCCGAGCAGCATCGCGCCCGGCACCCTGCGCACGTAGAGGGCGATGGTGACCAGCAGGCCGAGGACGAAGACCAGGATGGGCCAGCCGTTGAGGCCGCCGTCCCCCAGCTGGAGGGGGGTGCCATCACCCGGCTGCACGAAACCGGCGTTGACCAGGCCGACCAGGGCCAGGAAGAGGCCCACGCCGACGGCGATGGCGACCTTGAGACCCGGCGGGATGGCGGCGAAGACCGCGGTGCGGAACCCGGTGAGGACCAGGATCAGCAGGATGATGCCCTCGACGATGATCAGCAGGAAGACGTCGGACCACGGCATCAGCGGGGCGACGCCGTAGGCGACGACGGCGTTGAGCCCCATACCCGCCGCGATGGCGAACGGGTAACGGCTGACGACGCCCATGAGCAGGCAGGAGATCGCGGCGACCAGGGCGGTGACGGCAGCCACCTGGGGGATGCCCAGGGTCTCTCCGTTGACGTCCTCGGCCGTACCGATGATCAGTGGGTTGAGGACGACGATGTAGGCCATGGCGAAGAAGGTCGCCAGGCCGCCACGGACCTCGGTTCCGAAGGTGGAACCGCGTTCGGAGATGCGGAAGTAACGGTCGACGGCACCTGATGGCCTCTTGGCGGTGCCGCTGGGGGATGGACTTGGAGTCTTCAACTTCGTCAGCCTGACCTGGTCGTGCTTACGGGACAAGAAGGATTCTGCGCCAGATTAGTTGCATGTTCGCACAACCCAGAACACATGTTTCACTCAGTTTTCGGAGGAAACACCATATGGTCGGATGATCCGCTCAGGGGATGTGACGAATCCGTCCTCCGCGATGAGTGTGATCACACACGCGCGGCATCGTCCCGTGGACGAACGGATAGCCTGGAGACGTGCGCAGACCTCGCCGCCCCGACCCGGACGTCCACGAGAGCGACTACCGCGTGCCCGCCGCGATCGGCACCCTGGCGTGGACGGTGGCCCTCGCGGTCCTCCTCGCCATGGGCGACGGTCTTCCCGCGTCCGAACGCTGGTGGATCGGCGTGTGCCTGACCGGGATGGCGCTGGGCGTGTTCGGGTTCCTCTACATACCCCGCCTGCTGCGCAAACGCGCCGAGAGCGAGGAGCACCGGGCCGAACGGCCCTGACCGCGGGTCACGGCGGTCCTGCCCGATAATGGGCGGGTGTCTGAGACGAGATTTCCGCGCGGTCTGGCCGAGCGACTCCGCGGCATCCTCATCGACGCCGACTACACGGTGTCCGGCGTCCGTGACCGACTCGGCGACGCCGCCGCGCGTGCACTGGCCCGCGAGGAACTGGTGCCCGCCCTACGCGCCACCGGCGGGGACGAACGGCTCGGGTTGCTGCTGCGCCTGTGGTGGCTCCAGTCGCCCATCCCCGCGCGGGCCGCGCGCTCCATCCTGCCCGTGGACGAGCTGGCCGAGGCCGGTCTGGTCACCGTGGAGGAGGGAGGCGGCGGGCCCGTCGTGCGCGCCCTGGTGCACCTGGGGCCCTGGGAGCTGGAGGACGGCAGGCCCGGCTTCGTGGTCTCCGACCCCAAGGTGCGTCCCGGCGGCGGTACCGTCCCGCGGACCGACCACGTGGTGGGTACGGGCGGTGCGTCGTCCACCCTCTCCCAGCTGATCGTGGACGGGCCGGTCGAGCGCGCGTTGGACGTGGGGACCGGCTGCGGCGTGCAGGCCCTGCACCTGGCCTCGCGGGCGCGTGAGGTGGTGGCCACCGACCTCAACCCGCGCGCGGTGCACCTGGCCGGGATCAGCCTGGCCCTGTCCGGCGTCACCGACGCCCGCCTGGAGCAGGGCTCACTGTACGAACCGGTCGGGGACGAACGGTTCGACCTGATCGTGTCCAACCCGCCGTTCGTGATCACCCCCGACTCCTCCCGGTACACCTACCGGGAGTCGGACCTGCCCGGCGACGCCGTGTGCGCCGAGCTGGTGCGGCAGGCCCCCGCGCACCTGACCGAGGGAGGCTGGTGCCAGATCCTGGCGAACTGGGTGCACCGCGACGGCGACGACTGGGAGGACCGGGTCGGCGGCTGGGTGACCGGAACCGGGTGCTCGGGCTGGGTGGTCCAGCGCGACGTACAGGACCCCGCCGAGTACGTGGAGCTGTGGCTGCGCGACTCCTGTGAGCACGGCACCCCCGAGTACACCCGTCGCTACGACGCCTGGCTCGACTACTTCGAGCGCGAGGGCATCAAGGGCATCGGGTTCGGGTGGATCAGCCTGCGCAACGACGTCGCCCAGGACGCGACCGTGCGCGTGGAGGAGCTGCGGCACGAGATCGAGCGGCCCGTGGGCCCGTACCTGCCCGACGTGGTGGACGGCGCGATGACCGCACTGCGCCTGACCGACGCCGCGCTGCTGTCCGCGCACGTGGCGCTCGCTCCGGACGTGGTGGAGGAGCGCGTGGGACGCCCCGGTGCGCCGGATCCGGAGAGGATCGTGTTGCGCCAGCGCGACGGCCTGCGACGCGTGGCCCGGGTGGGCACGGTGGAGGCCGCCCTCGCCGGGGTGTGCGACGGCACCATGCCGGTGGGCCCGCTGCTGGACGTGATCGCCGAGCTCATCGGCGAGGACCCGGCACTCGTGCGGGAGCGCGCCCCCGACGCGCTGCGCACCCTCATCTCGGAGGGGTTCTTCCGGGTGGCCCGCTGACCGCCGGGGTCCGCCGGCCTCCTCGGGTCCAGCGGGCCAGGCGGGCTCGGGCCCGGGCGGCTCAGGCCTCGGATCCGGCCTCCGGATCGGCGGTGTAGGCGGCCACCGTGCGCCCGGCCGCGGCCTCGGCCTCCTCCGGGTCGACTCCCGCGGCGGCGTGCGCCTCGCCCCACCGGCGCCCGCTCAGCTCCGTGAAGCGGCGCGCCTCGGACGAGGCGGCCCACTCCGTGGCCTCCGGCGGGACGTCCGCGCCCGAGGACAGGTGCAGGGCCAGGCCGAGGAGGCCCATCTCCCAGCCGATGCCGGTGGCGCCGGGCCCGTACTGGGCCCAGTGGTCGTTCAGCGGCGCGACGTGGGTCAGCGCGAAGCGGGTGCGCTCGTCCGACAGCGCGGTCAGGCGCACCTCCACCTCACTGCTCTCCCCGCCGTACTCCCACGTCACGCGGAAGGAGTGCGGCGGTTCGCAGCTGAGCACCCGGCCCCCGGCGTTGCCCTCCAGCTGGTACGTGCCTCCCTCGCGCAGGTCGCCCGTGACCGGCATGAACCACCGGGGGATGCGCTCGGCGTTGGTGCAGGCGTCCCACAGGTCCGCGATCGGGGCCTCGTAGTCCTGCGTCAGCGTGATGGCGGCGTCGTCGCCGGAGCCGCCGAGTTCGACCGAGCGGTCGACCGCGTCGATCCGCCGCTGGATGTCGATGTCCATCGTGTACTCCCCTTGCTCATCGGTCCCGCCCCTCGTCGGCGGACTGTCGGCGCTCGCGCCTTCCCCGGGCGAGTTCGGTCTCCAGTGCCATCAGGTGCGGCTCCCAGCGGGCGGCGAAGCGCCGCAGCCAGGCGTCGACGTCGCGCAGCGGGGAGGGGTCGACCGCGTAGAGCCTGCGGGCACCCTCCCTGCGCACGGTGGCGAACCCGTTCTCCCTGAGCACACGCAGGTGCTGGGAGACGGCGGGCTGGGAGATGCCGAACTCGGCCCGCACGACCTCGGTCAGCTCGCCGGAGGAGTGCTCGCCTTCGTTGAGCAGCTCCAGCAGGCGGCGTCGGACGGGGTCCCCGAGGACGTCGAAGGCGTGCATGTCACCACCCTATAAGCAAGGGGCTATATAAGCGAGTTTTTATAAGAGTGTCGTGGCGACGGCCGCGTACGCCCGCCGCGGGGACCGTCACGGGCGCGCGTCGGTGAAGACCACCTCTCCGGTGCCGTACTCGGTTCCGTCCTCCAGCAGCCTGAACCCCGGGGTGTCCGTGTGCACGGTGATCTCCTGGTCACAGTCCAGGCCGATGACGTGGTTCCCCCCGGGCGGGAACTCGTGCAGGTCCACCGGCAGACGGGCGCTGCACTCCGCGGTCTGCTCCTGGTACGCGAACTCGATGGTGGGCTGGTACCCCGAGAGGAACGGGGTCGTACGCCCGTCGGCGTGCATGGTCAGGTCCACGGTGATCTGCTCACCCGGCTGGTAGGTGTACTCCCTGCTGGTCCCTCCCGTGGGAATGTCCGCGGGCAGACCGCCGGACCCGTCACCGCCGCCGTAGCAACCGGTGACGGCGAGGAGGGCGCCGAGGACCAGGAGGGGTGGGGTTGCGCGCATGGGGATCCTGTCGGTCTCGGGATGTCGGGAGTACCCGTGTGGACGCTCCGCGCGCACCACGAGTTCCCGGGGCGGAGCGGCTCCCCGCGTCGG
>NZ_ANAX01000256.1 GCF_000341065.1 Nocardiopsis halotolerans DSM 44410 | reverse complement strand
TGCCCATCAGCGCGTACATCGCCCACCCGGTCAAGGGGTGTGCGGGCACGGCCCTGCGCACCGCCGAGATGACACCCGCCGGTATCACGCACGATCGCACGTTCATGGTGGTCGACGACGGCGGCGGTTTCCGCAGCCAGCGCGACGTCCCCGGGATGGCGCTCATCCGCGCCGGAGTCAGCGCCGACGGCGCGCGCCTGAGCCTGGACGCGGGGTCCTCCTCCCTGGAGATCGAGACCGACCCCGAGGGTCCGCGCCTGGACGTGACCGTGCACAGGAAGCCGTTCACGGGCCTGGACCAGGGTGACGAGGCCGCCGGATGGCTGTCGGAGGTGCTCGGCGCGCCGAGCCGCCTGGTCCGGGTACCCAACGACCACAACCGCCGGGTGGGCGGGCTGACGCCGGGCACCAGCGCGTTCGCCGACAGCACGGCCGTGCTGATGGCGTCGCTGTCCTCGCTGGACCTGCTCAACGAACGCATCCTCGCGCGCGGCGCCGAGCCCGTGCCGATCAACCGGTTCCGGCCCAACGTCGTGGTGTCCGGCTGGCCCGATCCGCACACCGAGGACCGGGTCCGCGCCGTGCGCCTGGGCTCGGCGGAACTGGGCTACGCCAAGCTGTGCATCCGTTGCGCGGTCACCACGGTGGACCAGGCCCGGGGCGTCAGGTCCGGGCCCGAACCCCTGCGCACGCTGGCGGACTACCGCCGCGCGGACGGGGGCGGGGTGTCCTTCGGCGCCAAGTTCGCCGTCACCCGTCCGGGAACGCTCGCGGTCGGCGACGAGGTGGAGGTCACCGCCTGGGACGAGCCCGAGGAGGGGCCGGGCGAGCGCCTCGCCGCCGCCCTGGCCTGAACCCCGCGGTCCGGTACGCCTCCCGTCCTCGCGGAACGGTGCTCGCGCTCACGGCGCGTTCCGCTCCGGCTCAGTCGTCCAGGTCCGCCTCGGCCAGGAGCAGGGCCGCGGAGGACGGGTCGCGCAGCGCGGCCGCCACCAGGTGCCGCCGCGACCACTGCCCCGCGCGCCAGCACAGGGCGCGGGCCAGCCCGTCGGTGGTGGAGGCGTGCACCGAGCCGTCCCCGACGTACCACTCCAGCTCGACACCGTCCACCATGAGCGTCTGGTGGTGCAGGTAGGTGCGGTCGGGCTCTCCGTCGGGGTCCATGAAGAGGTCCGCCTCGTCGGGAACCGGCCGGATCCGCCCCGCCGAACCGATCCGCCCGGTCACCGCCTCGCTCGCCAGGTCCAGGTCGAGCACGTCCGCCACGGCGTCGA
>NZ_ANAX01000255.1 GCF_000341065.1 Nocardiopsis halotolerans DSM 44410 | reverse complement strand
CCGGCAGCGGCAGCAGGTCCGGCGAGTCCACCACCACGGCGTCCTCGGCGTCGGCCACCACGATCGCGCCCCCCTGTACCGCCCGCACCCGGGTCGGCGGGGTGACCAGGTCGGCGTCCACCCCGGCGAGGGCGGCCCACACCCGGCGCAGCGCCGTGCGGTCCACGTGCCGCCGGGGATCGGCCAACCGCGCGAGCAGGTCGTCCGGACCGTCCGGGTCGGCCAGGAGGTCGGTCAGGGTGGTGCGTACTCCCAGGGCCCGGGCGAACTCCGGGTCGACGTCGGCGGACACCTCGTCGTACAGCCCGGCCAGGGCGGGATCGGCGTCCGCGGTACGCACCCCGGCCGGGGCACTGCCGCCCAGGAGGGCCCGGGTGCGCAGCCACCAGGCCGTGTAGGAGGGCGCGTCCACCACGCGACCGTCGGGCAGGAGGACGCGGGCGGGGGCGGTGACCGCCTCGCGCAGCGGCCCCTCGGCGAGCATGGCCAGGGCCCGGGGCCACTGTTCGTCGGCCACGTAGTCGAGGTCGGCGACACACACCAGATCGGGTACGACCGGCGGCAGTTCCGGGTCGCCGACGCGTTCGAGGACCTCGTCGGCCCAGTCCTCCAGGCCGTCGGGGCCGTCCTCACCGGCGGCGCCGTCGAAGACCGAGGCCAGGTCCTCGCCCAGCGCGGCCTCCTCGGCGCGGACCGCGGTCAGTTCCCACAGGGCGCCGACCGCGCGCAGCGCCTCGGTCCCGTGCCGTTCCACGAGGTCGGGGTGCACGGTGCCGAACGGAGCGTCGTCCACGAGCAGCTCGGCCAGGGGCGCGCCGGGGACGAGGAGTTCGGCGGCGACCGAGTAGCCGTCCTCGTCGTCGCGCAGGGCCAGTTCGGACAGCCAGGGTGCGTCCGCGGTGGTGACCCCCGAGGCGGAGACCAGGTCCAGGACGGCCTCGGCGACGGGTTCGGGATCGTCGGCGTCCAGGGAGTCGCGGACGGCGGCCTCGGCACGCGGGTCGCGCAGNGCTGGCCTCCACCGCGCCCAGCCGGTGCAGGAGCGGGTGGGCGGCCTCGGGGTGTACGACGCGCACGCCCAGGGCGGCCAGCGCGTCCGGGGGGATCCGGTTGCCGCGGGCGTCGCCGACCTCGGCCCAGTCGTCGCCCGGCATGAGCAGGGACCGGGGGCCGCGCACGAGCCTGCCGTCGGCGAGCGGAACCGGGAGGGCACCGAGCTCGTCCAGGTCGGCGCCGCCCCTGCCCGCGCTGTCCAGGGCCGAGTAGAGGGCGGCCCACCAGTGCGGGGGGCGGTCGGTGTCGGCGAGCAGGTCGGCGACGTCGGCCAGGCCGACGCGGTGGACGCGCAGGGCGGCCAGCGCCGGGTGGCGGGGGCTCCAGGTTCCCGGCAGCAGCGGGGAGACGATGTCGGACAGGGCGGAGGCGAGCTCTCCGGCCCCGCCCGCCCCTCCGGTGTCGAGCAGCACGGCGTCGCGCGGGGCGACGGGCGCTCCGGACGCGGTGGTCAGGAACGGCGTGTTCCGGAGGGGTTCGGCGACGCGTGCACGGAAGACGGCGTCGACGGCGCCGCCGCCCACCCGGGTCGTGGGCACCAGGTCGAGGGCGTCGCGGGGGTCGAACCGTCGCAGCAGGGCGCAGTAGGCCTCGGCGGCCTCCATGAGCAGGAGGTCGGTGGCGGCCCCGGGCTGGACCCCGCGCCGGTCGCTGCCCAGGGGGAAGGTGCCGATGAGGACGGCGGGCAGGTCGAGCTCGGTGTCGGTGGGCGTGGGCGCGTGCACGACGGGATCGACGTCGGCGGGCAGGGCGGCCGAGGCTCCGTTCCCGTCCAGGGGCACCGCCCAGGTCAGCGACCAGGCGGTGCGGTCGCGTTCCTCGGTGGGGCGGTCGGCGAGCAGGGCCGGGTCGAAGGTGCCCGAACGCTGGAGGACGCGCCAGGGGGTGGTGCGGAACCCCTCGGCGTCCCGGTACGTGGTGACCAGGTCGGCCGTCACGTCGTCGGGGGTCTCCTCGCGGGTGAGGACGCGTTCGTCGCCCTCCACGTCCACGCGGACCTCGGCCAGGCCGGGCAGCGCCAGCAGGAGCGCCTCGCCGGTGCGGTCCAGGAGTTCGCGCACGCGGTCGCGGGCGGAGTCGTCGCGCAGCCGCAGGGTGACGACGGTGTCGTGGTCCGCGGCCACCGAATCCGCGGCGGGTTCTCCCGAAGCGGCGCTCGGAGCGGGGAAGGGCAGGCGCAACATGGGCACGTGTCCGGAGCGGCGCCCCACCTCCTCGGCCAGGTCCCCGTGGGCGCCGCCTCCGGCGAGCAACTCGGCGACGGCCGCGCGGGCGGCCTCCGCGCTGAAGCGGACCGCCGCGCCGCCGGAGTCGACCGTGACGTCGTCGCTGAGCGCCGCGACCGCGGAGAAGCCCACGCCGAAACGCCCGGCGGAGCCGTGCTCGTCGCGTTTGGTGGAGGCGCGCAGCGTGGCCAGCGACTCCACGCCCTCGGCGGTGAGGGGTGCGCCGGTGTTCGCCGCGGTCAGCACGTGGCCGGTCAGGGCCAGGCTCAGCCGTCCGGGGACGCCCGCGCGGCGGGCGGCGTCGGCGGCGTTCTGCGCCAACTCGACCACGACCCGGTCGCGGTAGCCGCCGAGCGCGAAATCCTCCTCCGCGTTGGCGTCCTCCCGGAAGCGGGCGGGTGCGTCGGCCCACGCGGCGAGGACGCGTCTGCGCAGCTCGGCGGTGTTGTGGGGGTCGGCCACCGAAGCGGTCAACTGCTCGGCCATGGCGGTTTCCTCCCTGCGCTGCGGGCACGGCCCGGCACGGGGCACCCGGGGCGGAAGCGGATGCGGTACACCGACCCTAGCCCACCCGAACGGGGAGCCAGGGTTTGGCCGTGCGGCGCGGCGGCGCACTCGGGAGTCGGCGGCGCGCTCAGGAGTCGGAGGAGACCAGTTCCAGTTCGGCGGTGTCGTCGAAGACGATGTGGTCGTAGCCCACCTCGTCGATGACCGGCGCGACCGGCTCGTTGCGCGCCTCGGGCCGGNNAGTGGGCGCCGCAGCCGTGGTCCATCGAGACCACGCGGCCGTCGTCGGGGGCGTACTCGTTGGTGCACACGCCGAACATCTGGCGCAGCTCACCGGCGAGCGGGGTCATGAAGCCGCAGGTGAGGCAGCGGGCGGGCGCGGCCGTGGCGATGGGGCTGCGCGGACCGGCCTCGCCGTTGTACCAGCGCTCGGCGGCCTGCTCGCGGCCGGTCTCGGAGAGCACCTGGCGTCGGCCCAGGCCCAGCTCCCACACCATCTGCCGGTCCACGCCCTCGTCGTCCAGCTCGTTGTCGGGCACCTGGGCGTAACCGGGAACGAGACGCTCGTCACCCTCCTCGGTGGGCAGCAGGTCGCCCGCGCCGAGGTCGCCGGGGCGCAGGCGTTCCTTCCAGGGAACCCATTCGGGCGCGGCGAGAGCGCCCTCGCCGGGCAGCAGAACGACCTCGTTGACCGTGACCTTCTTGGCGCGCGAGGCGCGGACCACGGTAACGGCGTAGTTCCACCCCGGGTAGGCGGGGTCCAGGCAGGTGAAGCGGTGGGTGACCAGGCGTGTGTCCTCGACCGTGGGTGTGAGGTGCTCGCCCACCCACTCGGGTCGCCCGACCTCGGCGGCCACCGATCGGGCCAGCTCCACCGCCTCGATACATGCCTTGTCCGGTACAGGAGAACGTCGAGAAGGGCTCACGTCCCCATTCTCACTGATCGCGGGCACCGATTTGACCATAACGAGGGTCAAGGTTCGCCCGATACATTCCCTCGAACCGGTCTCACCTCGTACGGGCCCCGTGGCGGCCACCGCGCCGAAACCCCGGGACCGCGGCCGCCGCACCCGGTCCNGGCCCCCCCGGCCCCGCCGGGCGCGGCGGCCGTCGCCCTCCCTCAGGCCTCCAGGTCGTCGGCCACCACACGCAGCACGGAGGCGATCTTGGTCGCCTCCCTGTGCTCGGGGTGGCGGCCCCGACGGTAGCCGTTGGACAGGCCCTCCAGCAGTTTGATGAGGTCCTCGGTGATGACCACCATCTCGTCGGGCTTCTTGCGCCGTGCCCTGACGACCGAGTGTTGTGTGTCCAGGAGCTTGACCTGGAGTGCCTGGGCTCCCTTGCGGCCCTCGGCCACGCCGAACTCGACCTTCTGTCCGGGACGCAACGACGTGGTGCCTGAGGGGAGCGAGGAGGAGTGCACGAACACCTCGCCGCCGTCGTCGCGGGTGAGGAAACCGAAACCCTTGTCGCCGTCGTACCACTTGACCTTGCCGGTGGGCACGTAGTGACCTCATGCTTTCACTGACGGGCCTCCGCGGGACGGGAGTGGGGAGGCGCGGCGGGATCCGCGCTGTCCACCCGTTCCCGGAGCGCCCCTGGTTTTCCATGGGTGCTTCCAAAATAGTGCCCGGGGGCTCGCGAGCGCGAGGGTATAAACCGGCCACGCGTGTCCGGATCCGGACGGCCCCCGGACACGCGGGCGAGGCCCGAATGCGGATCATCCGGGCCTCGCGGTGTCGACGGCGGCCCCTCACCGCTGGGTGCGGAGTGTGGGACGGGACTCGGCGGAGACGTGGGCCGACTCGACTGGCGTGGTGACCGGGCTGGAGGCCGGGCCACCGGTACTGACGCGACCGCCGTGCAGTGAAAGAGGCGGTGTACCGACATGACTACCCGAATCCGCGTGTTCGGACGCGTGGTAACGGGCCGACCGGAAAAGGCTATTCCCAGCGTTTGCCAACCAATGACCAGCGGGCCGCACCTGTGAACTGGGAGAACGGAAGGGGAAGCCGGCCCGCGGGGACCGGTCCCGGAAGCATGGTGTCGGAAGCGCGGTACCGGCGCACGGTTCCCGGTNNNNGTCCGCCGCGGCCGCCGCGGCCGCCGCGGCCCGGGCCGAGCGCAGGGCCCTCGGGGCGAGGTAGACCGCGCTCACCAGGGAGGCCAGGCCGAGACCGATGACGCCGGTGGTGGCCAGGGACTCCTGGACGTACTGGTCGACGAACTCCGCGTCGCCGCTCCACAGGGCCATCCCGACCACGCAGGCCAGAGGGGGCAGGCCCACACCGATCCACTTGTCCCGGGCCGCCCACACCTGGCTGAGGAGGATCAGGGCCGCGCTCAGGACCCACAGGAAGGTCAGGTCCCACCACCAGAACGCCGCCAGCACCAGCAGGAGCAGGGCGGCGGCCTCGGGCGGGTGGTGGCGCACCACGGCCCTCAGTCCGTGCAGGGGCCCCGGTCCGTACCCGTTCCCGTCGGTCCCGGCCCCGCCGCCGTGGACTCCCGTCGCCGCCTGGCCGGCCCCCTCCAGCAGNGGGGGCCGCCCCGCCAGGGCGGCGGCGGCCGGTCGGCGTGGCGCGGCCTGGGCGGGATGAGCTCGTCGTCCTCGATGTCGAGGTGTCGTCCGTCGAGTTCGCGTTCCACGAGGTCCCTGGGGGTGCCCAACCCCCTGAGGATCCCCCGGACGGTGTCCACGTCGTCGCGCCCCGCGGCGGTGCGGCGCGCGTCGATGCGCGAGCGCAGGCCCGTGAGGTAGGCGGTACGCTCCCTCGCGGTCACACGACCGTGCAGTACCAGGCCGACCTCGGACAGATAATCCAGTACCAATTGTTCCGAGCGCTGGGTCATGTTCCCATATTGGCCTACGATGACCTGGCTTTTAAGCCCTGTTTCTCGTTTTCGGTCGCTGAATCTTCTCCGGATACGGTCTGCAACCGCGTGACGGACGCACGTCGGAGAGACCACAGGGCACGTGCGCGAACACCGGGGCGGACATCGCTTAGCGTTGACACGATGAGCGACAACGCACCGCCCGACGAGCACGGACCGGGCACGGGGAACCGCGCCGCCCCCTCGTCGGGCCGTCCCCCCACGTTCACCTCCTGGCTGCGCGGCCGGTCGGACGAGGAGCTCGCCGCCCTGCTGCGCGCCCGCCCGGACCTGGTGCGTCCGGTCCCGGCCGACATCGGCGCCCTCGCCGCCCGGGCCACCGCGCGCAACACCGTCCTGAGGGTTCTGGAGCGCCTGGACCGGTTCACGCTCCAGGTGCTGGAGTCGGTGGTCGCGCTCGGTGACGACCGGATGTCCGAACCGGTGGGGGTACCCGTCGCCGACCTGGTCGGAGCGCTCGGAACGGCCGTGTCCGGGCCGCCGGAGGACGGCGGAACCGACGGGGCGTCCGACGCCGCGCCCGGGGAGGAGCCCGGCACGGCGTCCGCGGAGGCCCCCTCCCCGGGGAGTCCGCTCGACACGGCCCTGGACACCCTGCTGCGGCTGGCCCTGGTCTGGCCCGACCGGGGGCGGCTGCGCCCCGTACAGGTGCTGCGGGACCTGCTCCCCCATCCCGCGCAGCTCGGCCCGCCCGCGCGCGTCCTGCTCGCCGCGCTGCCGCACGGCGCCGTCCGCGGGCTCGCCGCCGACCTCGCGCGCGGCAGCGGCGCGGACACCCCCGTCGAGGCGGTCGCCACGCTCCTGTCCGACCCCGATCGGGTCGCGGACCTGGTCGGCGGGGTGGGCCCGCAGGCCCGGAGGCTGCTGGACAGCATGGCGTGGGGGCCTCCTCACGGAACCGTCTCCGGTGCCCGCAGGGAGGTCACCCTGGCCACCGCCGCCTCCTCCGTCGACGAGCTGATCGCGCGCGCCCTGCTGCTCCCGACCGGGGAGGACACCCTCACCCTGCCGCGTGAGGTGGGGCTGTGCCTGCGCTCGGGAGCGCTGTTCCGCCAGGTCACCGTCGAGCCGCCGCCGTTCACGGGCACCGGGAACCCCCGCGACACCGTCACCCGGGCCGCCGCGGGGCAGGCCTTCACGGTGCTGCGGGCCGTCGAGGAGCTGCTGGAGCACTGGTCCGAGGACCCGGCCGCGGTGCTGCGCAACGGCGGCCTGGGCGTGCGCGACCTGCGCCGCGCCGCCCAGGTGACGGACACCGACGAGGACACCGCGGCCCTGTTCGTGGAGGTCGCGCACGCCGCCGGGCTGCTCGCCGCCGACGACCGGCTCGAGGGCGAGTGGCTGCCCACACGCGAGTACGACCTGTGGCGGGAGAACCCGGCCGAGCGCCGGTGGCTGCGGCTGGCCACCGCGTGGCTGGAGTCGGACCGGGTGGCGGCGCTGAGCGGCTCGCGCGACTCCGGCGGCCGGGTGCGCAACGCCCTCGGTCCGGGTCTGGTCCGACCGGCCGCGCCCCAGGCCCGCCGCGACCTGCTCGGGGAGCTCGGCACGGCGGAACCCGGGTTCGCTCCCCTGCCGGATTCTCTGTCCGCCCGCCTGTCCTGGCGCCGGCCACGGCGCCAGTCGCCGGTCTACGNGGAGGCAGCGGCCGCCGAGGCCGCCGCGCTCGGGCTGACCGGGCGCGGGGCGCTGGCCGACCACGTCCGCCCGCTGCTGGAGGGCGACGAGGACGCCGCCGCGCGCGTCCTGGCCAAGGAGCTGCCCAAACCGCTGGACTACGTGCTGGTGCAGGGCGACCTGACGGCCGTCGCTCCGGGGCCGCTGGTGGCCGAACTCGCGCGTGACCTGGCCCTGGTCGCCGACGTGGAGTCCACCGGCGGGGCCACGGTGTACCGGTTCACGGAAGGGTCGGTCCGGCGGGCGCTGGACGCCGGGCGGGGGGTCGCTGACATCACCACCATGCTCGAACGCCACTCGCGTACCCCGCTTCCCCAGGCACTCCGGTACCTGGTGTCGGACGTGGGGCGGCGGCACGGTCGTCTGCGCGCCGGTTCGGCGTCGAGCTACCTGCGGTGTGACGAGCCCGCGCTGCTGGAGGAGCTGGTCAGCGACCGGCGGGCCGACGACCTGGGGC
>NZ_ANAX01000254.1 GCF_000341065.1 Nocardiopsis halotolerans DSM 44410 | reverse complement strand
GGGGAGCCGGTCGACCCGGTCGGCGCTGGTGGAGCGGCTGCGGCAGCTGGGATACCACCCGGTGCCCGAGGGAGGGGACGGGTCGATGCGGCTGAGCCGCCCCGAGGTGCGGCGGGCCGATCCCGTGGACGTCCCCCCGGCCCCGGGCGAACGGGGGACCTCGGCCGAGCTGGCGGTCGCCGCGGTGCGCGCCCTGCGTGCGGGTGACGAGGCCGCCACGGCGGCGCGCAGGCCGATTCCGCTGCCCGAGGACGGCCCTCCGGGGTCGCGGTCGGCGGCGGTGCTGGAGGCGCTCACACACGCCGCCAGGGACGGACGGAGGGTGTGGATCGGCTACACCGACACCGACGGCCGCCAGGTGAGCCGGATCGTGGAGCCGTCGGGCGTGGACGGGGGCTTCCTGACCGCCTACGACGCGACCCGCGCCGCGGTGCACCGGTTCGCCGTGCACCGGGTGACCGCCGTGGCCGAGCTGGACCCCGATCCCCAGCAGGAACCCGAACCCCGGTAGGGCGTGGGCGACGGGACCGACCCGGGCACGCCGGAGGACCCCGCCGTCCGCTCCGGGTCCTCCACCGTCACGGTCCACGGGCGGGGCCCGTCGGGAACCCGGGGGTTCAGGCCGGGTCGGGGACGCGGCCGCGCCACGTTCCCTCGTCGCGGGTGAACAGAGCCGCCAGCATGGCACCGAACACGAAGGGGAGCACCAGCGGTATCAGGAGGCCCCAGGCGTCCCCGACCGTGAACAGGTCCCCGTTCAGCAGGGCCTGCGCCACGGTCTGGAAGGCGACGTGGAAGCCCACACAGGCCCACACGTTGCCCGTGACCAGCCGGACGCACCCCAGCACCACGCCCATGCCCAGGAACAGCGGGAGCCGCTCGGACAGCACGCCCCACCCGGCCTCGGGGATCCACAGCGCCAGACCGAACACGGTGAAGAGCGCGGCCTGGGCGAGTACCGCGAGCCAGCCCGACATGACGGTGTTGAGGTTGCGAAACAGGTAACCGCGGAAGATCAGCTCCTCCGGCACCGCCTCGAACAGCAACACCAGGACCACCAGCACGGCCACGGCCGCCACGGTCTCGGGCAGGGGGCGGTTCGCGGTGATGTCCACCCATCCCAGCAGCACGGCCGCGACGAGCCCGGCCATGCCGGGGAGCAGCCAGGAGGCCGCGCCCGCCAGGAACGGCGCCCATCCCCGGCGCGGCCCGGTCAGGAGGAGTCCGCCCCACGGGCGCCGGTCCAGGTACCGGCGGGCCAGCCACACCATGGGGACGGCCAGCACGAACACCGTCAGGGCGTTCACCCAGTGCCGTGGACCGCCCTGGGGGCTCTCCGGGAGCCGGTCGCTGATCCAGCCCATCAACTGCCAGATCAGGAAGGTCGCCACCATGACGGCGGCGATCCGCAGGAGGAGGTGGGGCCTGCGCTCGCCCGTGGGGGTCGTCGTGCTCGGGAGGTTCATGCCACCAGCCTTCCCGGACCCCGGTCGGGCTTCCATCGGGGAGAACCCCACACCGTCCCGGACGCGTCCCCGACACCCGTCTCGGGGAGCCTTCGGTCCTCGGCGGCGGTCCGCGCGTCGCGGTGCCCGGACCGGGCGGCTCGGCGCGCCTCCGCGTACCGGGTCGCACACGGTCGGCGCGGAGGCGGCGGGCTAGGCTGGAGGCGAGTTGGTCGACCCACCGACACGAGAGAACCCCCATGAGCAACGCATCGCTGCCCCCCGGGGCGTCGTCCCCCCGTGAGCACGGACGTGACGACGACCGCGAGCGCGGGAGGACCCGGGACCCGGAACGCGACGGGGAACGCGGGAGCGGCCGTGACGACGTCCGCGGGGAGGGTCAGGCCTCGGGCGGGGCGAACAGCTCCACCATGGCGTTGATCCTGCACGCCCTGACCTTCGTATGCTGCATGAACTGGCTCTTCGGTATCGCCGGGATCGTGTTCGCGGTGCGCGCCGCCCACGCGCGCGACCGGGGTCGGCTGGTCCAGGCGGAGACCCTCACACGCTACTCCTGGTACTGCCTGGGCGCGGCCGGGGTGATGCTCTTCGTGATGCTGGTGTTGACGCTCGTGATGTTCACGCAGGCGGGATCCTGGATCCAGGGGATCGTCCCGGTCACCAACTACTGAACCGCGTTTGGTGGACCGGGCCGGCGGGCAGCGCGTCCGCACGAGCGGCACACGCGGTCGGGGAAGGGGGCACGAGTGGTGATGAACGGCGGAGGCGGACCCAGGGCCTTCTGGGAGAGGAAGCACGGTTTCACGCTCGGATCACCGCCGCCCGGAGGCGGTGCGATCCCCGAGCGGCCCGCTCCGTCGGAGCCGTTCCGGCTGTCCGGCACCTCGGGACCGGCCAGGCCGCCGGAGCACCCGTTCCCGTCCTCGGCACCGCCCGGTCCGTTCCCCGGAACGCCCCCGCCCTCCGGTCCTCCCGCACGGGTGGGCGGCGCGGTGGCGGCGCTGGTGGTGTCGGTCCTCACCGTGGTGGGGCCGGGTCTGATGGCCTATCTGGGCTTCTGGTTCTTCCTGCTGGCGGTGAACGTGCCCGGGATCTGCTTCGGGATCGCGGCGCTGCGCGCGGTCCCCGACGCCGAACGGGTCGAACGGCACATCCGGGGGGCCTGGGCGTGCGTCTTCGCCTACGTCGCCCTGTTCGTCCTGTTCATGATCCCGATCGTGTTCCTGGCCGTGATGATGACGCTGTTCGCCTACTGACCGACGTTCCCGGCGCGGTGGCCGCCAAGGTTCTCCGGCCGGCCCCGTCCGCACCGCTGGTCCCGTCCCTGTGGCGAGCTCCGGCGCCCCAACCTCGCCACAGGGACGAGAGCGTTCGGGTTCGGAGCGCTCCCGTCCCTGTGGCGACGGCTACGGTCAGCCCGGTGGGCGTGTCCGGGGGTTCGTCACCACCCGCCGTGGGAAGGACGGACGCACGTCCGGGCATGATCGGAGGGCGGGACGCGTTGCACCTGAGGCCGTCCCCTGCCCCGTGAGATTGAAGGTCCGTGTGTCCTGCCTGATCGTCCAGTCCGACAAGACGCTCCTGCTGGAGGTCGACCACGAGCTCGCCGACGAGTGCCGCCGGGCCATCGCCCCCTTCGCCGAGCTCGAACGCGCACCCGAACACGTGCACACCTACCGGATCACGCCGCTGGCCCTGTGGAACTCCCGTGCCGCCGGACACGACGCCGAACAGGTCGTGGACGCGCTGATCCGGTTCTCCAGGTTCCCCGTACCGCACTCGCTGCTGGTGGACATCGCCGAGACGATGGACCGCTACGGGCGGCTCCGGATCGTCGGCGACCCGCGGCACGGGCTGGTCCTGGAGTCCTCCGACCGGGCCGTGCTGGAGGAGGTCGTACGCGCCAAGAAGCTCAGGGGGATGCTGGGCGAGCGGCTGGGCGAGGACTCGGTCGCCGTGCACCCGAGCGAGCGCGGCAACCTCAAGCAGGCGCTGCTGAAGACCGGCTGGCCCGCCGAGGACCTGGCCGGGTACGTGGACGGCGAGGCCCACCGCATCGACCTCGACCAGGAGGGCTGGGAGCTGCGCGGCTACCAGCGTGAGGCCGCGGAGAGCTTCCACGCGGGCGGCTCCGGCGTGGTGGTGCTGCCGTGCGGCGCGGGCAAGACCGTGGTCGGCGCGGCGGCCATGGCCATGACCGGAACGACCACGCTCATCCTGGTGACGAACACCGTGTCGGTGCACCAGTGGAAGACGGAGCTGCTGCGGCGTACCTCGCTGACCGAGGACGAGATCGGCGAGTACTCGGGGACCCGCAAGGAGATCCGGCCCGTCACGATCGCCACCTACCAGGTCATGGCGGCCAGGCGGAAGGGCGTGTACACGCACCTGGAGCTGTTCGACGCCCGTGACTGGGGGCTCGTGGTCTACGACGAGGTGCACCTGCTGCCCGCGCCGATCTTCCGGATGACCGCCGACCTCCAGGCACGGCGCCGTCTGGGCCTGACCGCGACCCTGGTGCGCGAGGACGGCCGTGAGGGCGACGTGTTCTCGCTGATCGGCCCCAAGCGCTACGACGCGCCCTGGAAGGACATGGAGAACCAGGGGTGGATCGCCCCGGCCGACTGCGTCGAGGTCCGGGTGGACCTGTCGGAGTCCGAGCGACTGGCGTACGCGACCGCCGAACCGGAGGACCGCTACCGGTTCTGCGCCTCCTCCGAGACGAAGGCCTCCGTGGTCCGGGAGATCGTGGACCGCCACCCCGAGGAGCAGGTGCTGGTCATCGGCTCCTACATCGACCAGCTGGACGACCTCGGGGAGTCGTTGGGGGCGCCGGTGATCAAGGGCGAGACCCGCAACAAGGAGCGCGAGCGGCTCTTCGACGCCTTCCGTTCCGGTGACCTGCGAACGCTGGTGGTGTCGAAGGTCGCGAACTTCTCCATCGACCTGCCCGAGGCCGGTGTCGCCGTGCAGGTGTCGGGTTCCTTCGGCTCCCGGCAGGAGGAGGCCCAGCGGCTCGGCCGGGTGCTGCGTCCCAAGACCGACGGCCGGGCCGCCCGCTTCTACGCCGTGGTCGCGCGGGACACCCTGGACCAGGACTACGCCGCGCACCGCCAGCGCTTCCTCGCCGAGCAGGGGTACGCCTACCGGATCACCGACGCCACCGACCTGCTGTCGGGCGAGGAGATCTGAGCGGACGGGTTCGCCGGGGCGGGGTGGCGCGGCGGCACCCGCGGTGAGCGCGGCCCCTCGGCGCCGTCCTCAGACGGAGGGCAGGACGCCCATGACGTAGGTGCCCGCCGCGATCCCCCAGGCCACCAGGGAGTAGCTGAGGGTGCGGGTGCGCAGGACGCGGTCGCCCCGCACGGAGGGCGCGGTGAAGGCCGCCACGAGGAGCCCCATGCCAAGGAGCGCGGGGACGGCGGAGGCCAACGAGAAGAGCTGGGTCTGGGCGGCGCATTCGGCGTAGCCGGAGGTGCCGGGATCGCCACAGAACACGTCGTCTCCCGATCGTTCGGTGCGGGCGGTACTTACCGACCGTACCGTTTCGGCGGGGGAGAGTCGCCAATGGGGATGACCGTATCCCGGCCGTGCCCCCGCCGTCGCCCTGCCCCGCCCCGCAGCTCGCCGCATGTCACCGAACCGGATTCGGTTTTTTGACTCCGGACACCCCCGCCGCCCTTTACACGAACCCTTCTCGTGTCCAATCATGAGGGCACAGCAGCCCCCTCCAGGAGGTCCTCCCCATGCCCGACTCTCCCGCCCCCTCCCCCGCTTCCGCGTCCTCCGCCCTCCCCGGTCCACCCCCGCCGACCCCGCACCGCACCGGCTTCCACTCGCTCCGGGACGGCGGCCTGAACTGGGACGCGCTTCCGCTCAAGCTGTTCGCCAAGGGCAACGCCCGGTTCTGGAACCCGGCGGACATCGACCTGAGCCAGGACGCCGAGGACTGGAAGAAGCTGGGTGAGGGGGCGAGGAAGCGGATCCTGCGGCTGTGCGCGTTCTTCGTCGCGGGCGAGGAGGCGGTCACCGAGGACATCCAGCCCTTCATCCGTGCCATGGCCGCGGAGGGGAGGCTGGGCGACGAGATGTACCTGACCCAGTTCGCGTTCGAGGAGGCCAAGCACGTCCAGGCGTTCCGGATGTGGCTGGACGCGATCGGCGTCCACGAGGACCTGCACCGGTACGTCGACGCGAACCCGGGCTACCGGGCGTTGTTCCACGAGGAGTTGCCGGGGGCCCTGGAGACGTTGCTGGCGGACCCCAGCCCCCGCAACCAGGTGCGCGCCTCGGTGACCTACAACCACGTCATCGAGGGGTCGCTGGCGCTGACCGGGTACTACGCGTGGAACCACGTGTGCACGGTGCGGGACGTCTTCCCGGGTATGCGCCAGATCGTGCGGAGGATCGGGGACGACGAGCGCCGCCACATGGCGTGGGGGACCTTCACGTGCCGCCGCCACGTCGCGGCCGACGACGCCAAC
>NZ_ANAX01000253.1 GCF_000341065.1 Nocardiopsis halotolerans DSM 44410 | reverse complement strand
GCTGCTGCCGCACGTGACGGCCACGGTGGAGCGCGGCGAGGAGCCGTCGGACGACCCTGCGACGCGGCGTTACGAGCTCCCGCCGGGAGAGCTGGTCCGGTACGCGGGCGACCGGGCGCTGCGCCGCCTGGGCGCGATCGAGTCCGCGCGCGGCGTGCCCGTGTCCCGGATCGACCTCGACGCCACCCCCGAGGACCTGGAGGAGCGGTTCGGCGAGGAGGACCGGGAGGCCATGGCGAAGCTCACCGCCCGGGACTGAGTCAGGGGAGGCCGTGGGGACCGGGGGACGCCTCGTGCCACAGCTCGCGGCGTCCGCGTTCGGCCTCCAGGGCGATCCGGCCGAAGGGTTCGCTCCGCCAGTCGCCGTCCTCCTGGTGGTTGGCGTAGAGCACGTCGCCGTCGCGGGAGAGCACGTAGACCGAGTCCACCAGCCGGTGGGTCTCCAGGAACTCCACCGTGTTGGGGACGCCCAGGTAGAAGCGTTCGTGGTGGAGTTCGGGCATCCACCTGCCGAACCCCTGGTGGGCCCGGGCCCGCGCGTGGCGGTCGGCGATCGCGAAGCGGCTGTTGGAGCCGTGGGTGGCCACGAAGGCCACCTCGACCCGGTATCCGGCGTCGCGGAAGCCCTCCACCCAGGACGCGGCCCAGTCGGCGCGGCCGAGGGGGTGGCTGCACACCACGTCCACGCGGCCCGCGCGCAGGTGCGTCATGGCGAGTCCGTGCAGGCCGCCGACCTGCCGGGCCAGGGCGGCGGAGGCGGCCCGGTCGTCCGCGGTCATCGCCCACTCGTAGTCGGGTGCCAGGCGCAGGAGGTCGTCACCGTCGTAGCTGACGGTTCCCTCGGGCAGGAACGGCAGGACGAGGCGCTGGAGGGTGGACTTGCCCGAACCGGGTTGGCCGCCCAGGAGCAGGAGCCGGGGGCGTTCGCGGGCGGTGCCGGTGAGCCTGTCGCGCAGCGCGAGGTCGAAGAGGGCGGCCAGGTCGGCCTCGGACAGGATCCTGCCCGGGTCGCCGGGGGTCGCGCCTTCGGGAACGGCGACCGGCTCGGCTCGCAGGTCGGCGATGACGTCGGGGAGTTCGCCGTTGACCCGGTCGACCTCCTCGGGGGTGAGGAAGGGCAGCCGGGCCTCCCGCGCGAGGAGTTCGGCGGCGCGTTCCCTGAGTTCGGGACGGCCGTCGGCGCGGCCCAGGCAGGCTCCGACGGCCGCGCTGTAGAGGTTGTAGGCCCGTTCTCGGGCCTCGCGCAGGGGACCCTCCTGCGGGGGGAAACCGCCGCAGGAGCTCTCCTCCAGGAGCGGCCGGAGGGTTCGGTCCGGCACGTGTGGAACCGCCATCAGTCGCTCGCCTTCCCGGGGCTGGCGCCGTTTGGTCACCGCTGTGGATGCTAGTGCGTCAGCCGTCGGAAGATGTCGGGTTCGGCGCCGTTGGCCGGAGGCGGCCAACGCTGGGCGGGGGGCGGGGACCGAATGGCGGTGTCGCACGGCGCGGTCGGGGCGACGGGGGTACGGGGTGGGGCTGGGATCGCCCCACCCCGTCACGCGTCCGGACCGGTCAGGCCGCGGAGCAGGTCACCTCGGGGGCGCCGTTGGCACCGCCGTGGCTCCCGGTGAATCCGAACTCGGTGCTGCTCCCGGCGCTGAGTCCGCCGTTCCATCCGAGGTCGGACGCGGTCACCCGCGACCCGCTGCTGGAGAAGTCGGCGTTCCAGCCCTGGGTGAAGCTCTGGCCGTCATCGTAGGTCAGCGTCACGGTCCAGCCGCTGATGTCGGAGTCGGCGGTGACCGTGACCGCCGCCTGGAAGCCGCTGCTCCACTCGCTGACGATCCCGTACTCGGCCGTGCAGCCCTCGTCGGAGGGGGGATCGGTGGGCTCGTCCGGGTCGGTCGGCTCATCCGGGTCGGTGGGCTCGTCCGGGTGGTCGGGGGCGTTCACCGCCATGTCGTAGGCGGCCTGCGGGACGAACTGCCCGGCGGGCGCGATGCAGCCGTCGGCCTCACCCGGCAGCTTGGTCCAGATGAAGGCGTCGATCGAGGGGTTGCCCGTGTCGGTGGTGCTGGGCCGGCCGATCATCCGCCCCGGCGGGTCGCACCACTCGTTCTCGGGAGCGGGACCGTTGCCGTTGCGGCTGGTGTCGATGACGGCGCCGAGTCCGGGCACGCCGGTCGCGGCGATGACCGCCTCGGCGAAGGCGACCTCGTCGGCGGTCCAGTTGTAGTTGGAGGTGTTGGTGGCGATGCCGTGGGCGCTGTTGGCGATGTCCGCGCCGTTGAGCAGGTCTGCGGCCTCCTGCGGGCCGAGCCAGGCCGAGTTGCCGATGTCGAAGTACACCCGCGCCTCGGAGGAGCCCTCCATGAGCGCCTTGCCCGCGTAGGCCATGGAGTCCAGCAGGTCGGACGGGTCGCTGCAACCGCTCACCAGCGGAAGGGCGTCGGGCTCCAGGACGATGGTGGCGGGGCGGCCCTCCAGGCCCCCGGCCACCTCGTCGACCCAGGCGCGGTAGGCGTCGTGGCTGGGCGCTCCCCCGCCGCTGTGGTTGCCGCAGTCGCGACCGGGGATGTTGTAGACCACCATGATGGGGACTTGGTCCTGGGCGTCGGCGGCGCTGACCAACGCGTCCACGTCGGCGCGGACCTCGTTCGGGTTGTGCTGGGTGAACCAGGTGGCCTGCGCGACCGAGGCGATGCGGTCGCGGATGACGTCGGCCCGGTGGTCGTTCGGATTCTCCTCGACCCAGGTGGCCGCCGACGTGTTGGGATTGACGTAGAACTCGGGCCCGTCGGCCGCGGCGGGCGACGCGCTGAGCAGCGCCGCCCCCATGGCCAGGGCCGAGACGGAGCTGATGGCTGCTCCGACGGCTATGCGTGTGCGGGACATAAGCCTTCCTTCGGTGAGTTGACCCCCGTGGTGGTCCCCCGGTTTCCCGTTGCTGTGCGAATGGGAGCGCTCCCAGAAACGTCAGGCTACCCCGGGAAACTCCTTCCGCCCCAGGGGGGTAACAGCTGTGTTTCCCAAAGGTGACATCTCCGTCCTGACATAGGGTGGTCACATGTCACCCACCCCTCCCTCCCCTCCCGCCGTCATCGACGCCCTCGCCTGGGTCCACGTACGCGAGGGCCGCCTGCTGTGCGTCCGCACCGAGGGGATCGACCTGTTCTACCTGCCCGGAGGCAAGCGCGAGCCCGGGGAGAGCGACGAGGCCGCGGTGGCGCGCGAGGCGCTGGAGGAGGTCAGCGTGGTGCTGCGCCCGGGTACGTTCCGCCGGGTCGCGGTGATCGACGAGGCCGCCCACGCGCAGGGGCCGGGCACGCGGGTGCGGCTGTCGTGTCACACGGCCGAGCACGAGGGTGAGATCGCGGTGGACAACGAGATCGCCGAGCTGGCGTGGATCGGGTTCGCCGACCGGGAGCGCTGCGCCCCGGCCGTGCGCCGCCTCATCGAACTGCTGCACGCCGAGGGCACCGTCCACTGACCGGGCCGGGCCCCGCGCGTACGCGCTGGCCGTCCGCAGGCTGAGGCGGGGCCTGACGGGGGCGCGTCGGGTCAGCGGTGGCCCACGACGTTGACCACCCGGCCGTTCGGGTCGCGGACGAAGAACCGGCGCACGCCCCACTCCTCGTCCTGCAGGGGGTGCACGATCTCCGCTCCGCCGTCGAGCACGGCGGCGTACACCGCGTCCACGTCGTCCACCTCGATGCTCATGTCCGGTGTGACGGGCGCGGTCTCGTCACGGCTCATGAGGATGACCTGCGCCGTGGGGTTGGAGGGGGAGGCGAGGTTCACGACCCAGCCCAGGTTCATGACCTCCTCGAGCCCGAGGAGGCCGTAGAAGTCCCGGCTCTCCTCCATGGCCTCCGACCGGATGTCGGGCACGACTCGACGGACTGACAACGGGGACTCCTGTCGACGGTGGGAATCGGGTGTGTCCGGACCTTCCCCGGCCGCGGCGGAACCATGCGCGCTCGTTGTCCACGGACCGAGGCTCACGCCCGCGCGACGATCCGTGGCGGGGGCGTGACCTCCGACGAGGAGATCGACCGCCGCGTCCAGGCGCGAACGACGCGCCCGCGCCCGCCTTCCCGTGCGGACGCGCCGCGGCTGTGGGCGGTCATCGACGAGACCGCGTTCCGCGAGCTCCCCGGGACGCCGAAAAAGAAGTGGCCCCCACAGACGCCCCTGGTTACAGTCCGGATACTGTGCGGACACATCTCCAGTATCCCGGAGTCCCCGAGCACCGGTCGGCCGACCGATTCCTGTGGTGGCTCGCCCTGAAGGCATGGCGCCTCCTCCTGTGGTCGGGGACCTCCACGGGCGCCTTCATGATCGTCGGCGTCCTCATCTCCGCCGCGCTCGGCGCCGCGCTCGACTCCGGGCTCGTCCGGGGTGACCTGGACGCCCTCCTCGGGTGGTTCGGCGTCCTCACCGCGCTCGTCCTGTGCTCCGTCGCGCTCATCCCCGTCGCGCACCGGGCCGAGTGCTTCAACTGGTACGCCTCGGCGTACCGGACCATCCAGGTGGTCACCAACCACTCGGTGCGCATGGGTCCCACGCTCACCCGGAGGCTGCCCTCCGGCGAGGTGGTGGCGGTGGGTACCGAGGACATCGACCGCGTCGGCGACTTCTACGAGACGGCGGGGCAGATCCTGTCCTCCCTCGTCGCGGTGGCCGTGGTCAGCGTCTTCATGCTCACCTCGCACGCGACGTTCGGCCTGATCGTGCTGGTGGCGGTCCCGCTCATCATGGCGGGGCTGATGCCTCTGCTGGGCCTGTTCGCCAGGCGCCAGGAGCACCAGCGCGACCGGCAGGCCGAGCTCACCACCCTGGCCACCGACCTGGTGGCGGGCCTGCGCGTGCTCCGGGGCGTGGGCGGCGAGCGCACCGTGGACCACCGTTACCGGGCCGCCTCACAGCGGGTCCGGTCCGCCGCCATGCGCGTGGGCTGGGTGGACGCCGCGCTGCACGCCGTACGCGAGTTCCTCCCGGGCCTGCTGCTGGTCGGGATCGTCTGGTACGGCGCGCGCCTGGCCCTGACCGGGGAGATCACCATCGGCCAACTCGTCGCGTTCTACGGCTACACCGGAACGCTGTCCACGGCCGTGCGCCACCTGATGCACGACCTGTCCCTGCTCGCCTCCGCCCGTGTGGCCGCGGGGCGCGTGGTGCGCGTGCTGGGACTGGAGCACGACCACCCCGACCCGGAGGATCCCGCACCGGAACCGACCGGTCCCTGCGACCTGCACGATCCGGGCAGCGGCGTGACCGTCGGCGCGCACCGCACCACCGGCGTGGTCTGCGCCGACCCCGCCGACGCCACCGCCATCGCCGAGCGCCTGGGCCGCTACCGGGACGAGGAGGACGCGGACGCCGTGCTGGTCGGGAGGACCACCGGCGAGACCGTGCGCCTGCGGGACCTGCCCCGGGAGCTGGTCCGCCGCCGCGTCCTGGTGGCGACCAACGACGCGCACCTGTTCTCGGGCACCCTGCGCGAGGAGCTGTCACCGGACGGGGAGATCTCCGAGGAGCGCCTCGCGGAGGTCGTGCGCACCGCCCACGCCGACGACGTGGTCCGCCAGTCCGCCGCCGGACTGGACGCGCCGCTCACCGAGCGCGGCCGCGAGTACTCCGGCGGCCAGCAGCAACGCCTGCGCCTGGCCCGCGCCCTGGCCCTGGACCCGGAGATCCTGCTGCTGGTGGAGCCCGCCTCGGCCGTGGACGCCCACTCCGAGGCCGCGATCGCCGCGCGGCTGCCCGTGGAGCGCGCGGGGCGCACGACCGGCCTGGTCACCACCAGCCCCCTGCTGCTCGACCGCACCGACCGCGTGCAGTTCGTCGAGGGGGGCCGTCTGGTGGCCGAGGGAACCCACCGGGAACTCCTCGCCACCTCCCCCCGCTACGCCGCCACCGTCCTACGCGCCGTCCCCACGGAGGGGAAGTCATGACCCAGACCGCCGAACGGGCCGAGGAGTTCGCCGAGGCGTCCCGGGCGTACCAACCGGAGGGGCTGCCGGTCGCGCCGGTCTCCGCCGTGTGGGCGCGGCTGCGCCGCGCCGGACGCGAGCACGGCCGTCTGTTCGCCGTCGTCGTGCTGCTGTACGGCCTGGCCGCGCTCACGGCGCTGGCCTCGCCCTGGGTCCTCGGCATGATCATCGACACCGTGCGCGCGGAGGGGGCGTCCTCGCGCGTCGACGTGCTCGCCGTGCTGATCGTCGTGTCGCTGGTCCTGCACGCCGGGTTCACCCTGGCGTCCGTGGCGACGTCGATCCGCTTCGGCGAGACCGTACTGGCGCAGCTGCGCGAGGAGTTCGTGCGCGCGGTGCTCCGGCTGCCGCTGGGGGTGGTGGAGCGCGCGGGCACGGGTGACCTGGTGGCACGCACCGGTCGCGACATCGGCCACCTGAGCCACACCGTGCGCGTCGCGGTGCCGGTGATGGCGGTCAGCGTGGTGACCGTGGTGATCGTCGCCGCGGCGACGGCCGTCCTGCACCCGGCCCTGCTCCTGGCGTGGGTACCGTCCGTGGCCGTGCTGTGGGTGTCCACGCGCTGGTACGCCCGCAGGGCGCCGGACGGGTACGTGCGTGAGCTGTTCACCTACTCGGAGCTGACCCAGGGTGTGACCGACACCGTGGAGGGCGCGCACACGATCGAGTCGCTGGGCCGGCAGGCCCGCCAGATCGCGCGCAACGAGCGGCGGATCGGCCGCGCCTACGCGGCGGAACGGTACACGCTGTGGCTGCGGTGCGTCTGGTATCCGCCGCTGGAGTTCGGGTACATGTTCCCGATCGCCCTGACCTTCCTGGTGGCGGGCCTGCTGTACCTGGACGGTTCGCTGAGCCTGGGGGAGATCGCCACGGCGATCTTCCTCGCCAGGCAGATGGCGCGTCCCCTGGAGCAACTGCTGGACCAGGTGGACAGCCTGATGATGGGCTTCACGAGCCTGCGCAGGCTGCTGGGCGTGGAGATGGCCGAGGAGGAACCCGCCGCGTCCTCGGTACCGGACGCGCACAGGGTCTCCCGTCCCGGCGAGGTCCGGGTGGCGGACCTGCGCTTCGGCTACACCGGCAGGGAGGTCCTGCACGGGGTGGAGCTCACGCTGGCGCCCGGGGAGCGCCTGGCCGTGGTGGGGCCGAGCGGCGCGGGCAAGTCGACCCTGGGCAAGCTGATCGCCGGTGTGCACACGCCGACGTCGGGGAGCGTCCGCGTGAGCGGGACGTCCATGTCGGGGCTGGATCCCGAGGTGCGGCGCGGACGGGCGATCCTGCTGAGCCAGGAGAGTCACGTGTTCGGTGGGACGATCGCCGAGAACCTGGCGCTGGCCCTGGACCGGCCCGACGGCGCGGCGGAGGTGGACGAGGAACGCCTGTGGGCGGCGCTGGCCGCCGTGGACGCCGACGCGTGGGTGCGCTCGCTGCCGGACGGGCTGGGCACCCGTGTGGGGTCGGGCCACGCCCCGCTGGACCCCGCACACGTGCAGCAGCTCGCCCTGGCCCGCGTGGTGCTGGCCGATCCCGACGTGCTCGTGCTGGACGAGGCCACGTCCCTGATGGACCCGCGCTCGGCCCGCCGCCTGGAGCGCTCCCTGGCGGGGGTGCTGTCGGGCCGCACGGTCGTGGCCATCGCGCACCGGCTGCACACGGCGCACGACGCCGACCGGATCGCGGTGGTGGAGGACGGCCGGATCAGCGAGCTGGGCAGCCACGACGAGCTGCTCGCCCGGGGCGGTTCGTACGCCGACCTGTGGCGGGCCTGGCACGGCGAGGGCTGAGGGCGGGACTCCACGTGCCCACCGGTCGGCCGGTCCCGGGCCGCGATGACGTTGTGGGAGATGGGCGGGGGCGCCACGAGTCGAATGCCGTCCTCATCGAGGATCTCCGCCCGCCAGCCGTCGGGCACGTCCAACTCCCGCCAGGTGCTCAGCAGGTAGTCCCACCGCGACAGCCCCACCGCCGGGGCGGCTTCCGTCATGGTCGAACTCCTCCGCCTCGTGCCCTCACACCGGAAGCGTAGGGCTCCGCGCCCCCGTCCGTCCGGCACTTCGCGGGACAACCTCGGTTTCCCCCAAGAACAGTCCCGACACCGGCCCCGGAAACGGCGAAACCGGGCGGCTCCGAGGAGCCGCCCGGTCGTCGCGGGCGAGGTCGCGTATCCGGACCTCGGACACCTGCGGGCCCTGGGGCCACAGGTCTCACGGACCTACTAGAAGTCCATGCCGCCCATGCCACCGGTCGGGTCGCCGGCGGGAGCGGCGGCCTTCTCCGGCTTCTCGGCGATGACGGCCTCGGTCGTCAGGAACAGACCGGCGATGGAGGCCGCGTTCTGCAGGGCCGAGCGGGTGACCTTGGTCGGGTCGATGACGCCGTCCTTGAACAGGTCGGTGTACTCGCCGGTGGCGGCGTTCAGGCCGAACCCGGGCTCCAGGTTGCGGACCTTCTCCGCCACGACGCCGCCCTCGAGGCCGGCGTTGATGGCGATCTGCTTGAGCGGCTCGGCGATGGCGCGACGGACGATGTCGGCGCCGATGGCCTCGTCACCCTCGACGTCCAGCTTGTCGAACACCGGGACACCGGCCTGGAGCAGCGCGACGCCACCACCGGGCAGGATGCCCTCCTCGACCGCGGCCTTGGCGTTGCGGACGGCGTCCTCGATGCGGTGCTTGCGCTCCTTGAGCTCCACCTCGGTGGCGGCACCGGCCTTGANCCGGCCACGCCGCCGGCCAGGCGGGCGAGACGCTCCTGGAGCTTCTCGCGGTCGTAGTCGGAGTCGGTGCGCTCGATCTCGTTGCGGATCTCGTTCACGCGACCGGCGATCGAGGTGGCGTCACCGGCGCCGTCCACGATGGTGGTCTCGTCCTTGGTGACGACGACCTTGCGGGCACGGCCGAGCATGTCCAGCTCGGTGTTCTCCAGCTTGAGGCCGACCTCCTCGGTGATGACCTGGCCGCCGGTCAGCACGGCGATGTCGCCGAGCTGGGCCTTGCGGCGGTCACCGAAGCCCGGGGCCTTGACGGCGACGGACTTGAAGTTGCCGCGGATCTTGTTGACGATCAGCGTCTGGAGGGCGCCGCCCTCCAGGTCCTCGGCGATGATGACCAGCGGACGGCCGGCCTGGAGGACCTTCTCGACAACCGGCAGGAACTCGTTGTTGTTCGAGATCTTGGAGTTGACGATGAGGATGTAGGGGTCCTCGAGGACCGTCTCCATGCGCTCGAGGTCGGTGGCGAAGTAGGGCGAGATGTAGCCCTTGTCGAAGCGCATGCCCTCGGCGAGCTCGAGCTCCAGCCCGAAGGTCTGGCCCTCCTCGACCGTGATGACGCCTTCCTTGCCGACCTTGTCCATGGCCTCGGCGATGGTCTCGCCGATCTGGGGGTCGCCGGCGGAGATCGAGGCGGTGGAGGCGATCTGCTCCTTGGTCTCGATGTCCTTGGAGAGGTTGCCGAGCTCCTCGTTGATGCGAGCCACGGCGGCGTCGATGCCGCGCTTGAGACCGACCGGGTTGGCGCCGGCGGCGACGTTGCGCAGACCCTCGCGGACGAGCGCCTGGGCGAGCACGGTGGCGGTGGTGGTGCCGTCACCCGCGACGTCGTCGGTCTTCTTGGCGACCTCCTTGACCAGCTCGGCCCCGATCTTCTCCCACGGGTCCTCGAGCTCGATCTCCTTGGCGATGGAGACACCGTCGTTGGTGATGGTGGGGGCGCCCCACTTCTTCTCCAGGACGACGTTGCGGCCCTTGGGGCCGAGCGTGACCTTGACGGCGTCAGCGAGCTGGTTCATGCCGCGCTCAAGGCCGCGACGGGCCTCCTCGTCGAACGCGATCAGTTTGGCTGCCATTGAGTTCTTGTCCTCCCGTGACCGGGCTGATACGCGATGGGACGAGGCGTGCGCCCGCGACGGACGACCGCGGCCCACCGGCAACCCTGCTGCCGGACGCCACGGCCTCGCAGCCTCGCTCCGGTTTAGCACTCAGTGGTGACGAGTGCTAACCAGGTTCCTTTTTAGCACTCGACCCCGGAGAGTGCAAACGATGTGGTCACGATTTTCCAGCCTGGCATTTCGGCGTTCACCTGGGCAAACGTCGCACGGAGCACGTGTTTTCCGCGCTCGGCGGACACGGCCGGGCACCGGCTTCCTCCCCGGCACCCGGCCCCGCCGCCCGGTCAGGAACTGAGGCGACGCATCGCCCGCGAGCCCACGGCCAGCGCCACGACCGTCAGGACGACCGCGACGGCCCAGCCGATCCCGACCGACGCGCCCCACTCCCCGGCGAACAGGGCGCGCTGGGCGTCCACCACGTGCGCCACCGGGTTGACGCGCGAGAGCACGTACAGCCACGTCGGCGCCAGGTCCATGGGCAGCAGCACGCCGGACAGCAGCATTAGGGGCATGATCACCGTCTGGAGGATCGGCGCGAACACGTACGTCTGCTTGACCGCCATGGCCGTCAGGTACGACAGCGTGGCCAGGCCGGTGCCCAGGACCGCGAGCAGGAGCAGTCCCACGACCGCGCCCACCACCGAGACGCGGAAGCCGAACGGGACCACCAGCACGATGATGAGCACCATCTGCGCCAGCATGGTCGCGACGTCGCGCAGGACCCGGCCCAGCAGCAGCGCCACCCGGCTCACCGGGGTGGCCAGCAGCCGCTCGTGCGCTCCGGAGGCCATCTCCGGCAGCAGGGAGAACCCCGAGAACCCGGCCGTGAACAGGGCGAGCATGACCAGCAGACCGGGGATGAACCATTGCCACGGGTTCTCTCCCTGGGCCCCGGCCAGCCCCGTCAGCAGGGGCGCGAACAGCACCAGGTACAGCACCGGCTGCATCATGCCGAAGACCAGCATCAGCGGCCTGTGCAGCAGCGGACGCATCTGACGGGCGAAGACGGTCGCGGTGTCGCGCGGCAGGCTCGGCCCCCGCACGGACGCCGCCTCCGCCGGGGCCGGGGTCTCCTCGTGGACGGTCATGCCCCCTCCTCACGCAGGCTGCGGCCGGTCAGGGTCAGGAACACGTCGTCCAGGGTGGGCCGCTTCACCCCGACCGTGAGCAGGGAGATCCCGGCCGCGTCCAGCTCACGCAGCAGCTCGGGCAGCACCGCGTCCCCGCGTTCCACCCGTAGGCGCACCTCGGGGTCGCGGCCCACGTCTTCGATCACCTCCGCCGCCCCGGCGGACGGCGTGCGCTCGGCGATCCCGGCGGCGGCGCGCGCCCGTTCCCCGTCGGACACGGTGAAGGTGACCAGGTCGCCCGACACCTTGCCCTTGAGCTCGTCGGCGCTGCCGTCGGCGATGACCCTGCCGTGGTCGATGACCAGGATGCGCTCGGCCATGTCGTCGGCCTCGTCGAGGTAGTGGGTGGTGAGCACGACCGTGGTGCCGAGGCGGTCGCGCAACCGGGTGATGTGCTCCCACAGGTTGGCGCGGCTGTGCGGGTCGAGTCCGGTGGAGGGCTCGTCCAGGAACAGCAGATCGGGCTCGTGGATGAGTCCCATGGCGATGTCGAGCCGCCGGCGCTGCCCGCCGGA
Organism: Nocardiopsis halotolerans DSM 44410; assembly: GCF_000341065.1. Taxonomy (GTDB): domain Bacteria; phylum Actinomycetota; class Actinomycetes; order Streptosporangiales; family Streptosporangiaceae; genus Nocardiopsis; species Nocardiopsis halotolerans. The sequence goes on along the minus strand of NZ_ANAX01000253.1, from coordinate 15,725 downwards.
GAGCTTGGTGACCTCGCGTCCGACGGCGGCGCCCAGCTCCAGCTGGTCGAGCAGCTCGTCGGCGCGGCGGCGGGCGGTGCGACGGTCCAGCCCGTAGAGCAGGCCCTGCGTGTACAGCTCCTCCTCGGCCCGCTGGTCGTCCCCGGCACCGTGTCCCTGGCCGACGAAACCGATCCCCCTGCGCACCTTGGCGGGTTCGGCGCGGACGTCGTGTCCGGCCACCACGGCGGTGCCCGAGGTGGGTTCCAGCAGTGTGGTGAGCATGCGCAGGGTGGTCGACTTCCCCGCGCCGTTGGGGCCGAGCAGGGCGACGAGCTCGCCCCTGGCCACGTCGATGTCGACGCCGCGTACGGCCTCGACGACGTCCTTGCCGACCCGGAAGCTCCGGGTCAGCCCACGCGTGTGGATCATCCCTTTCTCCTTATTCAAACTTGAGCACGGGAGAGAGTGTGCACCACGCGGAGGAGATATTCAAACTTTAATAAGAGCGGGCTCCGGTCGGTTCCCGACGGCGGGCACCGCGCGGCGCGGCCGTGTTCGCGCCCTCGACCGCCCTCCTCATCACCATGGACAACCCGTACGGCCGTTGGTGGGGACGCGCGGGCGTCGTACCGTGCTGCCGTGGAGCGCGCCGGGTCCGGCGCCGCGCCGAGGAGGCGGCCGAGGCCGACACCCGGTTGCCCGGGGCGGCGCGGAGGAGGTGGCCGGGTCGGGTCAGGAGGCGGCGGGCGGAAGTCCGAAGGCGTCGGGGCCGTCGTCGGCCATGGTGTACTCCCCGGCCCGCAGGGAGGCGATGAGGTCCCGCGTCCACCCGATGTCGGCGTCGATCGTGCGCCCCCACAGGCCGAACAGCTCGTGCACGTGCCTCGGCTTGCCCCACTCCTCGGCGGGAAGGAGCTCGTCACCGACCTTCTCCAGCAGCTCCAGCCGCTGCCCGAGCAGGTCGATCACCTCGGCGCGCGGAAGCGAGGTCATCAGGGTGATCGACGCGAACAGCATCGCCGGATCGTCCCTGCGGGTCAGCCCCCGGCGCAGCAGCCGGTGGATCTCCGCGACGCCGTCCTCGGTGATCGCGTAGGAGGTGCGGTCGACCACCTCGTCGCCCTCGGCCACGAACTCGCGCAGTTTGCCCTCCTGGGAGAGCTTGCGCAGGGCGTGGTAGATGGACCCCCACTTGACGTTGGCCCACTGCTCGGCGCCCCAGGACAGGAGCTCACGGCCCACCCGGTACCCGTGGGCCTGCCCCTTCATGCGCACCACACCCAGGACCAACAGCCGCGTCGCCGACATCGCCACCCTCGTTCAACCACAGATCTCCACCAGGTTACGAGGAGCGGCACGGCGCACCGGTGCGCCCGTCCGTGTGGGCGGCGCCACGGTCCGCGGCGGACGGCGAAGGGGCGGCCCCGGCACCCGCCTCCGGCGCCGGAACCGCCCCGTGTACGTGTCGGCGGAAGGCTCAGCAGCCTCCGGCGACCGCCGGGATGATGGAGACCTGGGCGCCCTCGGCGACCTCGGTCTGCAACCCCTTCTCGAAGCGCACGTCCTCGTCGCCGACGTAGACGTTGACGAAGCGGCGCACCTTGCCGTTGTCGTCGAGGATGCGGGCGCGGATGCCGGGGTGGTTGGCCTCCAGGTCGTCGAGGATCTCGGCCAGGGTGGCGCCCCTGGCGGTGACCTGTGCGGCGTCGTCGGTGTAGGTGCGCAGGATGGTGGGCACGCGGACGCTGACGCTCATGGCGGACTTCCTTCTCGTGGGAGATGACGGGTGGGGCGCGCCCCGCGGGCGACGGGCGGACCGAAGCGGAGCGGAGGCCCCGGAGAACACTGCCGGGTGGGTGGACCGGTGGACCCTTCCGGACGCCGCCTAGGCCAGACCGGCGTCGGTGAAGGCGCCCAGGGACGGCTTGATCGTGGCGGTCACACCGGCGTCGACGGCGTTCAGGGTCTTGAGCCCGTCACCGGTGTTGAGCACGACGGTCTCGGCCCTGGGGTCGAGCCTTCCCTCCCGGACCAGCTTGCGCAGCACGCCGGTGGTGACGCCGCCCGCGGTCTCGGCGAAGATGCCCTCGGTGCGGGCGAGGAGCTTGATGGAGTCGACGACCTCGTCGTCTCCCACGTGCTCCACCGACCCGCCCGTGCGCTTGGCGATGTCGAGCACGTACGGCCCGTCGGCCGGGTTGCCGATGGCCAGCGACTTGGCGATGGTGTCGGGCTTGACCGGCTGGATGACGTCGATGTCCTTGTCCCAGGCCTGCGCGACCGGGGAGCAGCCCGTGGCCTGGGCGCCGAAGATCCGGTACGGGCGGTCCTCCACCAGGCCCAGCTTGACGAGCTCCTGGAAGCCCTTGTCGATCTTGGTGAGCTGCGAGCCGGACGCGATCGGGATGACGATCTGCTCGGGCAGGCGCCAGCCGAGCTGCTCGGCGATCTCGTAGGCCAGCGTCTTGGAACCCTCGCCGTAGTAGGGGCGCAGGTTGACGTTGACGAACCCCCAGCCCTCGCCGACCGGGTCGCCGATGAGCTCGGAGCAGAAGCGGTTGACGTCGTCGTAGTTGCCGTCGATGGCCACGACCTTGCCGCCGTAGACGGCGGCCATGACGACCTTGGCCTCCTCCAGCCCGGCGGGGATGAACACGCAGGACTCGAACCCGGCGCGCGCGGCGGCGGCGCCGACGGCACCGGCGAGGTTGCCGGTGGAGGAGCAGGACAGGGTGGTGAAGCCGAAGGTGCGGGCGGCCTCGACGGCGATGGCGACCACGCGGTCCTTGAAGGAGTGCGTGGGGTTGCCGGAGTCGTCCTTGACGTGCAGCGAGTCCAGGCCCAGCTCGGCGGCGAGGCGGTCGGCCTTCACCAGCGGAGTCAGACCGGGAGCCATGTTGGGCAGCTCGGCGACGTTGGTCGGGACCGGGAGCAGGGAGCGGTAACGCCAGATGCTCTTGGGGCCGCTCTCGATGTCGGCGCGGGTCACGGTCCCGAAGTCGTAGGCGACCTCCAGGGGACCGAAGCAGAACTCGCAGGCGAACCTGGGGGTGAGCTCGTAGCGCTCACCGCACTCGCGACAGGAGAGCGCGGTACCGGGGCCGAAGGCGCGGACGGAGGTGGGTTCAGCGGCGGCAATCGCCATGGCGAGGCGTCTCCCCTCATCTTTCCTGGCGGACACTCTGTCCCCAGGCCGGAGTTGGCACCTGCCCCAGCCGCCTCGCGGGTTCGCGAGCGTCGCGTGCTGGGATGGTTGCCGGGGCTTCGCAGGGCCGGTCCCTCCACCCCTCTGGATGAGCAATATGAAGTTGTGCGCGGGTCCCGTGGGATCCGCACCGTCACTGTAACGGAGGCGTTGACCGGTTTTCCATGACTCGTGACCTGGGTAACACGAACCCGCTCACATCATGAGACCGCGTCGGTCGGCGCCCCCTCCCGGACACGGTCGCCACCGCGCGCGTGTGACGCGCGCCCCGGTTGACCCGGGCGGGGTTTGGGGCGGCTGTTCACAGGCGAGACCTAGGATGCGCGCCACGTTTTTCTCAGCTGGCACCCGCCTCCCCGGCGAACACCCGACCGCACCTTCGAGAGGACTTTCCACGTGGACAAGGCACAGATCCTCATCGCCTCCAACAGGGGACCCGTGTCCTTCTCGACCTCCGACGACGGCTCGCTGCGGCACCGTCGCGGCGGTGGCGGGTTGGTGTCGGGGATGATCTCGGTGGCCACCGAGATCGACAGCATCTGGGTGTGCGCCGCCCTGTCGGACGCCGACCGGCAGGCGGCGGCGGAGGCGCCGGAGGCCCGGTTGGACCGCGCGTACGACCTGGACGGCATGCGGGTCCACATGCTGGACATCCCGCGGCGGACCTTCGACGGCGCCTACACCGGCGTGGCCAACTCGACCCTGTGGTTCGTGCAGCACATGCTCTACGACACCCCCAACAAGCCGTCCTTCGGCTCCCACTTCCGGCGGCTGTGGGAGGACTACACCGCCTACAACAACGCGTTCGCCGAGGCGCTGGTCGCGGGTGCCGCCGAGGGCGCACGCGTGGCCGTGCAGGACTACCACCTGGCCCTGGTGCCGCGCATCCTGCGCGCCCGCCGCCCCGACCTGCGGATCGCGCACTTCTCGCACACCCCGTGGGCGCCCCCCGAGTACTTCCGGATGCTGCCCGACCAGGTCGCGCGCGACCTGTTGGAGGGCATGCTGGGCGCGGACCGGCTGGGCTTCCACAGTCCCCGGTGGGCGGAGGCGTTCCTGCGCTGCTGCGAGGAGATCCTGCGCGCGAAGGTGGACTTCGCCCGCCGCACCGTGGAGCACGGCGGCCGGGTGGTCGGGGTGGACGTGCACGCCCTGGGAGCGGACGAGGAGGGCCTGCGGCAGAGCGCCGCCGACCCGGCTGTGGCGGCACGCCGGAGCACCCTGGAGGAGGCGGTCGGGGACACGAGGCTGATCGTGCGGGTGGACCGCACGGAGCTGTCCAAGAACATCGTGCGCGGCCTGGAGGCGTACCGCGAACTGCTGACCACCCGCCCGGAGTGGCGGGGCCGGGTGACCCACCTGGCGTTCGCCTACCCGAGCCGGGGCGACGTGCCCGAGTACCGCGAGTACACCGACACGGTGCTGCGGACCGCCAAGGAGATCAACGAGGAGTTCGCGACCGCCGAGTGGACGCCCCTCGTACTGGAGGTCAACGACGACTACCCGCGTTCGCTGGCGTCGTTCCAGATGGCCGACGTCCTGTTGGTGAACCCGATCCGGGACGGCATGAACCTGGTGGCCAAGGAGGGCCCGGTGCTGTCGGAGCGGGACTCGGTGCTCGTGCTGTCGCGCGAGGCGGGAGCCGTGGACGAGTTGGGCGGGCACGCGCTGCTGGTCAACCCCTACGACACCGTCGAGACCGCGGAGGCGCTGCACACGGCGCTGTCGATGCCGGAGGAGGAGCGGCGCCGGCGCAGGGAGCGACTGGCCGAGGCCGCGGTGGCGCTGCCGCCGCGCCGGTGGTTCCAGGACCAGTTGCGCTCGCTGGGCTGAGCCCTCGGGCGGATTCACGGGCGGGGCGCGTCCGCCGTCGGAAGGCGGTACGCGCTCCCCGCCGCGGTGCGGGTGGCGGTCAGTCGGGCGCGCCCGTGTCCGCCTCGGCGAGGAGGCGCCCGACGATCTCGGACTTGGCGTCCGCGTAGTCCTGGATGCGGTCCCAGGTGCGTTCGGCCAGCTCGCGCTTGACCGCGACGTAGCGTTCGCGCGCGTCGGCGCTGTCGATGAGGAGGTCCCGGAAACGGCGCATGCGCTCCGCCTCCTCGCACCCCCGGCTGAACACGTGCAGGTTGAGGTTGACGTCGGAGCCCTTGAGCACCCGGTGTTCGTACCAGTCGGGCTCCCGGATCACCAGGGAGTAGCCGGCGGCTTCGAGGTCGGGCATGTAGGCGGGTTCGTCCGAGGAGTCGGCGACGACCAGCAGCAGGTCGACGCAGGGTTTGGCGGCGAGGCCGGGCACGGCGGTGGAGCCGACGTGCTCGAAGAGCAGCACGCGGTCCCCGAGGGCCGCGTGGACCCTCCCGGACTCGCGCCTGAACAGGTAGGGCCACTTGGGGTCGTACTCGGAGAGGCGGACGCGCCCGTTGACGAGGTTGCGGAACTCGGGTGCGGGCTCGACCCGCAGCCCACCTCGTGAGGGCAGAGGTGACGCATCGAGGGGTGCCATGTTCCACAGCCTTGTCGCCCCGCGTGCCCGCGTCAAGCCCGTCCGACGTGGCTTACATATGCACGCGCACCCGTAACGTCACAGCTCGCCAGGCGTCCGTGACGTGCGGCGACCACCCACCGTGTCCGGTTCCGGCCACGGGGCGCGCGGAACGGAGGTCCCCTGCCGCGGGGCTTGCGGCGGCGGCCGCCCCTCTGCTTGCGGCGGCTGGCGGGCGGGGCCTCGGCGGCCCGCTCGGCGGCGATGCTCTCGTCCTGCTCGCGGCGTTCGGCCTCCACGCCGTAGGGATCGGTGCTGGAGCGGCGCACCCACACGACCAGGAGGAGGACGCCCAGGACCACGACGGCGCCGACGGTGACGAACCACGCCCACACCGGCACCACGCCCGGCTCACCCTGCTCGTTGACCAGGTCCTCGTCGATCACCGGGATGTCCTGGGCGACCTCGGAGGCCTGTCCCTCGGCGGTGGGCAGGTGCAGCGCGGGCAGGCCCTCGGGGCCGGCCTGGGCGCCCTGGACCAGGGCGTCGCCGACCTGGTCGGGGCGCAGTTGCGTGTGCTCCGCGCGCAGGAGCGCGGCGGCCCCGGCCGCCATGGCGGCGGCGTAGGGGGCTCCGGTGACCTCGGTCTGGGTCAGCTCCGGGCCCGCGGTCACCAGGTCCGCGCCGGGGGCGGTCAGCTCGATCTCCTCGGCGCCGGGGGAGTCCGGGATGAGCTCGCCGTTCTCGGTCGCCCCGGCGACGGTCAGCACGTGGGGGTCCTCCCCCGCCCCGGCCGGGCCGACGACCAGCGCGCCGTTGTCGACGGCGTCCCGGGCGGCGTCGGCCAGGTCCGCGCCGTCGGTCTCCGGCAGCAGGATGACCTGGGCGCCCTCCTCGGAGGCGTGACGGACGGCGTCGGCCAGCCGGTCCCGCGTGGGCAGCACGAGCAGCTCGGCCTCGGGCGCCACGCCGAGCACGCCCCCGTCGGCGTCCATGCCGTGCCCGTGCGCCGCGACCAGCGCGGCGGCGGCGTTGCCGGGCCCGACGTCGCCGTCGTTGGCGCCGAACTCCGTGTCCACCCGGACGTTGTCGACCAGGTCCGGGTGCTCCTCGTTCACGGAGACGCCGGGAAGGGCGACGGTGACGCCCTGTCCCTGGGTCGCGTCCCAGAGCTCCTGGGCACCGACGGATTGCAGGCCCCACTGCTCGGGCCGGTAGTCGGGAATGAGGTCGGCCGCGGCCGGGGCCGCGGTCAGGCCGANGGCGCAGGCCGCGACGGTCCCGCCATGGACGTGGCGTGTGTGTGTCCTGTTGCGGCTGTTGCCCCCGAGCACGACAGGCTCCCTCAAACGATGCGGTCGGCGTTCCACGCGGCCCTCCCCCGGACCGCCGCAATTCTGTCACGAGCACAGGATTCAGACGTGGACAAGTGGCCGGAGGGGTAGGGAACGCAACTGTATCCCTGGTGCCAGTCCTGCGTTTTCGGCTCCGCATCCGGCATGTCGAGTCGCTAGCATGAGTCGGGCCGATCCGGACAAACCAATTTCCCGTCCAGGGGGTGTCCCATGCCGAATATCGGTCCGACCGAAGACGGTCAGTCGGCCCTCGCCGAACGCGAACAGCGCATCCTCGCCTTCGAACGCCAGTGGTGGAAGTTCGAGGGCTCCAAGGAACAGGCGATCCGTGATGAGTTCGGGTTCTCCGCGACCCGCTACTACCAGCTGTTGAACGGGCTGGTGGAGCGCCCGGAGGCACTCGCCTTCGATCCGATGACCGTCAAGCGGCTGCGCCGTCTGCGCGCCGACCGCCGCCGCCAACGCAACGCACGCCAGCTGGGCATCCAGCTCTGAGTCCCACCTCGTCCTTCGTCCTTCTCTTTTCGGTCACTTGTACCCACCGCACGGCCGTGGTGACCACATCGCCCGTACGTGCCCCGCTCCGGGTGCGCCGTCCGGGCCATCCCCGTGGCGGCTTCGAGAACCGGACATGGGGAAACCTCCCGTATCGGAGCGACCGAATCCCAGCGAGGAAGACCGGGCCGACCGGGCCCGCCACGGGCGCGCACCGCGGCGAGCCGCCGCACGGGTCCGGTCGGTCGCGCGACGAACACCACACGGGCATCCGGTGAAATCCGGGCACGCGCGCGGGTGGGCGCTCCGTCCGGGCGGGAGCACGTCGATAGTCTGGCGGCCCCGCCCGGCCCGCATCCGCGGCCCCACCGGAAAGGTCCTCCATGTCCCTGCCCCAGCCCAGCACGGACGCCGGACGCAGCGCGCTCGACGCCTTCCTCTCCGAGTCCGGTCAGGCACTGATCGCCTTCGACTTCGACGGCACGCTCGCACCCATCGTCGCCGATCCGCGCACGTCCGCCCCCTATCCGGGGATCGTGGACAGACTCGCCGACCTGGCCGGGCTGCTCGGCACGGTCGCCGTGATCACCGGCCGCCCCGCCGAGACGGCGGTGCGGCTGGGCGGACTGGACCGGGTACCGGGCATCACCGTGCTGGGCCACTACGGGGCCGAGCGCTGGGAGGACGGCCGGGTGGTCGCCACCCCCGCGCCGCCCGGGGTGGAACTGGTGCGCGACGAACTCCCCGGTCTGCTCGACGGCCTGCACGCCCCGGAGGGCACCTGGATCGAGGACAAGGGGCGGTCGCTCGCCGTGCACACCCGGCGCACCGCGGACCCCGACGGCGCGCTGGCCCTGCTCACCCCCGCCCTGAGCGAACTGGCCAGGCGCGCCGACCTCCAGGTGGAGCCCGGGCGGATGGTCGTCGAGCTTCGTCCACAGGGTGTGGACAAGGGTGCGGCGCTCACCGCCCTGGTCGCCGAGACCAGCCCGAACGTCGTGCTCTACGCCGGTGACGACCTCGGTGACCTGCCCGCGTTCGCCGCCGTGACGGCACTGCGGGAGCAGGGCGTCAGGGGCCTGAACGTGTGCTCGTCCTCCGACGAGGTCACCGCCGTGGCCGAGGCCGCCGACCTGGTGGTTCCCGGCCCGGCCGGACTGACCGACCTCCTGGGCGCGCTCACGGACGCGCTCCGTGGCGCCTCCGGCGTGTGAGCACCTCCCCCGGCCGGTGGACGCGGCCGACGGCCGCCATCGCCCGCACGGCGCCGCGCGTGACCGTGTCGCACGTGTCCGCGCGGCCCGCAGCGACTCTCGGGAGCGCTCCCCCCGCCCCTGACGCGCCCGTCTCCGGGTCAGGACGACGACTCGTGCGTCCTCGGCGAGAGCGCCGACCGCGCCGCCGACCTCAGGTCCACCAACCCGGTCCGGTCGCGTCCGTAGTGCACGGCGTTGGTGAGCACGCCCACGTACCGTCCGCTCTCGGGGTGCATGAACAGGCTCGTCCCGGTGAAACCGTTGTGGTAGACCACCCCCTCCGGGGTGACCAGCCAGCCCAGCCCGCGCCACAGCCGAGGTCCCGCGTCCACGTGCGGCCGCCAACTCGTGCGCACGTAGGAGGACGGGACCGGTCCTCTGCCGCCCTCGTGCAGCCGCAGCATCTCACGGGTGAACGCGCCGAGGTCGATGGCCGTGGTGAACACCCCGGCGTGCCCGGCCACGCCGCCCATCAGCGCCGCCGCCTCGTCGTGCACGACGCCCCATGTGGGGGCGGTTCCGGGGATGCGGCGCTCGGTGGGCGCGACCCCGGGTGAGCGCGCCAGGGGGCCGAAGGTGGTGGACCGCATGCCCAGATCCGCCCACAGGTCACTGGCCAGCCGGTCCAGGCTCGTGCCGTGGAGGCGTTCCAGGAGCAGGCCGAGCAGGATGAACCCGCGGTCGACGTAGTGGTAGCCGGGTTCCTCCAGCGGGTCGGCGAGGATCGCCTCTGCCAGGTCCTGGTCGGTGCCGACGTACCGCTCCAGCCAGGTCACCGGGTTGAGGCGGCTGGTGTGGGTGAGGACCTGCCGCGCGGTCACCTCGGCACCGGGGAGGTGGTCCACGTCCAGGTATTCGGACATCGGGGCGTCCAGGTCCATGATCCCCTCGGCGACCGCCTGGCCGACCAGGGGCCAGGTCGCCATGACCTTCGTCAGGCTCGCGACGTCGTAGGCCACGTCCGGGGCCGTGTCGTGCTCCCCGTCGGTGCGGCCGACGGCCACGAACTCCCACATACCGCCGGTACCGATGACGGCCGAGCCGCCGGGCAGCCAACCGGCGTCCACCATCACCTTCAGAACGCCACGGATCCGCGCCCCCGTCTCCGTGAGCCAGTCACCATCACGCACAACACGCCTCCCCCCAGGTGGTCTCGTCTCTCGGCGATACCCCGTTATCAGGTTGTTGTCACACGGGTCTCGGAGGTGTACAGGACGAAACCCTCGCAGGTCGTAGCCGTAATGAGGGGACCAACGCGCGTCGGAGTAGTCTGGCGCCGGAGAAGCCCCGAGGAGGACGATGAGCAGCCAGACCCCCGTGCCCGCCGGTTTCCGCGGCGTGGCCGGAAACATCGGGATCAAGGATCCGAACGACGACTTCTTCGCGGTGGTGTCCGAGGTCCCCGCGCGCGTGTCCGCCGTGTTCACCCTGTCGCGGTTCGCCGGACCCAGCGTGCTGCTCAGCCGCCGCGCCGCGGCCGACGGCAGCGCGCGGGGGGTCGCGGTGATCGCCCGCAACGCCAACGTGGCCACCGGGAGGGTCGGCGACAGCCACGCCCACGAGCTCCAGGAACGCGTGGCGCGTGCGGCGGGGGTGCCACCCGAGGAGGTCCTGGTCGCCTCCACCGGTGTGATCGGTCGCCCGTATCCGATGGAGAAGGTCCGCGCCTACCTGGACGCGCTGCCGACCGACTTCCCCCCGGCGGACCTGGACCGCTCGGCCGCCGCGATGATGACGACCGACACCCGGCCCAAGACCGCCTCGGCGAAGGTGGGCGGGGCGACGCTGACGGGCATCGCCAAGGGCGTGGGCATGATCGAACCGAACATGGCGACCATGCTGGCCTGGTTCTTCACCGACGCCGAGGTGGAGCAGCCGGTTCTGGACGAGGTGTTCCGCCGTGTGGTGGACCGCACGTTCAACGCCCTGAGCATCGACACCGACACCTCCACCAGCGACTCGGCGGCGGTGTTCGCCAACGGGCTGGCGGGGCCGGTGGACGTGGCCGCGTTCGAGGCGGCGCTGTACGAGGTGGCGCTGAAGCTGGTGCGGATGATCGCCTCGGACGGCGAGGGCGCCAGCAAGCTGATCGAGGTGCGCGTGAGCGGCGCGCGCGACGACGCCCAGGCCAGGCGGGTCGCCAAGACCGTGGTGAACTCCCCGTTGGTGAAGACCGCCGTGCACGGCGCGGACCCGAACTGGGGCCGGGTGACGATGGCGGTCGGCAAGTGCCAGGACGAGACCGACATCGTGCCGGACAACGTGCGGATCTCCTTCGGTGACGTGGAGACCTACCCGGCGGAGGCCACGGACGAGGTGCTGGAGCGCGCCGCCCAGCACATGAAGGGCGACGAGGTGGTGATCAGCGTCGACCTGGGGATCGCCGACGGCGCCTTCACCGTCTACGGCTGTGACCTGACCGAGGGCTACATCCGGATCAACGCCGACTACACGACCTGAGGCGGGCCCGGAGGCCGGGCACGGCCGGGCGCACCGGAGCGGCGCCACCCTCCGTCCACAGGGGGGGTGGCGCCGCCCCTTCCTTCACGGTTCCCTGGCCGCGTGGTCCCACCCGTCGCCCGCCACCGCCCTCAACGGACGCCTACGGCGCGGTCCCCTCCCTCCGACGACTTCGGCGGGCCCCATCCCGGAGCGCCGTCGCCCCAGCGTGCCGACGCCTCCGTCGACGACCCCGCCCCGCCTCCGCGCGACGGCGACCGGCACCGGAGGCGGCGTCCGTGCCGCTCCGGTGCCCGACCGGGCCTCAGACGTGCACGACGGGCTCGCCGCCGTCGGGCTGCCCCGCGCGCATGAACAGCGACAGCACCGCCGCCAGCAGCATCAGCCCCGCCGCGATCCCGAAGGCCCACTGCAACCCGTCGATGAAGGCCAGGTTGCTGGCCTCGGTGACCGCGCGCACCGCCTGGGAGGCGGCTCCCTCGGGCACCACCGCGCCGCCCTGGGCGACGACGCTCTGCATGCTCGTCAGTTCCTCGGCGGAGGGCTCGGCCAGTCCCGCGTCCGCGAAGTGACCGGGCAGGGTGGAGATGATGGTCGCCGACATGACCGCGCCCAACACGGCCGTCCCCAGCGAGCCGCCCAGCTGCATCGCGGCCTGCTGGAGGGCGGAGGCCACGCCCGCGAAGCGCACCGGGGCGTTGCCGACGATGGCCGCGGTGGAGCCGGTCATCACCAGGCTCAGGCCGATGCCGAGCAGGACGAAGGCCGTCGACAGGTAGGCGATACCGGTGTCGGTCTCCAGGCGGGACAGCAGGAACATGCCCGTACCCGCCATCAGCAGGCCCACCGTGGTGGGCAGCCGGGCACCCACACGGTCCAGGAGGCGGCCCGCGACCGGCGAGGTGAGCGCCATCAGCGCGGTCATCGGCAGCAGCTGCATGCCGGTCTGCGCCGGGGACATCCCCAGCACGCCCTGGAGATAGAAGGTGACGAAGAACAGCGACCCCATCAGGCTCACCGCCATCAGCACCATGAGCACGACGCCGATGGAGATGGAGGGGTTCGCGAAGAGTCCCAGGGGGACCAGCGGGTCCTGGGGGCGGCGCTCCCAGAGCACGAACGCGATGCCGAAGACCAGCGCGGCGGCGAGGGAGACCAGGGTGACCGGGTCCCCCCAACCCGCGGTGGGCGCCTCGACCAGGGCCCACACCAGGGCGAAGATCGCGATGCTGACCAGGACGATGCCGGGCACGTCCATGCGCGAGCCGGAGTCGGTGGCCTGGTTGGGGCCGAGGAGCCACAGGCCCAGGGCCAGGGCCGCCGCGCCGACGGGCACGTTGATGAAGAACACGGCCTCCCAGCCGAACACGCCCACCAGGACGCCGCCCACGATGGGACCGCCCGCGGTGGCCGCGCCGAGGATGCTACCGAAGACGCCGAAGGCGCGGCCGAGCTTGTGCGGCGGGAAGCTGGCCCTCAGCAGGCCCAGGGCGGCGGGCATCAGCAGGGCGCCGAAAATCCCTTGCAGCACGCGGAAGGCGATGAGCATGATGACCCCCGCGGACAACGCGATCGCCACCGAGGAGAGCACGAAGCCCACCACGCCCACGAGGTAGGTGTTGCGGTAGCCGAAGCGGTCGCCGAGCTTGCCCGCGGTGATCAGGAAGACCGCCAGGCCGAGCAGGTAGCCGTGGGTGACCCACTGGAGTTGTGCCAGCGAGGCGCCCAGGCTCTCGCCGATGGCGGGGTTGGCGACGGCCACGATGGTGCCGTCCAGGGCGACCATCATCACGCCGAAGGCGATCGCCACCAGGGTCGCCCAGGGGTTGCCCCGCAGTCCCCTCCGTTCCGCCCGCGTCGTCTGTGGAACGGTCCGTGCGGTCATGGTCCCCCCTGAGTGCCGTCGTCTTCCTCAGGGCGATTATGTCTGTCGCTGACTCTTTGCAGCAACTGTGTTTTGTCAGCCGCTGACGTAATCTGTTTCACACGCTATCCTCATGGGCAGAGCCAACACGCGGGAGGCACGTCCATGAGCACGACGAGCGCCGAACCGGGGGAGCGGGTCGGGCTCCGCGAGCGCAAGAAGGCCCGGATGCGCGAGTCCCTCATGGAGGCGGCGCTGCACCTGTTCCACGAGAACGGGTACCAGCGGACCACGACGGAGGAGATCGCCTCCCGTGTCGGGGTCTCCCAGCGCACGTTCTTCCGTTACTTCACCTCCAAGGAGGACGTCGTCCTGGAGGCGGTCGAGGACGTCGACGAGCACCTGTGCTCGGCCCTCCTGGCCCGACCCGCCGACGAGCCCCCGTTCACGGCGCTGCGCAACGCGATACTCGACCACTGGGGGTACCTGGAGCAGGAGGCGCTGCACCTCCGGGGCAGCGCGATGGGGCTGGTGACCGAGAGCCCCGAGCTGATCGAGGTAAACGTGCGCTACTGCCACCGCAGGCAGAACCGGCTGGCCCGGGCCGTGGGAGAGCGCACCGGCGTGGACCCGGACGCCGACCCGCGTCCGGGCCTCCTGGCCGCGGTGTTCCTCGCCGCGCTGAACACTGGTCACCAGGCGTGGTGCGAGTCGGGTTCCCGCAGCACCGAGGACCTGGTCCGGGCGTTCCTCCACCGGCTCGACCTGGTACCCGAGACCGTCGCCTGCCCCTGGGGGGCGCCGCGCGGCTGAGCGTCCGCGCGGAGCCCCTCCCCGCGTGCGCGGGGCTCACGCGTGCGTGGTGTCCGCACAGGCAGCTCGACCGGTTCGTCCCCGCGTGCGCGGAGACCACAGCACATGGCGTGGGGCAGCGGAAGGCGCCACCCTCACGCGCCCCTCGGGCGGATCCGGTTCCCGGGGCCGAACGCCATCCCCCGCGGCCTCACCACTCGGCGGCCTCCGGGTGGACGGCCGCCCTCACCACCTCCCGGGCCTGCTCGGCACTGGACGCGGCCAGCGCCAACTCCGCCAGGCGACGGCACTCGTCACGGGTGTGCAGGGCCAGCGCGCGGCGCACGGCGGGCAGGACGGGGGCCGACATCGACAGGCTGGTCGCGCCCAACCCCACCAGCACCAGGGCGAGGAGCGGCTCGGCCGCGGCCTCACCGCACACGCCCACGGGGCGCCCCGTCCTCTCCCCCACGCCTCCCACGGTTCCCACCAGGTGCAACAGCGCGGGCTGCCAGGGATCGAGCAGGTCGGGCAGCGCGCCGAGGGTCCGGTCGGCGGCCATCGTGTACTGCGCCAGGTCGTTGGTGCCGATCGACACGAAGTCCACCCGTGGGAGCAGCCGGTCGGCGAGCAGCGCCGCCCCGGGCACCTCGATCATCACCCCGACCCTGGTGAGCCCGGCCCCGCGCGCCAGGGAGACGAACTCGTCGGCCTCGTCGGGGGTGGACACCATCGGCGCCATCACCCGGACCTCGGCGGAGGTCTTCCGGGAGGCGGTGGCGATCGCCGCGAGCTGCTCGGTGAGCAGGCCCGGATGCACACGCGAGGTCCGGAATCCGCGGACGCCGAGCGCGGGGTTGTCCTCGTGGCCGGTCCGCGCGAAGGCCAGGGGTTTGTCCGAACCCGCGTCCAGCGTCCGGACCGTGACCGTACGTCCGGCGAAGGCCTCGAACAGGGCCGTGTAGGCGGCCTCCTGCTCCTGGGTCGTGGGCGGCTCCGAGCGGTCCAGGAACAGGAACTCGGTACGCAGCAACCCCACGCCCTCGCTGTCGTGCGCACCCGCCTTGTGGGGATCGCCCTCACCGACGTTGAGCAGCAGCGCGACCGGCGTTCCGTCCGCGGTCCGCCCGGGACCGCTGGACTCGGCCAGCAGCGCGCGTCGGCGTTCGGCACGCTGGCGTAGCCGGTCGGCGAACTCCTCGTCGGGATCGGCCACGACGGTCCCGGCATCGCCGTCCACGGCCACGGTGCTCCCGTCCCCGAGGGTGTCGGCCCCCTCGCACCCGACCACGGCCGGGATGCCGAGTGCCCGCGCCAGGATGACCGTGTGGCTGGTGGGCCCTCCCCCACGGGTGACGATGGCGAGCACGCCCTCGGTGTCCAGCTGGACGGTGTCGGCGGGCGCGAGGTCCTCGGCGACCAGCACGTGCGCGACCCCGGGGTCGGGCAGCCCGGGCATCGGCAGGCCCAGGAGCAGGGCGATCGCCCGGTCCCGGATGTCGGCGAGGTCGGCCGCGCGTTCGGCCAGGTAGCCCCCGGCCGCCCGGAGCAGCTCCTGGTAGGCGCCGCACGCGGCGTGGACGGCCCACGCCGCCGGTTCCCCCTCCTCCGTGTACTCCCCGACGCGACGGGCCAGCTCGGGGTCTCGGGCCATGAGCGCCTGGGCCCCGAGGACCGCCGCCGCGTCGCCCCGGAGCTCGGCGGCCCGCCGGTCGAGCAGGTCCGCCACCCGTTCCAGGGCCCGTCGTGCCTCGACGGCCTCGTCCGCGGGGGCGCCCGCGGTCATGCGCTTCTCGGGCAGGGACGGCGGTGCGGCCATCCGCGCCACCGGGCC
>NZ_ANAX01000252.1 GCF_000341065.1 Nocardiopsis halotolerans DSM 44410 | reverse complement strand
CCAGCCGTGCGGTACCGGATGCGGGGGGTTCGGTCTGCGCCATGGCTGCTCCGTACGTCGGGAAGGGCCGGGGAGGGTGTGCGTCGGGGTCGCACCCGTCTGAGGGCCCCGTTCTCCACCACGGAGAACACGGGCGTGCCTGGCTGACGGGCGCGGAACGCCGTCGATGGTCGAGGGGTGTCGGGCGGGCTCTCCGTATCCAGGAAACCTCAGGGAGGCGGACGACGGTAGCCCCTGTGGAGAACTCGTCCGCCCGGACCGCCACCGCGCCCGCGCGGCCATCCCCACGGCTGGACGGTCACCCTGGTCGCGGTACCCGGGGTCACCGGATTCCGGACCGGGAAACGGTGCCGCACTGGTGACACCGGGTGGCCGCGGTGCGATACTCGTTGCTTCCGGGAACACCCGACGGGCGCGCGGATCCGGGGTACGCACGTGGGGAACGGCGACCGCGGGCCGCCTCGCCCCCTCGGGTTCCCGGACGCGGGCGGCTCCCCCGACCAGCGGTCGCGGCACGCCATGGTGTGGGGAACGGCCGCGGTGTCCCTGACCGGAACCATCCTTCCCCGACGACGCGACCGCCGCTCCTCCCCGGCCAGCGGTGGCCGGTCGACCAGCCCTGACGCGGGCCGGAGAACCCCGGTCCGCCCGACGACTCCCCGAGGACCGACATGCCCCAGCGCACCGTGGCCATCGCCTCCCAACTCGGCCTGCACGCCCGCCCCGCCGCCCTGTTCGTCCAGGCCGTCAACGAGTCCGGTCTGCCCGTCATGGTCTCCCGCGAGGGCCACAAGCCGGTGGACGCGCGCAGCGTGCTCGCGGTGATGGCCCTGGGCGCCAAACACGGCGAGACGGTCACCCTGGACTGCGAGGACGACGAGAACGCGGACAAGGTCCTGGACGGATTGGTGGAGATGCTGTCCAGGGAACTGGACACCTGACCCGGTGCCCGCCCGGACGCGGCCCGCCCGGGTCCGGGCGGGCGGGCCGACGGCGGGCCTCCGACCCGGCCCTGGTCATCCCCACCCGCCGGGGCTACCTTGCTGCCATGGACACCTCACGTGACGAGACCGTCATCGGCCCCTCCGGGATCTGCCGACGTGGCCAGCACGACTGGAGGCACGATCCGCCGGGGGCGAAACGACAGGTCTGCACCAGATGCCGGTCCATGTCCACGACGAACTACTGTGACTGCGCCGAGTGCGCCTCCGGCGACGCCGAGAAGTGACCCGGGCAGGCGCGACGCACGGGAGCAGGGCGCACGGGGCCGGGACGCGGATGACCCGGGCACGGAGGACCGTACCGGTGGGGACGCGCCCCGACACCCTCGTCCCCGGCACGGGAGCGTCCGGGCTACGCCTCGTCCCGCGGAACCCGGTGCACCTTGTGCTGCGCGGCCTGCGCGCGCGGGCGCACCACCAGCAGGTCGATGTTCACGTGCGGGGGCCGCGTGACCGCCCACACGATGGTGTCGGCGACGTCCTCGGCGGTCAGCGGATCGGGCACACCGGCGTAGACGGCCTCGGCGGCGTCGGCGTTCCCGCGCATCCGGTTGAGGGAGAACTCGTCCGTCTTCACCATGCCCGGCGCGATCTCCACCACGCGCACCGGTTCCCCGCACAGTTCCAGTCGCAGCGTGGCGGTGAGGGTGTGCGCGCCGTGCTTGGCGGACACGTAACCGCCGCCGCCCTCGTAGACCGCGTGCCCGGCCGTGGAGGAGACGACCAGCACGGTGCCGTCCCCGCTGGCGACCAGCTTGGGCAGCAGGGCCTGGGTCATGTGGAGCACCCCGATGACGTTGACCTCGTACATGGCGCGCCAGTCGGCGGGATCACCGCTGGCGACGGTCTCCGTTCCGATGGCGCCGCCCGCGTTGTTGACCAGCACGTCGCAGGAGGGCAGGGAGTCGGCGAAGGCGTCGACGGCCGCCCGGTCGGTGACGTCGAGGGCGTGGGCGCGGGCACTGTGCCCCTCCTTCGCCAACTCCTCCGCCAGCGCCCCGATCCGTTCGGCGCGGCGGGCGACGAGGATCACGGTGTAGCCGCTCTCCGCGAGTCCGCGTGCGGTGGCGGCCCCGATCCCGCTGCTGGCTCCGGTGACGACCGCGGTCGCTGTCATGGTGGTTCCTCCCGGAAATCGCTGTCGCGCCGAGCGTATCCGCGCCCTCCCCACCGGACGCGTGTCGGCTCCTCCCTTCCGTCCCGCCTTCCCGGGACGTGTTCCGGGCGGGACCGCCGAGCGTCGACGGGTGCCGTCTCCGACGGCGGCCCGCCCCGTGGGTCCGACGGCCGTTTCGTCCTACTCCGGGAGTCGTGCGACCGGACCCACGGGCTTCGTGCTTCCATGAGGGGTGCTCGCCGGGCCGCCGTACACGGTGGGACGGCACGCGTCAGTGGACACGAGGAGGGGGACGGACCGGTTGCGGGGTATCGAGATCCGGGAGCTGGAGTGCTTCCTCGTCCTGGCGGACGAGTCGCATCCGGGACACACCGCGGAGCGGCTGGGGGTGTCGACCGACGCGGTGGACCGGCTGGTGCGCGCCCTCGAGGACCGGATCGGCGCACCGCTCGTGGACCGCGCCGGTTCGCGCTTCGGCCTCACGTCGTTCGGAGAGGACTTCCTCGACGCCCTGCGGCCCGCCTACCAGAACCTGGCCGCGGTGGTGGACGGAGCGCGCGACCGCGCCCATGGCGGACCGTCGCGGGTGCGCCTGGGGTTCGGGGGTACGATCCACGGCCCGGTGGCCGAGGCGGTCCGCGCGTTCGAGGAGCGGGAGACCGGGGCGCGGGTGGAGATCGTGGAGATGGCGCTCTCGGACCCGTTCGGCCCGTTGCGCGAGGGCGAGGTGGACGCCGCCGTCGTCCTGATGCCGGTCCGTGAACGCGATCTGGTCGTGGGGCCGGT
>NZ_ANAX01000251.1 GCF_000341065.1 Nocardiopsis halotolerans DSM 44410 | reverse complement strand
GCACGGGTCTCGCTCATCCCGGTTCGGCGGGTTCCCGACCACTGGCTGCGCGTCCACGCACCCACCATCACCCCGCTCGGCAGGGCCATCCGCCACGAGAGCGGCGTGGACACCCTGCGGGAGGGGCTGTCCCAGGTCGCCGCTGGCAGGGGTGCCATGCTGTTGGCCGGTGACACCGTGGCCCACGCCGACCGGGACGACGTCGTCCTCGTCCCGGTCAACGGCCTGCCGGAGTCGTCGCTGGGCCTGGTGTGGCCGCGCGGGGACCGGAATCCGGGCGTACCCGTCCTGGCCGCCGCCCTCGCCGAGGCCCTGGGCTGAACGGTGTGACCGTGGGGCCGCGCCCGCCGCCGCGCGGGGCCGGTCCCACGCCGGCGGGCCGGGGACGGGGCGGAACGCTCCGCCCCGTGTTCGCGCGGCCCCGCCGGGACCGTCACCCCTGTCGGTGGTAGGCGCCCTGCTCCTGCTTGGGGACCCGTCGCTTCTGCTTGGGGACCTGACGCATGTCGACGTAGGGTTCCACGTCCTCCGGCTGCCCCTCGGACATGGCGCGTCCGCGTTCGATCTCGGCGTTGAACTCCTCACCGAGCAGGAGCGCGATGTTGGAGATCCACAGCCACACGAGGAAGACGACCACCGTCGCCATGCTGCCGTACGTCTGGCCGTAGGACGCGAAGTTGGCGACGTAGAAGGCGAAGGCGACCGAGGCGACCAGCCAGAGCACGACCGCCAGCACGCCTCCCGGGCTGACCCAGCGGAGCCCGCGCCTGGCGTTGGGTGAGGCCCAGTACAGGAGCGTGATCATGAACACGACCATGAACAGCAGGACCGGCCACTTCGCGATGCCCCACACCGTCACCGCGACCGACCCGAGCCCCAGCAGGTTCCCGACCCACTCCGCGACGCCGCCGCTGACGGCGACCCCGATCACGGTCAGGGACATCAGGATGACCAGTAGCAGGGTGACGCCGACACGGATCGGCAGCGTCTTCCAGATGGGGCGCCCCTCGGGAACGTCGTAGATGACGTTGGACGCGCGCATGAAGGCCGCGACGTAGCCGGAGGCCGACCACAGGGCGACGGCCAGGCTGATCAGACCGAACACGCCCGCGGCCGCACGGTTCCCCTGGAGGCTCTCGATCGCCGTCGTCAGCAGTTGTCCGGCCTGCTCGGGCATCGCCCCGGAGGCGTTCTCGACCAGGGTCTGCGTCGCCGAGGGGCTCGCCAGGCCGACCAGGGACACCAGCACCAGGAGTGCCGGGAAGAGCGACAGGATCGCGTAGTAGGTGAGCCCGGCGGCGAGGTCGGTCAGGGAGTCGTCCTGGAACTCCCTGACGGTCCGGCGCAACGACGCCCACCATGAGGACGGCGACATACCGGTTGGTCCCTTGGGCTCCTCCGAAGAGGAACGTCCGGTACGGATCTCTGAGGGGTTCCGCCCCGCCATCTCCCACTCCTTCCCGTCCGCCCCGGTGGCCGGGGCTCGGAGGAGGCCGAGCGGAGGACCGACGGCCCTCCGCCCGCCGTGTGTCCGTACCACCCCGAACGCCGGGACGGTACGGGAGACGAACTCCGCGACCTGGCGCGTCCTCAGGAACCGCGCATCTCGTTCGACGCGGACTTCGCCTCGTCCCGGGCGTGCTCGCCCGTCGTCCGCGCGGACTCCGAGGCGCTGCCCTTGAGGTGCTCCCCGGCGGCTTGCGCGGACTCCATCGCCTGTTCCTTCACGTGGGTGGCGGACTCCGCCACCGACTGCCGAGCCGGTTCGATCACCGGGCCGGCGCGTTCGCCCACCCGCTGCGCCGCGCGCTGCTCCGCACGGCTCTCGGAGATGACCGAGGCGACCAGGAGACCCGCGCCGAAGGCGATCAGCCCCGCGGCGATGGGGTTGCCCTGGGTCCCGTGTTCGACCCGTTCCGGCATGGACCTCGCCATGCCGACCGCCTGGTTGGTGGTGTGTCGCATCTCTCCGGCCTTCTCCTCGGACGCACCCATGAGCCGGTTCCTCATCCCCTGGGCCCTGTGGCGCATCCGCTGGGTGCGCCGGTGCACGACGTTGCGCGGGTTGGCCCGGTCGACCAGACGATCCGTGTCGTGGGTCAGCTCGGACCGGGTCCGCTCGATGTCCTGTCTTATCTGGTCGGGTGTTTCGCCCATTGCGCGTCCTCCTTGAGGGTCTCGATCGTGCGTTCCGGTGTCGGCGAGACCTCGCGCATCCGGTTGCGGCCCATGACGAACAGGACCGCGCCGGCGATCGCCCACAACACCGCGACGACCAACGCGGACCAGCCCAGGCCGATGAGCTCCGCCAGGCCGAACACGGCCGCGAGGCTGAGCATCAGCACGGTCAGGTATCCAGCCAGCGCGGCTCCGCCCAGGAGCCCCGACGCCTTGCCGGCCTTGACGGCCTCCTCGCGGACCTCGGCCTTGGCCAGCGCGACCTCCTGCCGGAACAGGGTCTGGAGGTCGCCGGTCACCTCACCGACGAGCTCGGACAGGGACCGGTCCTCCCCTGTCTCGTGGCCGGGCTCGTTCCTGCTCGACGGGATTCTGGGAGTGGTCGCCATGTCAGCCCCCTCAGAGAGTCGGTCCTGGCCGCCCCGGTCCCTCGGACCGCGGGCTGATGTCCTCGGCGCGGGGCGTCACGGGGCGTTCCCGGTTCGGACCCACCTCGTCGGGATCGTCCTCGCTCAGGCGCGGTTCGGGCGGACGGGCCCGTTCACCGGAGCCGATCGCCTCGGGGTGGTCGCCGTCGCCCTGACCCTGGCCCGAGAGGGCGGACGAGGCCCTGAGGACGCGCCCGACCGCGAAACCGGCCACGGCGGCACCGGCCAGGAAGGCGAGGGGCCTGCGTCGCGCGAACCTCCTGGTCTCCTCCACCAGGCCGTCCATCCCCCGTTCGTCCAGGAAGTCGGCGGCTCCGCGACCGCCCTGGGCGACCTGGCGCACGGCACCGCTGACCGGGGACCGCTGGTCCCCGGCGTCCGCCATGGACGACAGTTCCTCGGACCACTGGCGCAGGTTCCGCGACGTGCGCCGGGTCTGCTCCTGGGCTTCCTCACGGAGCCGGGACTGGACGTCGCCCGTGACGTGCCGGGCCTCCGAACGGGCCTCATGGGCGAGGGACCGTGCCTGGTCACCAGCCGTGGAAGCGACCCCGCCCGCCGCGTCGCGGGCGGTCGCCGCCATGTGGCCGCCCGTGCCTTCGTGTCCGTCGGTTCTCTCGTGCGAGTACATCACCAAGCCTCCTTGGAGTCGGCCCGCTACTCAGTCATGGCCGTGACCACCTCGGAACCACATGGCCATCCCATGCCCGACCGACACACTCAGAAACCGGTCATACATGGTGAAAATAGGGCAAAGAGTACGCCGTCTTCGTCAACCTCCTCCCGCCTCGCAAACACCACCGAGCGCCTTTTCCCGCCGAAAACCCGGGCTGGAGGAAATCCGTGGCCGCGCGAAAAACACGCGTGCTAGCGTTGCCGGAATTTCCCGGAACCACGGAGACCTCCCCCAGGAGAAGACAGGAAAAGCACGCCCATGGCAGCGGACAGAACCGGAGAATCGCCCCTGCTCGTCCGGTACACCTCCTTCACCCTCCTCGGCGCGTCGGCCGATTTCGTGTACGGCGCGGTGTTCGTCACGGTTCTGCTGGAACGCGGCGCGGAGCCATGGATGCTGGGCGCGATGCTCGGCTCCACGAACCTGGTGGCCCTGCTGGTCGAGGCGCCCAGTGGCGCGCTCGGCGACCGGTACGGGCACCGCAGGCTCCTGGCGGTCGGGATGGCCGTGTGGGGCGCGGGTTTCCTGCTGATGGGGTACGCGGACGGGCTCGCGCCGACGCTCGCGGGCATGTACCTGTGGGCGGTCGGCTTCCGCCTGCACTCGGGGACGCTGACCGCGCTCGTGGTCAACCGGATCGGCGGCCGCGACCGCTCGGCGCGGATCGCGCGGACGGTGCGGTTCGGCCAGGTGTCGGGGCACGGCGGCGCGGTGCTGGGCGCGGCCTCGGTGGTGGTGGCGGGCGCCTGGCTGCCCGCGGACGCCCTGATCCTGGTGGGCGGCGCGGCCCTGGTCACGCTGGGGTCCCTGACCCCCGTGTGCTTTCCCCGCTCACCGGGACAGCCGGGGCGGCCGGTCGCCGAGATCGTCCGGGAGTCGGCCGTGGCGGTGGTGGGTCGGCGCTTCGCGCCGCTGGTGGCGCTGTCGGCGGCGTCGGCCTCCGGCCTGGCCGTGCTGGTGATCTCCTGGCAGCCGATGCTGATGGCCGCGCACGGCGAGAACGTCCGCCTCAACGGCCTGGTGCTGCTGGTGATGGTGGTCGCCATGACGGCGGGCTCGGCGAGTTCGAGGTTCGTGGGCCGGGGCCGTCCCCATGTGTGGGCGCCCCTGCTCGCGGCGTGCTCGGGCCTGCCCCTGCTGTTGGCGGCGCACGGACTCGTCCCGCTGGTCCCGGGACTGGTGGTGTCGGAGTTCCTGATCGGGCTGACGTTGGTGTTGTCGCACGTGTGGCAGCAGTTGATGTTCTCCGACGACAACCGGAACACCATGTTCTCGATGCTGGGGATGGTGGACAGCGCCACCAGGATGCTGACCGTGCTGTCGTTCGGGTGGTTGTGGGAGCTGCTCGGTATGGGCTGGGCGGTGACGGCGGTGGTCGCGTTCAGCGTGGTCGCGGCGTTGGTGGCGGCTCCGCTGTCCCGATTCGTCCCGGAGTCGACGCGGTTCGACGGCGGATCCCCGGACGAGCGGGAGCTGGACGGGGCCGCGGAGTGACGGCCCGGGGACGGGCGGAACGGGACGGGCGGAACGGGGTGGGCGGCTGGCGGCACGTCCCGTCCACGCGCCTTTCCCCCAGTACGGGAAAACGCCCCTTTCCACCCCGGGGAAGTGACGTTCCCCACGCCATGGAAATGGCGGTAGGCCGCCCCGGAATTCTCCGCCGGGGCGGCCGGTCCCCGGAAAAGGCACGTCGATAGCATTCCCGTGCACGGACCGCCTCCGGAAGCCGCCCCGTCCACGGGGCGGCCGAAGACGGACCGGACCGACCAAGAACCCACGGGAGGGACCATGAGCCTGGCGGATCTTCTACGGGAGCGCCCG
>NZ_ANAX01000250.1 GCF_000341065.1 Nocardiopsis halotolerans DSM 44410 | reverse complement strand
CGCCCGCGCTGGTGACGGCCGTGGCCGGGGCCGGCGGGACGGGCTTCCTCGCCGCCGGATACCTGGCGCCCGACGCCCTCGCCGAGCAGGTCGAAGCGGTACGGGACGCCGGAGTGGACGCGTTCGGGGTGAACGTGTTCGTGCCGGGTCCGCCCTCGGATCCGGACGTGGCCGCCTCCCACCGCCTCCTCCTGGAGGCCGAGGCCGAGCGGTACGGAACGTCGGTCGGCGCGCCGACGCACGACGACGACGCGTGGGAGGCCAAGATCGACCTCCTGGTGGAGGCCGCCGTGCCGGTGGTGAGCTTCACCTTCGGCTGTCCGGACGCCGCCGTCCTGGACCGGCTGCGCGATGTGGGCAGCGCCACGGTGGTCACCGTGACCACGGCCGAGGAGGCTCGCGAGGCCGTGGAGCGCGGCGCCGACGGGGTGTGCGCTCAGGGTGTGGAGGCCGGTGGGCACCAGGGCTCGTTCGACCCGCTCCGGGGCGGTGGCTCGCCGCTGCGGGAGCTGCTGGGGAACGTGGTCGCCGCGGTGGACGTCCCTGTGATCGCCGCCGGAGGGATCATGACCGGTGCCGACGTGGCCGGGGTGCTGGACGCCGGTGCCGCCGCCGCGCAGTCGGGCACGGCGTTCCTCCGCTGCCCCGAGAGCGGCGCCAACCCGGTCCACAAGGCCGCGCTGGCCGACCCGGCGTACACAGAGACGGCGGTGACCTGGGCGTTCACCGGCCGTCCGGCTCGTGGCCTGGCCAACCGGTTCATCGCCGAGCACCCGCGGAAGCCCCACGCCTACCCCGAGATCCACCACATGACCAAGCCGCTGCGCACGGCCGCCGCCCGGGCCGGGGACCCCGGCGGGATGGCGCTGTGGGCGGGTCGGGGTTTCCGGTTGGCCACCGACGCTCCCGCGGCCGAGGTCGTGGAGCGGTTGCGCCGCGAGGCCGCGGAGGCGGGACGGAAGGTCTGAGCGCGGTCGCGCGGAGACGGACCGGAGGATCCGAGCACGGTCGGCGGGAGGGGCGCGCGGCGAGGCCCCGGACGGCGTGTCCGGGGCCTGGACGAGGGTGACGGTCGGGGCCTGCCCGCGCGAGGCGGGCGGCGCGCCGACCGACGGATCACGCGGGCGCGTAGGTGAGGCAGTCCGCCTGGTGTTCCAGGTGGCCGACGGTGATGCCCGGGGCCTGGCACTCGAACCGGACGTTGTGCTGGCAGTCGGACATCTTGCAGGCCCCGACGTGGCCCGTGGCCTCCGGGTCGCCGCCCCTGATCCCGGTGTCGAGGAAGGTGCCGCACTGGGCGGGGCTGCTGGAGTTCTCGACGGTGATGGCCAGCGCGTGGCAGGCGTGTTCGGCGTTGTAGGCGCAGGCGTCCACCTGGCACGAGTTCACGACGGGCATGTCCACAGCGGTTCTCCAGAGGATCGACGGCCGACGGCGCATCAGAGGCTGCCAGACGGAGCGCCCGGACCTGGGAACATCACGCCGTGTCACCGAGAACCCGACGGATTCTTGACCGCGGCTTGGGACGTCCTGGTACGGCTCGGACCGCACGGGGCCAGCGCGTCGGCCCCCGGCCGCGCACGGCCGGGGGCCGACGGTCCGGAGGTGCCGGGAGACGGGCGCGGCCCGGGGCCGGGCCCGTCTCCCGGCCGGACATCGGTCGCCGGGCCCCTACCGGAGGGGGATCTCGACGCCGCGTTCGTCCTCGGGGCGGGGGCCGAAGATCCTCCGGTCGGTCTCGCTGATCCGCACGTCGTTGATGCTGGCCTCGCGTCGTTCCATCAGCCCCTGCGCGCTGAACTGCCACAACTCGTTGCCGTAGCTGCGCCACCACTGGCCCGACGTGTCGTGCCACTCGTACTGGAACCGGACCGCGACGCGGTTCCCGCGGAACCCCCACAGGCTCTTGCGCAGGGCGTAGTCGAGTTCCCGCTCCCACTTGGCGGTCAGGAAGCCGATGATCTCCTCGCGGCCCGTCACGAACAGGTCCCTGTTGCGCCAGACCGAATCGGGCGTGTAGGCCGACGCCACGCGGTGCGGGTCGCGGGTGTTCCACGCGTCCTCGGCCGCCTGCACCTTCTGGAGCGCGGTCTCCTCGGTGAACGGCGGGAGGGGAGGTCGGGGGTGGCTCATGGCACCTTCTCTCTCAATGAGAACGATCGTTCTCCACGGGGTTCGACTACCGTAGAGAACGATCGTTCCCAACGTCAAGGAGGTCCACGCGTGCCAGCGCCGATCAGCGAGGAACAGAGGGCCCGCGACCGCGAGGCGCTGCTGGACGCCGCCGAGGCGCTCTTCTACGAGCGCGGTGTCCAGGCGGTCGGCATGGACGCCGTCCGCGAGGCCGCGGGGTTGTCCCTGAAGCGGATCTACGCGCTCTTCGCGACGAAGGAGGACCTGGTCGTCGAGGTGCTGCGGCGCCGGGACCGCCGTTGGCGAGCGAGCCTCACCGAGTACGTGGAGCCGCGCGAGGACCCCCGCGAACGGGTCCTATCGCTCTTCGACTGGCTGGAGCGGTGGTTCGCCGAGCCCGGTTTCCGCGGCTGCGCCTGGATCAACGCCTATGGCGAACTGGGCTCCGCCTCGCCCGCGGTCCTCGCCGAGGTGCGGTCGCACAAGCGGGCGTTCCACGACCAGATCGCCTCCTGGGTGAACGCCGCCACCGACGCCCCGGCCGAACCCGTGTGCCTCCTGGCCGAGGGAGCGATCGTCACGGCGTCCATCACGGGAGACCCCGGGGCCGCCCGAGCCGGCCAGGAGGCCGCCCGGGCCCTCATCGGCTGACCAGCGACACCGGACCACCGTCCATTTCACGCCACCCTGGGCTCCCACGTGCCCCTCAGATGCCTCAGCAAGAACATCAATCCAAAGCGCTTACCGGGTCTTTTGCCAACCCCAGCGGCCTCACCAAGTTACTCTGCCCTCATATCTCACTGAGCGGCGAGACACATGTACACCAAAGCTGTACGTTAATCCCATGGATGACAAGTGGATCAAACCTGGCGAACTGACCACTCGAGAAGAGATAAAGGCAGTCTTCGGAGGAGGCCAGAGCCAGGGAATCCACCCATGCTCAACCACCCCCAACGTGCTGCTTTACACCGACCCTGCATCAGGCAGGGCTCGTTCAAGTTCCTGAGATTCCGGTTTCGTAGCTGATCCCGAAGAACGGCAGGGCTCGCCCGGGTAGGTCACGGATCGCGCGAGTGCTCTTGGCAATGTTGTCCACCCCGGCCACCCTCAGGACGCCGTTGGCCAGGTTCCGCAGGGCCGCCATCGCGCGTGGCGCGCTCCCGCAGTGGACGGTGGAGGCGTCCTCGGCGAAGGTGACATCGCGGATGTAGTGGCTGGAGTTCTCGATCCTCCACTGCCCGCGCAGATAAGCGGCCAACTCAACGGAAGAGGCCTGGTGGGCGTCCAAGCTGGTCAGGGCATAGACGGTCTCGCGGGTCTGTTTCTTGCCCTTGGGCTGGCGGCGACGGTGGAGGCGGACCGCGAGCCTGGCATGAGGAAAGGCGGTACCGCCGAGGTTGTCAGCGATGGCCATGACCTTGATCGAGCGGGACTCGGCCCGCCCGTGCCCACGCTCGGAGCGGGTGTGGGCGAGGGGAACCTGCGACCAGGGCAGGGACGAGATCTGCTGGTAGGCGGTGGGCTGGTTGGTCTTGATCACCGCGATGCAGTGGGTGTTCTTGGTTCCCACGAGCCAGCTCAGGTGGTCCTTGACGGTGTGCAGCGCGTCGAAGGTGACCACGTGTCCCGCCAGGTCCAAGGCTTGCAGGAGGGGGCGGAAGTGGCGGGTCTCATTCGCCTTGGCGCCGACCTCGGCTTGGGCGAGGGTGACCGGTAGGTGATGGGTCAGGGCCGAGAGCAGGTGTCGACACTTGCGGCCCAGGCGGGCTGAGCCCTTCAACGCTTTGCCGTCGAGGGCGATCGCGGGCAGTCCTGGCACCGGGGCGTCCTCGGTGTGGGTGGTGGCCTGGTGTCGGTGGGCGAGATAGGCGCCGATGGCGGCGTCGAGTGCGTCGCCATCGATATCGCACAGGACGCGGTCGATGGTGGAGGCCGAGGGTGAGCGTCGCCAGGTGAGCGGGTGGGGTCGCACCCCGATCGTGGCCAGGACCGTGTCGTGGGCGTGTTGGCCCCATTCGGCGAGCTCGTCGATGCTGCGTGCGCCGGAGAGGGTGACGCACGCGCAGATGAGCAGGATGCAGGTCAGGGAGTACCAGCGGCCTCGTGGGGAGCGGGGTCGGGGACGGTGTTCAGGTAGGGGCGCAGGTCGGTGATGGTATCGGTGTTGAGCGGGCCGAGTTTCGCGAGCACGGCGGGGATGGGGGATGATGGGAGGGCAGGCACGGGAGTCCTTCGAGATCATTTGGCTTCGACACCACAATGATCACGGGTTCCCGTGCCTGTTGTTGTATCTGGACATGTCTGTCCGAACGGGACAATCTACGCGGTCACGGAACTTGAACGAGCCCTGGGTCAGGTGTCCCCCGAGTCCAACAACCCGACTCCGCTGAGAGCAGGACACAACACCCGGGATCCGGAAAATCGACTCCGGAAAACGCAGGACACACCACACCCGGCACGAGACAGCTGATCAAGCCGCACTGCCTGTGGAAAACATTGGACAGGGCCGAGATCGCCGCTGCCGATCGGGCGGCCTGGTGCAATGACACGTGACTCCACGGTGAGATCGACCACGTCCCACCGGTGGAGTACGGGGCTGCCTGCTACGCCCGAAACATCCAAGAACCGCAGTTCACAGCACAGATAGAGAGTCCCCGGATAACCCGGGGAGATGCACACCGCCCACCGGTCTGGGGACCTCCTCCCCGGGGGCTCGGTGAGACCCGGTAGTGGCAGAATCTGAGGAGGTGGTCAACAAGTTGTTCCTGGTCGAAGAGTAAAACAAGGCGCTGTGACCTGCTCTGTTGCGTGACTCGGTATTATTTGACCTTCGGAAAGACGTTGCGCGGTCGTGCCTGGTCACAGCGCTCTGTAGCCCTGGTCAGGGCTGCGGTCCGATTCCATACCTGGTCCAGTCCCCGCTCTGCCAAGCACTCATCGTGTCGGTGGTTGGGCGGGCTCTGGAGCGGCATCAGCCCCAGTCATACGGAGGAGCACGTGGTCAGGAAGTCATCTGGGTACGGCGTACCGCTCAAGCGGTCGGAGTACGTGCACCTCGAACCGCATCACGACCACGTCGCAACCGAGGACGATTTTCAGGGGTGGGCGGCAGCGAAGGTTGCTGCGGGCAAGCTGCTCGCCGTGGACCTGTTCACCGGTGCCGGCGGCCTGAGCTACGGCATCAAGGAAGCCGGCTGGACCATCGCTGCTGGCATCGACTTCGACGACCGGGCCGTCGAGACGCACGCGCACAACTTTTCCGGTCTGAGTCTCATGCGGGACCTGGGCGACCCCAAGGTCCGTGACGAGCTCGTGGCGCTGCTCGGACAGGCCGAGATCGACTTAGTCGCAGGAGGCCCGCCCTGCCAGCCGTTCTCTCTCGCCGGACGCAACAAGATCCGCGACTTGGTGCGTAGGCACGGGCGCAACCCGGAGGACGCGCGCAAGGAGCTGTGGCAGGCTTACCTCGACATCGTCGAGCAACTCAACCCTCGTGCCGTCCTGATGGAGAACGTCCCCGACATGGGGCTGCAGGACGACTTCGCTGTGATTCGCATTATCGAGGAGAGGCTCGAACGTCAGGGCTATGCGGTCGAGACCCGGATCGTGCCCGCCTGGCAGCACGGCGTGCCCCAACAGCGTAAGCGTCTGATCCTCCTTGCCCGCCGGGACGTCGAGGCGTTCCCCTGGCCCGAGAAGCAGCCGCGGGTGACCCTCAATGATGCGATCGGGGACTTGCCCACAATCACCGTCGTTCCCCTGCCCGGCTGGGAGGGCCGCACCGACCGCCCCAAGAACTTCCCGTCTTTCGAGCTGCACCGGGACAGGGAGCACCTGCCCATGCAGTACGCCGCGAAGCGACGGCCTTTCACATGGGTCACGGCTCCGCGCGGAGACGTCGGCATGACCGTCATGCCCTACAAGGACCAGGGAGACGACGCTTCCGACTTCGTGAAGTTGATGCGTCAGGACGTTCCCGAGGCCGACAGGGGTTTCGTGTACGACCACTACTCACGGCGCGTTCGAGAGGACGACTTCAACGTCTTCGAAAAACTGACCACGGACCTGACCTACGCGGATCTGGACGGCACCGTCGCGCTCCGATACGACACTTCGAAGTTCAAGGACAAATATCATCGGCTGCGCGGTGATGACCTCTCACGCACCATCACCGCGCACTTGGCCAAGGACGGGTACTGGTACATTCACCCGACCGAGCACCGCACCCTCACTGTGCGTGAGGCCGCTCGGGTGCAGTCCTTCCCCGACTCATTCCGTTTTGCAGGCACCCGGTCGGACGCCTTCCGGCAGATCGGTAACGCCGTCCCTCCCCTCCTGGGAAAGGCTGCGGCCACGGCGCTGCTTCCCTTGGACAACTGCCAACCCATCGACGGTGCGACCACGGAGGCCGGGCGCCTCAGGGAAGGACTGAACGCCTGGGCCCGTCAGCAGCGGGAGGGGGACATGTGGTTCTACTTCCCCGGTGAGAAGATGGGACCGGTCCAGGCGGCCGTGATGTCGATACTGGCCGGCAGTAAGCTGCCCCACGGGCAGCTGGTTTCGATGCTGGCCGTGTTGGACGGCGTCAGCGCCCTCTCGAACGAATCCCTCGAAGAGCTGCTGGCTCTGGCTCCCACCGCGTCGGCCCGGAAGAAGCTCGAGCGGCTCCGCAGGGGCGTGGCCCAAACAGCTCTGTGGGCGGCCTCCCGGGAGGAGAAGGATACTCCGGAGGAGATCCAGCGGGTCGCCGTCGGCATCTCGCTGAAGCCGACCGAGGTCAAGATGTACACGATCCTGCGCAACGGACCCGACCTTCTGCTCAGTTCTGCCCCCTCCCAGCGGGTCGCGGCTCGCGTGGCCGGGACGCAGTCCCACCTGTTCAACAAGGGCACAGAGGGACGCGTGGATCTGTCGCGCCTGATCGGGGCCGATGACAACGCTTCCTTGCGCATGGCAGCAGTGCACCGCATCGGGCAACAGCTGTGCGAGACCAACCAGGTGGACTGTGACAACTGCCCTCTGCAGAAGTTCTGCGTCACCGCGAAGGACCCTGCCGAGGTCCAAAGGATCGAGGATCTGAGGGCCGAACAGATGAAGAGCAAGTCCGCGGGGTCAAAGCGTGCATGGGCTGCTCGCACCGCACGCCATCAGGAGGGAATCGACCTTTTCTCCGCGCTTCCCCCTGAAGGCTGAGCGGGCGGGGCGAGGGGTCTTCCGACGTCACTCGACATCGGAAGACCCCTCGCTCCATCCTTATGCGCCCTTACTCCGGGTCGGGATCGAACCCCGCTTGCAGAGCCTTGTCGTAGGCTTCCAGAGCCCGCAATGCACGCGTATCCGAGACGGGCTCGCCACGCTCCAGCAGGTTCACCACGGTGTCCAGCGCCACGAGCTCGACGGGTTCGAGGCGGTCGGTTTCCTGGCCCCATTCGTAGGCGGACTGCCAGTCATCGGCGGCGACCTCTTCGAAACGCTGGTTCAGGTCTTCGCTGGCCTCCGCCTCGCTTCGCTCGAGCTTGAGCATGGTTGGGCGCAGCTCGTCCTCGAGGGCGGTCGGGACCTTCCAATCGATCGCTTGTACTTCGGTCCAGCACTCGGGTTTCTTAGCCCACTCGATCGGGTGACCGCCTCCGTTGAGGATGACCGTCATGACAGGGGCGCACAGACTCCGGATGGCCTCCAGCAGGGCAGGAGTGACCCTGGGTTCCTTCTCCCCGTAGTCCGCCTGCTCGCGCCAGATGCGATCGAGGTCGATTCGGTGGCCGGTTGCATGGCAGAGCATCGCCATGGTGTAGGCGGTCACCGCAGACTTGTTGGAGCCCGCGCCCTGTGCTCGAGCGGCCGAGTCGACGGCGGTGAACAGCATCTTCAGGGCGATCGTCCGCTGCACATAGGTGGCATCGATCAGCGGCGGGTACTCGGTCACGTGTCCTTGGAAGTCCACGAAGTTCTTCTGGGCGCCCAGAGCGACCTTGTAGGGCTTGCCCAACCAGCAGTTGACGTACTTGGCCAGCTCCGTCTTGTCGAACTTCTGGGCAGGAGGGTTCTCAGCCCTGAACTTCCGTCTGGTCGCGGTCGTCGTGTTCTTGTTGAGTTCGACCTCATAGGCTCCCCTGGTCCGCACGTAGAACCATCGGGTGTCCAGGAGGGAGTTGCGCACAGGCGGAGCCCACACGTTCCGGGAGACGGCCTCGAACTTGACGTGGAACTTGTCATTGGAGGAGAAGTCCACCTGGGAGACGCGGTTCTGCGTGTTGGAGTACTCGGAGATCTTGCGCACCACCTCGTCGCGCTTGTCCGGGGGTACCAGAGTCAGCTTCATCTGCACGTCCACCCCTTCCAACGTGTTCTTGTCTCTGCTGAAGACGTGGTGGAGGGTCGCGGTCGTCTGCCCGCCATTGACGATCTGCAGGTCGGTCAGGCTCGTGATGGCTATCCCGCGACCCGACTCATCGCGTTCGAAGTCCGCTTCCGAGGCGGTCGCGGTGATGCCGTTGTTGTAGGCCAGGAACCAGGCCGGGTGCTCGATCGCAGTGTCGCGGATCCCCTTGTTCACCTTGCCGCGTGCCTGCAGGAAGGCCCGCACGTTCAGCTGCAAGAGGCGGGCGCGGTACTCGTCGTACAGCTCGGCGAGCACTCGACCAGGGATGACAGCCAGGTAGACCGAGTGGTCGTCGTCGTTGGCCTGCGCGGGCAGGCATGGCAGGGGCGGGTCGAGCTTGACCTCGATCTGCTCGCTGGCGATTCCGGCCTTCTCCATCTTGTAGATGCGCGGCAGGTCGTACAGGTGGTATTCGACCGGGACGCCGTTGAAGTCGACCGGCTCTGGCATCGAGGAGGTCCCACTGCTGCTCGAGCTCACGAAGAAGACCCTGATGCGTGTCAAGGCCGGGTTCTCCAGCGCGGCGATTACCACCTCGCACATGCGGTAGATCCCCGTCTTGGGATCGCTGGCAGCCTTGATCTTCTCCGCCTTCTTCAGGAAGGCGATCGCACGCCGGAAGTACCTGTCGAGAAGGCCCTTGTTCAGACGGGGGCGGTCGTATGAGAACGCACTCGTGTACAGCTCCAGGACGAGACCGTCATCGGTGTATCCGTACCCGTGCAGCAAGGTCCCGGGTTTCTCGAGGTACTCGACCTTGGGGTTGTTGACGAACCCGCCCTCGTGCAGCAGGTCGAGGATCCGCTGTGCGAAGACGTCGCGCTGCGACTCGCCTTTGTCAGAAGCAGTCTCGAAGACCTCGCCGGTCAGTTGTGCGGCGTAGTTCTCGAGATCTTCTTTACTGCCCACTGCCGCTCCTCAGTGCGCTGCGGAACTCGTCCGCGTCGCACGCATACTCTGCCAAGACCCGGGTGTCGATCTTGTAGATGCACCCGCTGATCCCGGCGGGGATATTCTCGACTGTCAGACACGGAAACCCGTCGCTGACCTCCCACACGTCAGAACCGGTCACCGTGTAGCGCGGCTCATCGTACTTTTCAGCGTGAATGCCCAGGTAACCGGTCTTCGCCAGACGCTGTTCGAAGTCGGCCTGGAGCACGACGGGAAGCTGGTTGCGCACCTCCTCCACTATCGCTCTCAGGCTCGTCCCCACCCCTCCTCGACGTTCGTCGACGACTACGGAGCTCAGGAAGAGGCGGCCCGCACCAGCACGGTCGAGCTGCTTCTCGTCGCTGATCGTGAGGATGGCCGGGTTGCGGTTGGCCGTGCACTTCGCCTCGACAGCGCACTCGGGGAGCTGGAAGTCCTGGTTTGTGCCGTCCGGGCCGGTCCAGGCTTCTACAGCGTCCGCTGCCCCTACTGCAGGGATCAAGTGGTGGCGCAGCGTGTAGAGCTCGCCGAAGAGGCCGCGTCGTGCCTCCCTGCCCAAGCCGCTCCGGCCTACCTCCTTCAGCATCCTGCGCCAGAGGGCGTATTGGTCGAGTACGTCGTCCACGACCTTCGCAGTAGTGCTCCTGGAGGCGCGCTGAGCCAGGTCTGACGCCAACGCGGTGAAAGGTTCAGAGAGGTCCAGACTGTTCAGGACCACGTGCAGGGTCGATGCCGAGATCACGTCCAGCTCGATGCCGACGACATCGTCAAGGGTGCGCAGGCGCTTGGCCACCTTGAGGAAGGCCGGGCGAGGAGCCCTGATCGTGAGCCGACGCCGACCATCGAGACGCGAGACACCGATCCAGATGTTCTGCTCGCTGTCGGGATACAGGCGACGCACGAGCCACCCTCCTGTATCGCCCGTTCCGCCCTCCTGATCGAGTTCCCGCCACAATGCTTCGGTGATGGTCATGCCTCGTCCTCCGCATCGTCGACCGGCTCTTCGAACCACTTGTTGTTGACCGTGTAGTTGACGCCGACCGCACCGGCAGATGTCGGGAATGCCACGGCGAACCCGACGAGGTAGGGGTTCGTCTCCGGGTTATCACCCGGCTCCTGCTCCATGCGCCCGCTCTCGTTGGAGTCGGGGCCGGATTTCTCTAGGGGGTAGTCGATCGGGTAGATGAGCAGGAGAGCCTGCTGCGGATTCCGCTGCTTGCGCAGAGGCTTCCCGGTTGGAACCCCGGAGGTCTTCTTTCCCGCGCGTCGCCCTGCTTCCCTCTGTTCCTTGCTCATGTCGTAGGACTCGTGCGCGGGGCTCAGAACACGCTTGATGACCTTGCGGTCAGGAGTGGATCGCTCAAGTTCGACGCGGTGTGTGACCCAGAGCTCGTCTTCGCCCACCTTGATCTTGTACTGGTGGGAGTCGATCCTGTTCTCGTCTCTAACCCGTTTGTTGACCACCCGGACGGTCCAGTTCTCCAGCTCGCCCTTCTCGGCGCACTGCCGGATGTACTTGGCGATCAGTTCAGGCTTGACCCGGTGGGCCTCGGGAGATGTCTCGTACCTGTCGAAGAACATCGCGGCGACGTCCTCGGCCGAGACATTGCGCCAGACCATTCCTTCACACTTGTCCTCGGCAATGCGATCACGCATGTACAAGGAGTCCAAGTGCTGGGCGAATTCTGTCAGGGTCTTCCTGTTTCGCTCCGGAACTTCGCCGGACAGGTCGAAGACCGTGGTCTCAGCAAGCTCCTCGGAGAACGACAACCGGACAGAGGTGCCTTCCCGCCGTTTGTTCGGTGCGGTGATCGCGAGACCGAGGGGGCCGTCCATGACCTTCATCCCATAGCTCTTGGGAGACTCTCCGAGCACTCCCATCTCGTCGATGTCTCGACGGAGCTCGGCGGTAGCCTGCGTGATCCACCGGTACCGGCTCACCAGTGTCTTGGTGGTGTAGAGGCGGCACAGGTCCTCGTAACCGGGGCGGTATCCGAACCAGCGCCCCATCTGCAGCAGCGTGTCATAGGTGCTCGAGAGCCTGAGGTAGTACGAGACTGTGAGCCCTTCCAGCGTGAGGCCCCGGGAGAGCTTCTGCCCGCCGACTGCGATGACGGACCAACCGGTCCCTTTGCGCTGCTCGTACTCGAGGGCGTCCTTCGCGTCACCGTTGACCTTGCGCACCTCGATCTTGTCGACCGCTTCGGGCAGGTGCTCCTTCACCTGCTTCCACTTGAGACGCTTGGCGTCTTCGGCAGGGAAGTGCTTCGTCGTCGTCTCGAAGTCCTTCTCCCAGAGCTCCTGCAAGCGGTCGAGGCGGCGCTGAGCGTTGGTGCCGAATCTGGCGGCGAGATCTTGTTGGGTCTCGAGCAGATAGCCCAAGACCTGTTCTGTCACCTGCTCCTGCACCTTCTTGAAGCGGGTGACATGGACGAGCATCGACTTGATGTCGTCCTTCTTCCCCCGTGCTCGACGGGCAGCACAACCCAGAACGAAAGCGTCAACGGCCTTTTTCAGGCTCTCGGGCATCGTCTTCCCGATCACGAGCGATGCCTTGTGGCTATCGGGCACCCACAAGGCGGCATCGTTGATGTCGCGAGTCAGGGGCAGCGGCTCCATCTCGTCATCCCCGTCGTCTCCGACCAGGCCGAAGAGGCGCTCGGGACCGAAGTAGTTCGATGGGGGGTGCAGCGTCAGGGCGAAGCTCTCCGGGAAGAGGTCCTTGCCGTGTTCAGGGTCGTCGACGTCGGGGTCGATGAAGATGTTGGCGTAGGGGGTCGCCGTGTACCCGACGTACGAGGCCTTCTCGAAAGCGTTCAGCAGCGCCCGGATGGACTTGTTGATCGAGGTGGGGCCGTCGCCAGCCTTGTTGGTGTTGATGCTGGCGTTGTCCGCCTCGTCGTCGATCAGGAGAAGCGGGACGTCGCGAACCTTGCTCTTGCCGTCTCCGACCTCCTCGCCGTGCATGCTGCTCATCCATTCGGTGACGTGGTTGATGATCGACTGGTGCTTTTTGATGACGAGCACCACCGGGGTGCCGCCGATCTTGAAGCCGAGCTGCTGAGCGAAGTTCTTGTTGAAGTCCCCCTTCAGTTTCTGCGTGGTCAGAGAGTTGATGTCGTGATGTTTGAAACCGCGCATCTTCCCGACGCCGATCTTGTGCCGACCTCGAACCTGCTGCTGGCGGCTGGTGTCGTACCCGAGTAGTCCCTTGTCGACGCGGGTCTGCGTCTGAGCACGAAGATCGTCCAAGACACCCGCGAGGATCACGATGAGCTTGTATCCGGCATCAGCGGCCTTCGCAGCGAGCCCGATGAACTGTCCGGTCTTGCCGGACTGGACGTCTCCGATCACCAGTCCTCGGCGCTGCCACTCGCCTTCGCGGTCGGGGCTCTCGAGCTCGCC
Source organism: Nocardiopsis halotolerans DSM 44410 (assembly GCF_000341065.1). GTDB lineage: Bacteria > Actinomycetota > Actinomycetes > Streptosporangiales > Streptosporangiaceae > Nocardiopsis > Nocardiopsis halotolerans. Next base: position 3,988 of record NZ_ANAX01000250.1, on the reverse strand, counting down.
CAAGACCTTGGCAGTGGTGTCGTCCAAGACCTGCACGACTTGGAGCGGAAGCTTCTGGTGCTTCTTCATGTACTCGGCGTAACGATCCCAGAACGGCCACTCCTTGCCGGGGTCAGCCCGGAGCTCGTCGAGCCACTTCACATGGGAGGTCGGGTCGTCGTCGACGAGGCCGCCGGTCTCCTCCTGAGTGACGGTGACGATCGACTCCACCTGTCGGCGGACGACATCGCTGTCGACGTTGTTGCCCAGCATGTCCTGCACGGCGAGCACCGCGTCCACGGCCGTCGCGATCTGCTCCACCGTCGGATGGTCGTACTTGTCGAGCGCGCTCAAGACCATCTTGATGGCTTCGTCGGTGTCCTCTGCCGAGATATCCATCTCGTCACTCATGCGCGTCCCCTGTCTTCGTCGTGGTCTTGATCCCAGAAGCCCTTGAGCTCGTCGAACGGAGCCATGCGACTGATCATCACGAGGGCTTCCCGCTCGCTGATGCCCTTGCGGACGAGCACGTCCACCATGTTTCGCGCGACCTGTTCCATATCGCTGTCGGGAGATCCGCCGTCGAACGGCTCGGGGTCGTCTGCGGCGTCGGTCTCGTGGAGCACGCGCAGGCCTGCGATAGGCAACGCTTCTTCCAGCAGCCGCAGGAGGGCACCGATCTGGGTGGCCTGGAGTTCTTCGGCCTCGCTCAGGAGGGCCTGGATCACGCTGTGCTTACGGTTGATCCTGCAGGTGATGGTGCCGTCACCCCGCTTATCGAGTTTCCATGCGAACTCGAGCCGAGAGTCGTGCCGCATCGCCGCGACCCGCCCCCGGGTGCGCATGCTGGTAGCCGCCTCCTTGCATGCGCGGTCCGCGATGCCCTTCAGGGACCGCCGCAGAGACACGGGAGGCCAGGCCGTGGACTTCTTGACGTCAACTTTCCAGTGCTCGTCCGTCTCTGCGGGGACTTCCACAGCGATCCGCGCCTGATTGAACTTCTCTTCCCGCTTGCGCAGCCTGTACCAGCCGCCAGCCGCGATCAACCGGTCTCTGCGGTAGACGTACAGGCCCTGCAGCTTCAACCAACCCCGGTCTCGACCGGCCGCCTCGCGCTCCTCGTTCGTCAGCCGGTGAGGAGCAGGCAAGACGAAAGGAGTGGCCTTCACCAGATGCTCGCCGAGGAGCAGCTCTTCGGTCGGCATTCTCACGGTCGCCAGATGGTTCTGGAGGAACGGGTCCCAGGGCTGCACAGGGGCACTGTTGACCCTCAAGCGGACCGCCCGCGGCCCGTCGAGGAAGCGGTGGAAGGTGAGGCCCAGATGTTTCGTCACATTCCCCGACTCCAGAAGGAACTGATGTTTCACCCTGGAGTCCTGCTCAGGAACCCCCTGATAGGCAGACAGGCGCTGCCACAGCACCACGGTGCCCGGACCATCGATCACCTCGAGCACCTGCATAAGGGGTCCCTCGGCTTCCGCCATGGCTCCTTCGAGCAGGAGCCACTTGCCCTTCTCGCTGATGAGATCGAGGTCCCAGGTCCGGGCGTGCCAATCTTCTCCGGCTCTCCGGCTCGCGACGGTGAGTAGGCGGGCGTGGGCGAAGGACGCGGATTTGAGTCCCATACCGAAGCGACCCAGATCAGCTTTGTCGCGCTCCGCGCCCCAGCGGGCAGCGACGGTCATAGCGGTGACCAGCTCGCTCTCGGACATTCCATTGCCGTTGTCGCTGACCGCGACCCACGAGTCAGCCCCCTCCCAGATCAGATCTACGTCGACCTGTGTCGCACCAGCAGAGACCGAGTTGTCGACGAGGTCCGCGATAGAGGCTTCGACGGTGTATCCGAATGCGGCCAGAGACGCGACCAGACCGGCAGGCTCCGGCACTACCTCTTGGACCTGCATTAAAGCCTCCTGTCTGTGCCGATACGACTGGTCTGCCAAGGCTCGGATGCTATCCGTCGGATATGGACAATCGCGACCCTTGCGCAGATGAAACCATCCTCATTGTCCCTGGTTCTGTTCGTCAGTGCTGGCTCTGTCCCAATTTCTGGAGGCCTGTCACGCAAAGTGGCGGTTGTAGACGATTCCTGAGAACCCACCGTCATGGCTGTGTTCCCTCGGCAAGGTCGAGCCTCATGGACGAGGTCTGCTCATGGATCCGTCGAGCGCTGTTCCGGAGTCATCGACATCACGGTTGCCAGAGTGAACACCGCGGAGAACGGGATGCCGATCGAGGTGAGGGCAGTGGGTGATGGTGCCCGCTGTTCCGGCTGTTCCCAGTGACCGCAGCGTATCCCCGGCTCTTGTTAGCGCTGTCCCGCCGATCTGTCTCGTTCCGGGTGTGATGGAGGCTCTGGTGTGCCCTGCGTTTTTCGGAGTCGGATTTCTGGGTCCTGGGACCACGTGACCCTTGAAGGAGGGCATCGTGGGACGTAGTGGGTACCCGGCCAAGTCCCGCCGCAAGGTCCTGGACTCGGTCCAAGCCGGACGCAGCGTCGCGGACGTGGCACGCGATCTGGATATCTCCTGCCGAGACCGCCTACGCCTGGCGGCGCCAAGACCGTATCGACCAAGGCACGCCTTCCCGCTCGGTGGCCCAAGAGGCGGGGGAGGCTATTATCGCTGCGCTGCAGGCCGTCGACGCAGGTGTTGCAATCCCTGCTGAGCGACCCGAGGGGCTAGCCGAACACACGGGGCCGCTGCAGCTGACTCTTACGGGTTGAGACGGCCGCGACCACGGCTCCGGCGCACTCGGCCGGGTCCTGGTGCTCCCAGAAGCGCAGCACCAGCCACCCGGCCTCCTCCAGCCTTGCGTCGGTGTCGCGGTCGCGGCCCTTATTGTCCGCGATCTTGTCCTCCCAGTAGCCGGGGTTGGTCTTCGGGGCGACGAAGTGGTCGGGGCAGCCGTGCCAGAAGCACCCGTCCACGAACACCGCCACCTTGGCGGGGCGGAAGAGCAGGTCGGCGGTGCGCCTCATCCTCGGCAGGGGTTTGGCCGCGACCCGGTAGCGCAGTCCGGCGGCGTGCACCAGACGCCGGATGGCGAGTTCGGGCTTGGTGTCACGGCTGCGGTTGGCGCGCATGCTCCGCCGGTTGCCGGGGGAGGAAGCCCACGACCCTTCAGGGGCTTCCCACCCACCGGCTGCTTTCCCTGTCATACCTCGGGCAGCAGGGGCGCGGATTCGACCGGTTCGACCGGGCCGCCCTCCTCCGCCGAGCGCCACCAAGCCCCGTCGATGAAGGCCCGGGGCTTGTCCTGCGGGGCGCTGCCAGCGCGCACGACCCGCGCGGAGACGAACTCCCCGGGGCCGGGCTCGGGCAATGAGAGGACGGTGGCAATCTGACAGTGCGTTCTGTAGTGGCCCAGGATGATGATGCCCTCCGATCGCAGGCTGGATCGGGAACCGCCGTTGCCGCGGACCCTCTTCATGTACTCCTCCTACTTGACCACGGTAGCCACGACAGCGCGGCGGACGGGTAGGCCCTGTGTCCGGCGGAACAGTTCGTTTACTGAGTTTTTCGTTAGTTGTGTGGGTACGGAAAGCTCGGTCGTGTGAGCATGGCGGTATGCCCCCGCGAGTCGAACCCGACACCCCCACTGAACCCGTCCCGCCGCTGACCCGCCCGCAACTGGCCGAAGCCCGACGGATGCGTGCGGTCGAACTCCTGGACCAAGGTCACTCCCAGGCCCAGATCGCCCACATGCTCGGTGTCACACCTGAGAGCGTGCGGCGCTGGCAACGTCGGATGGAACAGGGCGGAGTGACCGCGCTACGCCGCCGCCCGCCCACCGGACGGCCTCGCAAACTCACCGATGAGCAGGTGGAACAGATCCGCAGGGCCTTGGAGGAGGGCGCCCTGACACATGGATTCACCTCCGACCTGTGGACCCTGGAGCGCGTGGGCCTGGTCGTCGAGCGCACGAGTGGTGTGCGTTTGTCGCGGGCCTCGGTCTGGCGGCTGCTCACCGTGCGGCTGGGGTGGAGCCTGCAAAGGCCCCAGCGCAA
>NZ_ANAX01000249.1 GCF_000341065.1 Nocardiopsis halotolerans DSM 44410 | reverse complement strand
CCACTGAAGACATCGGACTCACTCATCTAGAGCTGGGTGCCGCGCACCAGCCACTCCGGTCCCTGCTGGTCCCAGGTGCCCAGGATCTCGAAGAACTTCTTGAAGTGGGGGCCGTCGCAGTGCGCCTGGAAGGCGTCCTCGTCCGTGTAGGACTCGATCAGGTAGAAGCGGTTGGCGACCTCCTCGTCCTCGATGAGGTTGAAGGTCAGCGTCCCGGGCTCGTCCCTGTTCGAGTTGCGGCCGTCCTCCAGGGCGGCGGCGATGAACTCCTCGCGGTGATCGGCGGGAACGTCGAACTTGACGGAGATGTGGTAGGCCACGGCTTTCCTTCCGGCTGGGGATCGGGGGTCGTGTGCGCGGCGGCTGCCCGCACCCGGCACGCGTTCTGACGCTCCGTAGGGATGTGCATCCGACCGGTGCGGGATATACGATACCTTATGCTTGACAGGGTTTGGTGTCTCAGTCGCTCTCATATGGAAATGAGAGGCCTTCCCTCCGTGAGGCCTGTGTCTTACGTTAAGTCGCTGACATCCTCCAACACCGTGAATGAGGAACCAGTGGTGCAAGACCCTCGCAACGTCCGCGCGACGTCCAACCTGTTGTGGACGGCCGTGGGGTTGGTTCTGCTCGCGATCAATCTCCGTCCCGCCATCGGCAGCGTGTCCCCACTCCTCAGGCAGATCCAGGACGACCTGGGACTGTCCGGGGCGGCGGTCAGCCTGCTCACCACGCTCCCGGTCCTGTGCCTGGGAGCCTTCGCCCTGCTCGCTCCGGCGTTCGCCCGCAGGATGGGCGTCAACAACGCCGTCGTCCTGGCCCTCTTCCTGCTCATCGTCGGCCTGGCCGTCCGGTTCGTGCCCACGGTTCCCGCGCTGTTCGCCGGGACCGTTCTGGCGGGTGCCGGGCTGGCCATCGGCAACGTCCTGATCCCGGCGGTCATCAAGAACGCCTTCCCCGACCGGATCAGGCTCTTCACGGGCATCTCCACCGCGGTCCTCAGCGGTGGCGCGGCCCTGTCCTCCGGTGTGACCGTTCCGCTGCGCGACGCCCTCGGCGCCGAGTGGCCCACCGCCCTGTTCGTCTGGGCGGCGCTGGCGGTCGTCGCCCTGGTCGTGTGGATCCCGCTGGCGCTGGGGCAGGGACGGCCCCAGGCCGCCAGTGCGCCCCCGTCCCAGTTCGGCGCCCTCCTGCGCGACCCGGTCGCCTGGCAGGCCACGATCTACCTCGGCCTGCGTGCCCTGGCCTTCTTCACCGCGCTCGGCTGGCTGCCCACCCTGCTCGCCGACCGCGGGGTCGCCGAGGAGGGAGGGCTGCTCTCCCTGTGCATGCTGGTGAGCATCCCCGCCGCCGTACTGGCCCCCGTGCTGTCCGGGCGGGTGCGTCCGGCCGTGGTCATCACGACCATCGTCGTCCTGGGAGCCGTCGCCAACGTCGGACTCATCGTCGCTCCCGAGGCGGCGCTGGTCTGGTCCGTGGTCCTCGGCCTCGCCCTGGGTGGCGGGTTCTCGATGGCGATGGCCTTCATCGGCCTGCGCTCCCCCAACCCGGGCGTCGCCGCCCAGCTGTCGGGCATGGTGCAGACGGTCGGCTACTGCGTGGGCGCCGTCTGCGGTCCGCTCCTGTTCGGCCTGATCGGGTCGGCCACGGGCAGCTGGACCCCCGCTCTGGTTCTGCTCGTCGTGCTCGCCCCGATCGAGCTCGTCGTGGGGCTCCTGGTCAGCCGCGACCGCAAGGTCCTCGACCGCGGGGAGGCGACGGCGGAGGCCACCGGCGCGGGAAGGTGACACGACCGTCGCGGTCACGAAACGGGGTACCGGCCCGCCGGCCGGTACCCCGCCGCCGTTTCCGGCGCCCCGTGGGGGCGCCGGGGAGGCTCAGCGCACCGCGGTGGCGACCGTCCGGGCCGCGCGGCCGAGGTGGGCGTTGAGCTCCGCGCGCAGCCGTCTGCCGTCGGACCGGTGCCCGTGTGCGGCGACGTAACCGTCGGGACGGACCAGGTGGTAACCGGGCTGGGGGCACAGGCGGTGCTCCCTGGCGTCATGGGCGGTCAGTTCCCGTACGGCGATCCCGGGCCGGTTCGCGACGGTCCGTGCCAACCTCTCGGTCAGGTCGGGGCCGCCGCTGACCGCGAGGACCCAGCCCGGTACGGGAGCGGCCTCCTCCCCCGCCGAGGGGGCTCCACCGATACCCAGTGCGGTCGCGAGCGCACGCGGTAGGGCGTGTCCGACGCGTGTGGCCCCCGCCAGCAGCCCGGTCGCGTGGCAGGAGGCGGGCCACGCCGGTTCCTGGGTGCCGCGCGCGGGGGAGTAACGGAAGCGGTAGCCGGCCATGACCGGCAGGTAGTGGCGCTCCAGGCTCGGACGCAGGGCGCGGTAGGCGGTGTCGCGCAGCCTGGTCTGCAACGGGTGACGGACCATCCAGCCCCGGGTCTGGATGTCGGTGTCGCGTACCACCTGCCTGGCCACGTCCCGGCGCTCCTCCTGGTACGTGTACAGAAGGCTGTGCGGGGCCCGCCCGTTGACCACCTCCGCCAGCTTCCAGGCGATGTTCTGCGCGTCCTGCATCCCCGTGTTGAGCCCCTGACCGCCCGCCGGACTGTGGATGTGTGCCGCGTCCCCCGCCAGGAACACCCGTCCGCGTTGGAACTCCTCGGCGTGCCTGCGGTGCACCCGGAAGACCGTCTCCCACACCGGGTCCACCAGGCGGACCCCGCCCGGCCCCTGCTCGTCGGCGATCCGTTGGAGGAGCTCCAGGTCCGCCTTCTCCCCGGGAGGCAGACTGGCGAAGAAGCGGAACACCCCGTTCGGCAGGGCCACGACGACCAGGGCGCCTTCGGGGGACTGGTAGTACAGGGCCTCGTCCGGCGGCAGCTCGCCCTCGACACGGCAGTCCACGAGGGCGAAGGCCGAGGTGTAGGTGCCGCCCCCGAAGCCCGTGCCGATCTGCGCGCGGACGGCACTGCCCGCTCCGTCGGCGCCCAGGACGTAGGGGGCGCGGTAGCGCTCCACCGTGCCGTCGGCGTGTTCCAGGACGGCGGTGACCCCGTCGGTCGCGGTGATGTCCCCGGAGAAGTCCATGCCGTCGAACGCCAGCAGCCGTACCCCGCGTTCGACGCGCCCGCCGAGGCTCAGAAGGCGTGCGGTGAGGACGCGCTCGGTCTCGTTCTGGGGTAGGCACAGGGGCGCCAGGTGCTCGGGGAAGTCGAACGACACCAGCGGTTCGCCGGAGGAGTAGTAGCGGAACCTGCGGATGTCTACGCCCGCCTCCCTGGCGGAGGTGAGGGCGCCCAGGTCCTCCAGCAGGTCGAGCGTTCGCGGCCACAGGAGCAGTGCCTTGGGGAAGGGGGAGGGCTCCTCCGCCCGGTCGATGAGCCGTGCGCGTACTCCCCGCCGAAGAAGCTCGCACGCGGCGGTCAGCCCGGTCGGTCCGGACCCGACCACCAGGACCTCCGCTGGTTCGGCGGAGCCCCCGGTGTCGGGAAGTGGGCGGATGTCCTCACTGGTCAACGGCATTCCGATCAACTCCGGTCTGTGGTGGGCGCCGCGGTCCCGGTGAGGAGCCGCGGTCTTCGGGTTCACAGGGCTATATAAGATTGACGATGACCATAAGATAGCTTATCTTCATCCGAGAAGGGATCATAGTAAGAGGCCGATAGGTAGGAGCGGATATGGCGACCGACACGAGGGGCCAGAGGGAGAGTGGCACCTCCCTGGCCGGCGGACGGGGGGCGGCCACCCTGGTGGCCGTCGCCCTGGCCAGCGTGATGCTGCCGCTTGCCGTCACCGCCCCGGCGGTGGCGCTCACACAGCTCGCGGCCGACCTCGACGCGAGTGTCGGGGCGGCCCAGTGGGTGCAGAACGCCTACAACGTCACCTTCGCCGCCTTCATGCTGGCGGCGGGCGGGCTGGCCGACCGGTTCGGCCGCAGACGCGTCCTCATCGTGGGCGTTCTGGTGTTCGCGTCGATGTCGGCCCTCATCGGGCTGTCCTCCGACATCCTCGTCATCGACATCGCGCGCGGAATCCAGGGCATCGGCGCCGCGGGCATCATGACCAGCGGCGCCGCCATCTTCGCCGACGCCTTTCGTGGAGCCGCCCGGGCCCGGGCCTTCGGCGTCCTGGGCTCCTCCTTCGGCTTCGGCCTGGCGCTGGGCCCGCTGGTCGCCGGTCTGCTGGTGAACACCCTCAACTGGCGGGCCGTGTTCCTGATGAACGTCGTCCTCGGACTCGTCGTGCTGGTCCTGGTACGCGCCGTCCGCGAGTCACGCGATCCCGGGGCCACCACCGTGGACTGGGGAGGCGTCATCACCTTCAGCGCCAGCCTGTTCCTGCTCTCCCTCGCCTTCGTGCAGGGAGCGGAGAACGGCTGGCTCAGCCCCGGCGCGATCGGTGCGGCGGTCGGCTTCCTCGTCTTCCTCGCGGCCTTCGTCGCCGTGGAGTCCCGTGTGCGCCGGCCCATGTTCGACCTCTCGCTGTTCCGGCGCCCCACCTTCGTCGTGGTCGTGTGCCAGCCCTTCACGATCACCTTCGGCTTCGTGGTCCTGCTGGTCTACCTGCCGCCCTACTTCCAGGGCGTCGGGGGCTTCGGCGCGGTCGGGGCCGGGGCCCTGCTGCTTCCCCTGACCCTCCCGGTCCTGACCCTGCCGATGCTGGCCGGACAGATCGCCACGCGGGTCCCCCTGCGTCTGATGCTCGCCGTCAGCTCCCTCCTGATCGCGGGGGGATCGCTGTGGCTGATCACCCTCGAACCGGGCCAGTCCTGGACCGCGCTCATCGCGCCCCTGGCCGTGTTCGGGACCGGGGTGGGCAGCGCGTTCGGCGTCATGGACAACGCCGCCGTCAGCACGGTGGAGGTCGAACGCGCCGGGATGGCCTCGGGGATCTTCAACACCATGCGCATCACCGGCGAGGGGGTCGCCATCGCGGGAGCGGGATCCCTGCTGGCCAGCCTCTCACTGAGCACCCTCGACCTGCCCTTCGGCGCGACGGTCGAGCAGGAGAGGGCGCTGGCGGGTGAGGCCACCCAGGGGCGGCTGGAGTCGGCCCTGGCCCAGTTCCCCGCCGAACAGCGGGAGGCCTCCCTGGCCGCGATCACGGAGAGCCTGACCTCCGCCATGCACATCACGTTCCTGGGCCTGGCAGTACTGGCCCTGGCCGGGGCGCTGGTGACCTTCCTCGTCATCAGGGAGCGCGAGCTCCGCCGGTCCTGACGGGCTCCGGTCCCCCGCCCACCCGGCGCATCCGCCGATCCACGCACATCCACACCGACGACTGGAGACACACATGAGGTACCGCTATCTGGGAGACACCGGGCTCTCGGTGTCCGAACTCTACTACGGCTCGTTCAACTTCGGCGGGAGCGCGAAGTTCCTGGGAGCCCCGGACAAGGACTGGGCCGAGTTCGGCACGGTCCCCGAGGACGACGTCTTCGCGCTGATCAACACCGCTCTGGACGCGGGGATCAACTTCTTCGACACCGCCGACGTCTACAAGAACGGCATGGGCGAGGAGTTCCTGGGAGCGGCGCTCAAGAAGGTGCGCGACCGGGTCGTGATCGGCACCAAGGGGCGGTGGCGCATCACCGACGACCCCAACGACCTGGGGGCCTCACGCCACCACCTGTTCGCCGCCGTGGAAGCGAGCCTGCGACGGCTGGACACCGACCACATCGACCTCTACCACATCCACGGTTTCGACCCCCGCACCTCGCTGGACGAGACCCTCCGCGCCCTCGACGACCTCGTCACCGCGGGCAAGGTCCGCTACGTCGGGGTGTCCAACTTCGCCGCCTGGCACCTGATGAAGGCCCTGTCGGTCTCCGAGCGGCGCGGTCTGACCCGGTTCGTCTGCTACCAGGGCTACTACAACCTGGCCGCACGCGACCTGGAGCGGGAGATCATCCCCCTGGCCGTCGACCAGAAGGTCGGCGTCACCGCGTGGAGTCCCCTGGCCGGAGGCTTCCTCACCGGCAAGTACGAGCGGGGGGAGCGCCCCGAGGGCAGCCGCCTGGCGAACGCCACGGCCGCCGAGTCCGCACCCCTCACCGACGAGGAACAGGCCTTCGACATCGTCGACGAGATGCGCCGGATCGCGGCCCGGCGTGAGGCCAGCGTCGCCCAGGTGGCGCTGAACTGGCTGCTCGCCAAGCCGGGTGTCACCTCGGCGGTCATCGGCGCCAGCAAGCCCCACCAGCTGAGCGACAACCTGGCCACGATGGAGTGGACGCTCACGGAGGAGGAGGTGGCACGCCTCGACGCGGTCAGCGAGGTCCCCGCCCCCTACCCCTACTGGCACATCCGCACCGTCGGTGCCGACCGCAGGGTTCCCGGAGACGTCTACCCGTAACCAGCGCCACCGGATCGCCCGAACCACCCTCCCCGGCGGGCCCGTCACGCGGGCCGCGTCCCCGCGCCGCCGGGGAGGGCACCCCCCACCCCCTCCGCGGGGTCGCCCACCGTCGCGCGTCCCGCCACCGGACCGGCAACAGTCCCTGACCACGTCTGTGCGGCGGAGTCCGGCCCGACCAGGGCCGGACCGGAGTCCGCGAAAGCAGGAACCCCACAGAGACCGAGGAATGTCAGGAGCATGCAGATGTCAGGATCCACACCACCCCTCCTCTCCCAGCCCAGGGTCGAGGAGGGTGCCGACGATCCCAAGCTCGGCTTCGCACGCACCATCGACCGCAGTTTCGTGCACAGGGAGTCCCTGGCCGAGGTCTTCGTCACCGACACCCAGCCCCTGGGCGCGGACGCCCACGCGGCGGCCGCGCAACTGCCCCGTTCCCACGCCTACTTCGGGGACCACCTGCTCCAGCCCAGGCTGTACGACCCGGTGCTCCTGCTGGAGGCGTGCCGACAGATGGGGCTGGCCATCGCCCACACCCACTACGGGGTTCCCTTCGACCACAAGTTCGTGCTCACCACGCTGAGCGTGGACATCACCCACCCCGACCGTCTCCGGGTCGGCGCCTCCCCCTGCCCGCTCACCGCTCTGTGCTCGATCGGGAACAAGAAGGTCAGGGACGGCCGGGTACGGGGATACGACGCCCGGTTCCGCCTCTTCGTCTCGGGGGCGGAGGTGGGTACGGCCAGCGTCGGACTGCGCTTCAAGGACGCCGACGGCTACCACGCCCTCCGCATGGGGAACCGGAACGGACGGCCGTTCGGAACCACCGACACGGTCGCCTTCCCCCTCGTCGGAGAGGTCCCCGCGCCCTACCTGGTCGGCCGTTCCAGTGCCGACAACGTCGTCCTGGCGGGGCTGACCGGCGAGGGCGACGGGGTGGGCGCGTCGCTGCGCGTGCTGCCCCACCACCCGAGTCTGTTCGACCACCCCCAGGACCACCTTCCGGGCATGGTCCTGGTGGAGGCCGCGCGGCAGGCCGCCCTCAACTCCGTACTGGAGGGCTGGGGCATGTCGCCGGCCAAGGCCTTCCCGTTCCGGATGGAGGCGGAGTTCGTCCGGTTCGGCGAACTGGAGCCGCGCACCGACATCAGGACCGGGGTCCGCTCCGCCGAGGGCGGGGATGACGACGTGTACTACACCCAGGGCGGAACGGTGGAGTACCGGTCCCGTTCCGAGCGGAGCGCCGCCGAGCCGGTGCTCGTGGACGTGGACGTGCGTCAGCAGGAGGAGACGATCGCCCGTGTCGTGGTCGGAACGCTCCACCTGCCCGAGCTCGTCGCCGCCCACCGCGGCCACGGCCGGTGGGGGAGGGGGACCGCGTGAGGTCCGCCGACGGCACACAGGGGGTGGGGGCTCCCCCCGGAATCGCCTTCTTCGACGTCGACGAGACGCTCATCGGCCCCAAGAGCATGTTCTCCTTCCTGGAGTTCTACCTCCGTAACGACTTCCGGCCCCCGGGCACCTACGAGCGCGCCGCGGCCCAGCTCCGCGGGGCGGCACGGCGGGGCCTGCCCCGCGAGGAGGTCAACCGCCTCTACTACCGCCTCCTGCGAGGGGAGTCGGTGCGCCGCCTGCGGTCGCTCGGCCGGGAGTGGTTCGCCGAGGCCGCCCGGGACCCCGGCTTCTGGCACTCCCCGGTACTGGAACGGCTGCACCACCACCGGGCACGCGGAGAGCTGGTCGTCCTGGTCTCCGGATCGTTCTTCGGCTGCCTGGAGCCCGTCAGCGAGGCCGTCGGAGCGCACTGGACGCTGGGTACCCGACCCGTGGTGCGCGTCGGACGCCTGACCGGCGAGGTCCTGGTTCCGGTGATCGGCGAGACCAAGGGAGCCGTCGCGCGCACGGCCATGGCGCTGCTCGGCGCGGAGCCCGGACGCTGCTCGGCCTACGGCGACCACGCCAGCGACCTGTCCCTGCTCAAGGCGGTGGGCGCTCCCCACGTGGTCGGTGACGACCCGGTGCTGAACGAACACGCGCACGTCCACGGGTGGGCGCGGATCCCCCGGTCGCTGGAACCGCCGCCGGTGTTCCGGAACCAGGTGGCTGGTGTACCCGACGAGATTCCGTCCCGGGTGCCGACGACGGCCTGAGCGCGGGCGACGAAGTGCGGCCCGCAAGACGACACAGTGAGGAGGAACGGTGCCCGGGTGACCGGAGAAGCCGGGACCCGCGCACCGTGTGCGCACATGTCCATCGCCATCATGGGTACGGGTTCGTACCTGCCTGCCGAGGTGGTCGGCAACGATCAGATCGCCCGGACCACGGGTGTGACCGAGGAGTGGATACTCCGTAAGACCGGGATCCGTGAACGCAGGCGTGCGGCCCCGGACCAGGCCACGTCCGACCTCGCGGCCGAGGCCGGACGCCGGGCGCTGGCCCGGGCGGGGATCCCCGCCGACCGACTGGCCTACGTCATCGTCGCCACGTCCACGCCGGACCACCCGCAGCCCGCCACCGCGAGCATCACCCAGCACCTGCTCGGCGCCGACCGGGCCGCCGCGTTCGACGTCAACGCGGTGTGCAGCGGCTTCGTCTTCGCCCTCGCGGTGGCCGAGAACCTGCTACGGGCACAGGAGGACTCCTACGCCCTGGTCGTCGGTGCGGACATCTACTCCCGCATCCTCGACTACGGCGACCGGAGGACGGCACCGCTGTTCGGGGACGGAGCCGGCGCGGTGGTGCTGGGGCCGGGCCTCGGGTGGGACGGCGTGCTCGGCACCCAGTTGTCCACCGACGGAGACCACCACGGGCTGATCCGGGTGCCCGCCGGGGGCTCCCGGCTCCCGGCCTCCGCGCGGACCCTGGAGCAGGGGGAGCACCACTTCAGGATGGAGGGCCGGGGGGTGCGCGACTACGTCACCCGGCAGCTTCCCCAGGCGGTCGGTCGGATGCTCGACGGACTGGGGGTGGCCGCCGACGAGGTGCACCACTTCGTACCCCACCAGGCCAACGGCGCCATGCTCGGCGACATCTGGCCGTCGGTCGGACTCGACTACACACGTATGCACCTGACCGTCGAGACCCAGGGCAACACCGGCGCCGGGTCCATTCCGATCGCCTTGGACACGGTGAGTGGGGCCGGGGCGCTCAGGGCGGACGATCTGGTGCTCCTGGCCGGGTTCGGCGGGGGCATGAGTATCGGACTGGCGCTGGTGCGCTGGACTCCGGCCCTCCGGGGCGGGAGGGGCGAGCCCCGGACGGTGGACGCCGCGCTCGCGGGCCACGCCCCGGCCTGAGGGAACGGCGGAGTGGAGGGGCCCTCCCCGAGAGCCGGGGAGGGCCCTGACGAGATTCCGGAGAGATTACATGAACGCACCGGAGGAAGACCGTGGGAATTCCCCGGCCCTCCGGCCCGAGGCCCGCAATGGTGCACCGGAGAAGGGCGTGGAGTCCGTTTCCCTTCCCTGTCCGGCGGCGCCGTCGAAGACCGAGGGACGCGCCCCGGGGAGAGGGCCATTTCGGAAAGGGAATGGCCCGGACCCGGTGTACGTCATGAATCGGGAACCCCGGCGTCCCTCCGGCGACGGGCGGACACGCTCAGGTCTCGTCCAACTGCTCCGGCAGTTGGGTACGAGCCTCCGCGGCCGCTTCGGCGCACTTGTTGAGCAGACGCACGAACTCCTTCTCCTCGTCGTCGGTGAAGGCGTCGCTCAACCGTCTCTCCACCTGGACCGCGACGTCGTCGGCCTCCTGGAGCAGGGCGCGGCCCGAGGCGGAGAGACAGGTCTCCAGGATGTGGGAGTGGAGGGGGTGCGGCTTGCGTTCGATCAGCTCACGCCTGCTCAGGGTGGCCAGGACCGACGACATGGTCTGGGGTGTGACCAGGCACCGGCGGGCCAGGATCGCGCCAGACAGACCCGGTTCCTCAGACAGGACGAGCAGCACCGTGTACTGGGGAACGGAGAGGTTGAACTGACGTAGGACCGCGTGCTTGGCGGCTATCAGCTCCTGCTCGGCACGTTTGAGGTGGTGTCCTATCCGACGGTCCATGGGAAGCTGGGTCATCTGAGGATCGTATATCAGGATACTTATCCCTCCGTGCGCCGCCACCTGTGTGAACAGTGCGGGAACCGTGGGGTGGTTCGTCTCGGGCACGGCGTGGACCGGATCCTCCGTCGGCCGTGGCGGAGTGCGTCGACCGTCAGTATCGGTCGCCGACGACGGCGTCGGCGACGGTGTCCAGGGTGGCGAGGTCGTCGGCGGTCAGTTCGAGTTCGGCCCCGCGGACGTTCTCGTCCAGGCGTGCGCGGCGCTTCGTCCCCGGGATCGGGACGACGGGCAGCCCCCACCGCTTCTCCTGGGCGTGCACCCAGGCCAGGGCCACCTGGCCCTTGGTGGCTCCGTGGGCGTCGGCCACCCGCTGGATGAGCGGAAGGATCCTCCTGTTGCGCTCGGCGTTCTCCCCGGAGAAGCGGGGCTGGCCGCGACGGAAGTCGTCGGCTGACAGGTTCTCCGCCGAGGTCACGGCACCGGTGAGGAAGCCCCGCCCCAGCGGGGAGTAGGGGACGAAGGCGATGCCCAGTTCGCGGCAGACCGGCAGGACCTCGTCCTCGACATGGCGGGTCCACAGGGAGTACTCGGTCTGTACGGCGGTGATCGGGTGGACCTCGTGGGCGGCGCGGATCTCGTCGCCGCTCACCTCGGACAACCCCAGGCGGCGGACCTTGCCCCGGGCGACCAGGTCGGCCATCGCCCCCACGGTCTCCTCGATGGGCACCGACGTGTCGCGGCGGTGCATGTAGTACAGGTCGATCGTGTCGATGCCGAGGCGGGCCAGGCTCGCGTCGCAGGCCGAGCGCACGTACTCCGGGTCTCCGCGCAGCTCGCGGGCGCCGGTCGCGCGGTCGCGGACGATGGCGAACTTCGTCGCGAGCACGACCTCGTCGCGGCGCTCGCGGACCACCTTGCCCACGAGCTCCTCGTTGGCCCCGTGGCCGTACATGTCGGCCGTGTCGAGGAAGTTGACGCCCAGGTCGAGGGCGTGGTGCAGGGTCGCCGCGGACTCGGAGTCGTCTCCGGAGCCGTAGAACTCGCTCATGCCCATACATCCGAGCCCCTGGACGGACACCGTGGGGCCGTCGGTGGTCAGCGGGATGGTCCGCATGTGTGCCTCCTGTGGTCGTCGTCGTGCCCGGCACCCCGGTGTGCCGGACGTCCCGACGGGCCCGGCCATGTCGAAGTGCCAGGAATCAACGTACCATAAGAGACCTTATTTAGATCGTATATCAGATCAAAGGAAGAGGTGGAGTGCCCTAGTGGAGGCTGGGTGTGGAAAGGTCCCTCCTGGTCAGCGGGGGAAGACCACCCCTGGTGCGCTGGGCGCCGCCCTCTCGGACCACCAGGGTGGGGGCCTCGCCCCCGTCGCCCTCGGACAGGAGGCGTTGGGAGACGACGACCTCGAAGCGCTCGGGCATGTCCTCGATCGCGTCGGACAACGCCAGGCATCCGGACATCACGTGATGGCGTATCCACTCGGCCGTGTAGAGGTCGCAGGAGACGCCGGGCCGCAGGCGCACGCGCAGGTGCAGACGCTCGTCCTCCGTGTGCGGATCCATCACCACGACCTGGGCCGCGTCCACGAGTTCGGTCTGGAGGGCCAGGGTGGCCAGGTCGGCGGGGGAGACGAGGTGGCTCAGCGGGTCCAGGGGAGCGTCGATGCGGCTGTGCGTGCGCACCGCGGGGCCCGGGGTCCCGCACGGGCACAGGGTCCACTCCGCGGCGACCCCCGTCTCGTAGCGCAGGAGCGGGAAGATCGCCCCGGGATGGGTGATGGTCACCAGCATCCGGCCGTTGAGGATCTCCGTGTGCTGGTGGGGTAACAGGTGGACGGTGTCGTTGGCGCAGTGGGGGCCGCTGTGCCCGATGATCCACGTCTCCGGTGATCCGAACAGCGACCAGGTCCGCAGATGGGGGAAGTGGTCGCGGAGCAGGCCGTGGCCGGGGGAGTCCAGGGCCGGGCCGCTCCAGACCACCTTGCGCAGGAAGTCCAGCCGGCGCCCCGAGGAGACGCAGAAGCGCAGGATGCGACGGACCGTGTCGAGGGTGGTGGCCAGGGCGGTGACGCCCCGCTCCTCGAAGAGGTCGAGGTAGGGGCTGATCATCTGGTCGGTGGGGGCGTCCAGGGACAGCGTGGGAACGCCCGCCCGTGCGGCGAGGGCGTTGTGCAGGTCGTGTGAGGAGCGCATGTGGAAGGGCGTGCTCAGGCTGGCGAGGACGTCGCCCGGCTCGAAGGGGCGGACGTGGGGGGGCGATCTCCTCCAGGTGGAGGTCCGCCGGTGACGCGCCCAGGTGCATCGTCGACGTGGTGCCCCCCATGATGTGCAGCGAGGCCCGGGCGAGGGATCCGGGATCCTCACGTATCAGGGTGTCGATCGCCTCGCCGAGCTCGTCCCTGGTGAGGGTGGGAAGATCCTCCAGGAGCGTCGGCCGGCACCTGTACCCGCGGTACTTCTCGCGCATCACCGGTATCCTCGCGAGCTGCTCCAGGGCCCCGGCGAGCCCTCTGGTGTCGCTGCCGCCTTCTCCCGCCCGCAGTGTCTGTGTCATCGTCGCTCTCGCATTCCGGGTTGCTCCAGAGCTCTGTCGCTTTCGAGTCTGGACTGCCTTGCGGTGACGTAATGAATTCGGACGTCGGGGAAAGTCCGAAAGTTCTTCATAAGTGGCCGTCAGGGCTGGGGCGAACTCACTCGCACAGTAAAGCAGAACAATTCGACAAAGGCCTACGGTAATCGTGTGACGGTGCGGATGCCGAAGGTGATGTCCGGGGGTCAGGGGGATATGGGTGCGGGTGCGCGATCCGGCGTCGAAGTGTGGCCTTCGTCACGCGCGTCGCGGAGGGTGCGGGGGCGCATCCGGTACCCGGTACCACCTGCGGGAACGGGTCCGTTCGCAGTGTTTCGGTAGGGGATGAAGATGCACATGTGGCTTACGTTGCGAGCCGGTCCAGGGTCCTTCCACGGCCCGGGGGGGCGATACCGGGCGGACGGGTCCGGCCCCGGTCTCGCGGAAGGGTTCACGACGCCGTGGTTCCGGCTGTGGACAACCGCTTTTCCGGCGGTGCTGAGCTATACGCTGGAAGCGTTCACCCCGGCGCATGACCCTCGACACCCTTCGACGCCGCAGGGCGGGTACGCCGGGATGGCTTCCCAACCAAGAGAGAACACCCATGAGTGACATCGAGCGCGAGGTCCACGCGGTAGCCGGGCGGGCCAGGGACGCGGCGGCCGACCTCGCCCCGCTCAGCCGGTCGGTGAAGGACGCCGCGCTGCTGGCGATCGCCGACGCCCTGGTCAAGCGGACCGACGAGATCACCACGGCCAACGCCGAGGACGTGGCGCGTGCCCGCGAGGAGGGCACCAGTCCGGCCATGATCGACCGTCTCACCCTCACCCCGCGGCGGATCGAGGCCATCGCCGACGCCGTCCGCGAGATCGTCGAGCTCCCCGACCCGGTCGGCGAGTCCGTACGCGGGTCCGTACTGCCCAACGGACTGGACCTGCGCCAGATCCGGGTGCCGCTCGGTGTCATCGGCATCATCTACGAGGGGCGCCCCAACGTCACCGTGGACGCCGCCGCCCTGTGCCTCAAGAGCGGCAACGCCGCCCTGTTGCGCGGATCGTCCTCCGCCTACTCCTCCAACACCGCGATCGTCGGCATCCTGCGGGACGCCCTGGAGGGCACCGAGGTTCCGGTGGACGCCATCCAGATGGTGCCCGGCCGCACCCGCGAGTCCTCCACCGCGCTCATGCGGGCGCGCGGTCTGGTGGACGTACTCATCCCGCGCGGCGGCGGCTCCCTCATCCAGGCCGTGGTCCGCGACTCCACCGTGCCCGTCATCGAGACCGGCGAGGGCCTGTGCCACGTCTACGTGGACGCCGACGCCGACGTCGACAAGGCGGTGGCCATCGCCACCAACGCCAAGGCGCAGCGCTGCTCGGTGTGCAACTCCGCCGAGACCCTGCTGGTGCACGAGGCGATCGCCGAGGCGTTCCTGCCGCGCCTGCTGGAGTCCCTGGCGGAGAGCGGTGTGACCGCGCACGGAGACCCCCGGGTGATGGAGATCGCCGCAGCGCACGCGACCGGGGCCGAGGTGGTCGAGGCCACCGAGGAGGACTGGGCGACCGAGTACCTGTCCATGGACCTGGCCGTCCGGGTGGTGCCGGACATCGACGAGGCGCTCGCGCACATCCGCAGGTACTCCACCCAGCACACCGAGGCGATCGTCACCGACTCGCTGAGGGCTTCCCGGTACTTCGTCTCCCGGGTCGACTCCGCCGCGGTCATGGTCAACGCCTCGACGCGCTTCACCGACGGCGGCGAGTTCGGCTTCGGCGCCGAAATCGGTATCTCCACCCAGAAACTGCACGCCAGAGGGCCGATGGGCCTCACCGAGATGACCTCCACCAAGTACGTGGTGACCGGCGACGGCCACCTCAGGTGACCGTCCGTTGGCATCTGAATCGTTTTCCCGCCGGAAACCTGGACAGAAGCGAATCTTCTTCTAGGACGTATTCCCAAAGCGACGGCTGGTCGGTAATTTCACTGTGGTGTCTCACGGCGCTCTCCCGCATCCCTCGGAGCGCCGCCCCCACGGTCACAACGAAAGGAATCCCCCCGAGATGAAGCTCCGGAGCAAGGTCGCGGCCATCGCCACGACCACCCTGGCCGTCGGTGGTGTCACGCTGATGGCCTCCCCCGCCCAGGCCGACCTGGTCACCCTCTGCTCGGGTCATGGCGGTGCGATCACCCTGCCCACGGACCTCGCGGTCCCCGCCGGCGAGAGCTGCTTCCTTGACGGAACGGTCATCCAGGGCGACGTCACCGTCCGCCAGGGAGCCAACCTGCACATCGTCGGTGGTGAGATCGAGGGCAGGGTGACCGTCCAGAAGGACGCCTACTTCGACTCCCAGGAGAGCTCCGTCGGAGACCGCGTGGTCAACCGCGGCTCCTACGGCACCTACATGCAGGAGAGCTCCGCCGGCGCCGCCCTGCGCACCGTCCCGGTCGAGGGCGGCAACACCGACGGGTTCGCCTACGTGGTCGACTCCTCCGTCCGCAACATCAACGCCCAGGTCGGGGCCGTCTACGTCTCCGGGTCGCAGATCGGCGGCCAGGTCAAGGCCGACGGTGTCGAGTACGTCGACATCTACGACACCGCGGTGCGCGGCGCGCTGACGGTCAGCAACCCGGCCAGCGGCGGCATCCTCTGCGACAGCGAGGTCATCGGGGACGCCACCTACAGCGGCGGTTCCGGTCCGGTCGCGGTCGGTGCGGGCGAGCAGGAGGGCTTCTGCTCCTCCCTCAACTACGTCGACGGCGACCTGAGCGTCACCGGTGTCAGCGGCGGCGTCTACATCGACAACAACATCGTCGGTGGCGACCTGTCCACCTCCGCCAACAGCCCCACCGCCCAGATCGGTGACAACAACCGCGTCCGCGGTGACATCCTCACCGAGGAGGTCGCCCTGCGCAGCTTCTCCGCCCCCGTGGTCGAGGAGTTCGAGGCCCACGAGGACGACCTCGTCGAGGAGGTCGAGGGCGCCCGGGCCGAGACCATCGACGAGGCCATGGCCGCCGGTCCCGCCTTCTAGGCGGCGTCCTTCCGGGCCTCCTGACCCGCCACCGCCCGCCGTGGCGCGCTCAGCGCCCCGGCGGGCCACACCCCCAACGGACGCCACGCGCGGCACCCGCCCTGTTCGCGCATCCGAAGAACGGGAACGGGTGTGAGCGGACACAGCGNCCGTCGGCGCCGCCGCGTGTTCCCACGGGACGACCAGATCGACGACGAGGGAGAGACCGCGTGCCAACCACCGTCGCCTACGGCGACCACCCCAGCCAGATCGCGCACTGCTGGGAACCGGAGGGTGAGGGGCCCGCGCCCGTCGCGGTCCTGCTGCACGGCGGCTGGTGGCGCGATCAGTTCGACGCCGGTCTCATGGACCCGCTGGCACGCGATCTGGCCGCCGACGGATGGGCGGTCTGGAACGTGGAGTACCGCCGCACCGGAGGGGACGGCGGCGGTTGGCCGCGGACCCAGGCCGACGTCGGCCGTGCCCTGGAGTTCCTCGTCGGTTCCGCCGCGAGCGAGCCCGAGCGCTACGACCTGTTCCGCGTGGTGTCCGTCGGCCACTCCGCGGGCGGGCACCTGGCCCTGCTCAACGCACTCGACACGGGGACGCCCGTGACCTCCGTGGTCGCCCTCGCACCCATCACCGACCTGGAACGCTGCGCCCGGGAGGGGCTGGGAGAGGGCGCGGTCGGGCCGTTCCTCGGCGCGGACCCCTCCGCGGAGCTGTACGCGACCAGTTCACCGGTGCTGCGCGTGCCGGTCGGGGTACCCCAGCTGATCGTGCACGGCGACGCCGACCAGCGCGTCCCCGTCGAGCACAGCCGCGACTACGTGGCCGCCGCGCGTGCCGCCGGGGACGCCGTGGACCACCACGAACCGGCGGGAGCCGACCACTTCGCGGTCATCGACCCGGCCCATCCCGCGTGGAGGGGAGTCCGCGAGTACCTCGCCGAGCGGCGCTGACCCGGGGAGGCCCACACACGTCAGGGGGGCGGCCCGCGTCGGCCGCCCCCCTCCGTCTCCTCTGAGGTCAGGAGGAGCCGTTGGACCCCTGGTTGCCACGGGAGGAGCCGTTACGCCACCGGTCGGCGACGGTGTCGAAGACCTTGCCTCCCGCGCTGGCCGCGCTGCCCGCGACGTCGCGCAGGGTGCCCAGCAGCGGGTCTCCCGAGCGCGCCCACGCCTCCTTGTAGGACTTGGCGGCGTTGCGCGCCTCCTCGCCGACCTTCGCGTCGCGGTCGGAGGAGCGGCGCGGGTAGTCGCCGTTGAGGATGCGCTGGTAGGAGCCCTCCTCGATCCACCGGTGCAGTTCGGCCAGGCGCACCACCGCGAACGGATGGGTCTGGCCCACCAGGCTGAGCAGCTTGAGCAGTCCGTCTCGGGCGTCGCCGCCGGACTCGTACTCGCGGGCCTGCTCCAGGAAGGCGTCGGGGTTCATCTCCACGAGCTTGGAGCCGCCCGCCATCTTCATCAGGGCGCGCTTGCCCGCCTCGGGGTCCTGGCTGGCGAGGATCCCGGCGCGGTCGCAGGACAGCTCGGACTTGCGGTACCACTCCTCCAACGCGGCCACGATGGCCTGGATCCCGAGGAAGCCCAGCGGCACCCACGCCACACGTGCGGCCAGCTGGATCAGGGCCAGGAGCATGGTGCGGTACACGGCGTGGCCGCTGAGGATGTGACCGACCTCGTGGCCGATGACGAAGCGCTGCTCCTCGGCGTCCAACAACTCGAACAGACCCGTGGTCATCACGATGAACGGCCGCTGACTGCCGATCGCCATGGCGTTCGGCCGGGGGTTCATCTGGATGTAGAGCTCGGGCACCTCGTCCATGTCCAGGACGTAGGCGGCGTCGCGTACGTAGTCGTACACGTGGGGGAACTGGGTGGGACCGACCCGGACGGAGCTGGACAGGAACATCAGGCGCAGGGCACGTTCGTTGAACAGCCCCGACAGGCGTTTGAACACCTCGTCGAACCCGCGCAGCGAGCGCAGCGCCACCAGGGCGCCACGGTCGGCGGGGTGCTCGTAGGCACGGGGTGAGATCTCGGAGAGCCGGACGCGTACGCGGTCTGGTGTGTTGGCCATATCGGCATGCTATGCGCCGTGATGACGCTTGGCCACGGTTTTCCGCATCGAGATATGACGCGATTTCGGGGTGCCGTGAGGAGGTCCGGGGAAGGAAGCCGGTGGGGAGATCGTTGTGCCAGTTCAGGGAACAAACAGGGAGGAAGGGGACAGCGGTGGTGCCCGCCGTCGGCTACTCTCGGTTGGCCGATCCCGGCAACGGCAACGTCCACGGCGAAACGGAGCGCACAGTGGCGCACGCAGCTTCCGGCGCACCCCGAAACGAAGCACCCCCCGCGCGACGGAGCGGCGCGGGCCCGACCAAGGTCGGCATCATGGGCGGCACCTTCGACCCCATCCACCACGGTCACCTCGTGGCGGCGAGCGAGGTCGCCCACCTCTTCGCGCTCGACGAGGTGGTGTTCGTCCCCACCGGCCAGCCCTGGCAGAAGGACCTGGCCACGGTGACCCCCTCCGAGGACCGCTACCTGATGACGGTCATCGCGACCGCCGAGAACCCCCAGTTCCGGGTGGACCGTATGGAGATCGACCGCTCCGGACCCACCTACACCCTCGACACCCTGCGCGAGATGCGAGCCAAGTACGGGCCGGAGGTGGAGCTGTACTTCATCACCGGGGCGGACGCGCTGGGCGCGATCCTGAGCTGGCACAACGTCGACGAACTCTTCGAGCTCGCGCATTTCGTAGGCTGTAACCGCCCCGGGCACCACCTCAGCGACTCCGGGCTTCCCGAGGGCAAGGTCTCGCTGGTGGAGGTCCCCGCGCTGGCCATTTCCTCGACCGAGTGCCGGGAACGGGTCCGCAAGGGCGAGCCCATCTGGTACCTGGTCCCCGACGGTATCGTCCGCTACATCAACAAGACCGGGCTCTACAGGCAGAGCTGAAAGGCAGCAGACACAACGTGACAGCCACCGACAGGGCGCTGGAGCTGGTCAGGGTCGCGGCGGAAGCCGCCTCCGACAAGCTCGCCCAGGAGATCATCGCCTACGACGTCAGCGAGCAGCTGATCATCACCGAGGCCTTCGTACTGTGTTCGGCGCCCAACGACCGGCAGGTCCGTTCGATCGTCGACGAGATCGAGGACCAGCTCCGAGTCCAGTCCGGAGCCAAACCGGTCCGCCGCGAGGGCGAGCGCGACGGGCGCTGGGTCCTGCTGGACTACGCGGACATCGTCGTGCACATCCAGCACGAGGAGGAGCGCGGTTACTACGGCCTCGAACGGCTGTGGAAGGACTGCCCCGAGATCGACCTCCCCGAGAGCGCGCGCGGTACCGAGCGCACTCCCCTGGACGAGGGCTGACACCGACGACACGCTGAGCGGAGAGACACATCACGTGAGCGACACTCCTCGTGTGCTGTTCTGGCGACACGGACGCACGGCCTGGAACGTGGAGAACCGTTTCCAGGGGCAGACCGACATCGAACTCGACCGGGTCGGCCACGCCCAGGCCAGGCGGGCGGGGGAACTGCTCGCCTCCATGAACCCGGACGTGATCGTCGCGTCCGACCTGAGGAGGGCCGCCGACACCGCCGGGTACCTGTCCCAGGCCTCCGGGGTGCGTGTGGGCTTCGACAAGGGGTTGCGCGAGCGCTTCGGCGGGTCCTGGGAGGGGCTGACCGGGGTGGAGCTGTCCGAGCGCTGGCCGGTCGAACACGCGCGGATGGACATCCCCGACGGGGAGGGCATCACCGAGGTCGGCGACCGGATGCACGCCGCCGTCGAGCGCGGGCTGGGCAAGACGCCTCCCGGGGGGCTGCTCGTGGTGGTCAGCCACGGGGCCGCCCTGCGGGTGGGGATCGCCCGGATGCTGGGGATCCCCGACGAACAGCGCGAGATCCTGGGGCCGATCAGCAACTGCTGCTGGTCGGTACTCCAGCGGCGCCGGGACCACTGGCGGCTGATGGAGCACAACGCGGCCAGCCTTCCCGAGCCGGTGGTGCTCAGCGACGACGCGTAGCCGTTTCGACGTTCCGGGCGGTTTCCGCTATGGTTCAGGGAGTCGGCGGAACCGCACGGGCCCGATCGACTCCCTCAAGGGGCTATGGCGCAGTTGGTAGCGCGCCTCCATGGCATGGAGGAGGTCTGGGGTTCGAATCCCCATAGCTCCACGGACTCAGGACGACCCTGCTCGGGGGCCTTCGGTCTCCTCGCCGGGTCGTCCTTCGTGTTCTCTGGGGGGGCGACCCCCCAAGCCCCCCGGTGCGCCGCTCGGCCTTCGGCCGTCGTGCTTCGCGGCGCGGTCGTGGCGGGGGCGGGCCTTCGGTCTCCTCGCCGGGTCGTCCTTCGTGTTCTCTGGAGGAGCCCCCGAACCCCCCGGGCTCAGGACGACCCCGCCCAGGTACTCCTGGAGGGGACCTCACTCCCGGCGCAGCCACACCGCCGTGTTCCCCGGAAGCACCCCGTCCAGCTCCGCGCTGGCCACCAGCACCCGGCCCGTCGGCAGTTCCACCGGCTCCGCGCCCGTGTTGACCAGCACCAGGACGTCCGGGCCCCGCCAGTACGCCAGCACCGGCCCCCGGTTCAGCGTGTCGTCCCACGTCAGGACCTCGTCCGCGCGGAACTCCCTGCGGTGCGCCAGGGCCCGGCG
The DNA here is from genome assembly GCF_000341065.1 of Nocardiopsis halotolerans DSM 44410. Classification (GTDB taxonomy): domain Bacteria; phylum Actinomycetota; class Actinomycetes; order Streptosporangiales; family Streptosporangiaceae; genus Nocardiopsis; species Nocardiopsis halotolerans. The sequence continues at coordinate 10,354 of NZ_ANAX01000249.1, read as the reverse complement.
GTACAGGCTGAGCACGGAACCCGGGTCGTCGGACTGGGCCTCCACCGACCACCCGCCCCACCCCTCGGGCTGGGGCAGCCACGCGACCCGCCCGGCACCGCCCCGGCCGAACCCGTACGTCGTCCCCTCCCTCGTCCACGGCAGCGGAACCCGGCACCCGTCCCGCCCCTTGTCGGTGTGTCCGCTGCGCGTCCACCGCGGGTCCTCCAGCGCCCGCGCGGGCAGGTCCGCCACCTCCGGCAGCCCCAACTCCTCACCCTGGTACACGTACGCCGACCCCGGCAGCGACAGCTCCAGCAGTGCCAGCGCCCGCGCCCGTCGCGTGCCGAGCTCCAGGTCCGGCTCCGGGTCCCGCCCGTCGGAGAGCAGCCACGCTCCCTGGTCGGTGCCCTCAGGCAGCCCCAGCACCGACACGGGGCGCACCACGTCGTGGTTGCCGATCACCCAGGTGGGCACCGTCCCCACCTGGGCGGCGTCGGCGATGGAGGAGTCGATCACCCTCCGGTAGGCGTCGGCGTTCCACGCCGTCCGCAGGAAGTCGAAGTTGAACGCCTGGTCCAGTTCGTCCGGCCGCGTGTACAGCACCCTCCGGTCGCTGGGCAGCCACACCTCGCCCACGGTGGCCCGGGGCGGGTCGAACTCGGTCAGTACCCGACGCCAGTCCCGGTACACCTCGTGCACCTCGGGCCGGTCCAGGAACGGATGGTCCGGGTTGGCCAGGATGTCGTCGAACCGGCCGCCGTCCACCGGCACCAGGTCACGCAGTGGTTCACTCAGGTCCTTGACCAGGGCGTACGCCACGTCGATCCGGAACCCGTCCACCCCGCGCCCGCTCCAGAACCGCAGGATGCCGCGGAACTCCTCGCGCACCCTCGGGTCGTCCCAGTTCAGGTCCGGCTGCTCGGGGGCGAACAGATGCAGGTACCACTGCCCGTCCGCCGCACGGGTCCACGCCGGACCGCCGAACGTCGACCGCCAGTTGGTCGGCGGCAGCTCACCGTCCGCGCCCCGCCCGTCCCGGAACACGTACAGCTCGCGTTCGGGTGACCCCGGCCCGGCCGCCAGCGCCTCCCTGAACCACGGATGCTCCTCGGAGGTGTGGTTGGGCACGATGTCCACCATCACCCGCAGGCCCAGCTCGTGCGCGGCCTCCACCATCACGTCGAAGTCCTCCAGGGTTCCCAGGCGCGGGTCCACGTCCCGGAAGTCGGCCACGTCGTACCCGCCGTCCGCCCACGGGGAGGTGTAGAACGGCGACAGCCAGATCCCGTCCGCGCCCAGGTCGGCGACGTGGTCCAGGTGCGCGGTGATCCCCGCGATGTCGCCCACCCCGTCCCCGTCGGCGTCGGCGAAACTGCGCGGGTAGACCTGGTACAGGACCGCGTCCCGCCACCACTGCTGCTGCATGAGGGATCCTCCGTAGGTTGGGTCGCTGGGGGAGAGCCGGGCCCGGGCCGCCGCGCCGGGCTTCGGTCACCTCAGGGGAACAGGCCGCGCGTCGTCCTGGGGGCGGCGGTGGACTGCCTCAGGATGAGCTGGGTGGGCATCTCCACGTGCGTGTGCCGCGCCGCTCCGTTGAGGATGTCCACGGTGAGGCGTCCGGCGGTCAGGCCGCTGTCGTAGGGCGCCTGGTCGACGGTGGTCAGGTCCATCACCGCGGCGGCGTCGTGGTTGTCGAAGCCCATGAGGGAGATCGAGTCGGGCACCCGCACCCCCGCGCGGCGCAGCGTGCGGTGCGCGCCCAGCGCGATGTCGTCGAACTCGGCGAGCACGGCCGTGGGCGGTTCGTGGTCCGACAGAAGCTCTCCCATGGCCAGTTCGCCGCCCGTGTGTCCGGGCGCCTTGACCACGGGCCACGGTGAGAGCCCCGCCTCCGCCATGGCCGCCTCGTATCCCTCCAGCCGGTGCCGTGAGCTGGTGCTGTACCACGCCTCCGAACGGGAACCGATGTAGGCCACGCGCGTGTGCCCCAGGTTGAGCAGGTGCCGGGTGGCTCCCGCGGTGCCCGCGCGGTCGTCGATGTACACGCTGGCCCGTCCGGACACCTTCTGTCCCATCAGCACCATGGGTACACCCACGTCCTCCAGCCGGCGGCACTCCTCCTCGGACAGGTCCATCGACACGGTGACCACGGCGTCGGTGTTGCGCCGCAGGGGCAGGGCGCGGGCCCAGCCCTCCCGGGAACGGGTCTCGCCGACCTGGTAGACGAGCATGTCCAGGTCGGCCTCACGCAGGGCGTCGCTGATCCCGGACAGGGCCGCTCCGAAGAACCACGGCCGGAGAAAGGGCACGACGACCGAGACCCGCCCCGTCCGCCCGGTGACCAGGCCGGAGGCGTTGCGCGAGACCACGTAGGACAGTTCGTCCGCGGCGCGTTGGACGCGCTGGCGGACCTCGGGGGCGACTCCGGGAGCGTCGCGCAGCACGCGGGAGACCGTCGAGAGGGAGACCCCCGCACGGTGGGCGACGTCCCGCATGCTCGCGGGTTGGCTGGGCATGCCGTCCACGGTAAGAGTGTGACCCGGGTTATGGCAACGTTTTCATGAGGGTGGGTGGACGGGGTGGCGTTCCTGCGCGTGAACTGCGCAGGCCGAAACGCATTCTCTGTTGACTACGTCACACAGTCGGTGGCATCGTTTGCGCACGACCCCGGGGGGATGACCCAGGACACACTCGACGCCGCGCGCCCGGAACACCCACCGGCGCGGAAGGAGAGAGTCATGCCACTGCTTCCACACCAGAAGAGGTACACGGCGAGGGTCTTCGCCGCCGGTGCCGCCGCGCTGGGCCTCACCCTCGCCACCGCGTGCGGCGAGCCTCCGGGGGAGGGGACCGCGGGGGAGGGCGGCGACACCGCGGGCCTCTCCGACGACCCGGCCTTCGTCTGGGCGGTCACCGGAGCGGACCGCGCGATCCACGAGGAGGTCGCGCGCCTGTGGAACGAGGAGAACCCCGACCAGCAGGTCGACATCTTCTTCCTCGCCCCCACCGCCGACGAGCAGCGGCAGGCCATGTTCCAGGACCTCCAGAACCAGGCCGGAGAGTTCGACGTCCTGGGCCTGGACGTCATCTGGACCGGTGAGTTCGCCGAGTACGGCTACATCGAGAGCCTGGAGGACCTGCGCGGCGAGGTCGAGGGGGTCAGCCTGGAGGGCGCCGTCGACAGCGCCCAGTGGCAGCAGGAGCTGTACGCGCTGCCCTACTCCTCCAACGGCGCGTTCCTCTACTACCGCACCGACCTCGTCGAGGAACCGCCCACGACCTGGGAGGAGCTCTACGACACCGGTACGGCCGCCGCCGAGGAGGCGGGCATCTCCGCCTACGTCGGCCAGGGCGACCAGTACGAGGGCTTCGTCGTCAACTTCCTGGAGTTGTACTGGTCCGCGGGCGGCCAGCTGTTCGACGACGCCCAGGAGCGGAGCACCTTCCTGGAGGGCGACGCCGCCACCACGGCCCTGGACTTCATGACCCGGGCCTACGAGACCGGTTTCTACGCCGACGGCTTCGACACCATGGTCGAGGACGACGCGCGCGCACTGTTCCAGGCGGGTGAGGCCGTCTACATGCGCAACTGGCCGTACGCCATTCCGCTCCTCCAGGGCGAGGGGGACGAGGAGAGCGCGGTCGTGGACGACTTCGCGGTCGCCCCGCTGCCCACCTTCGGCGGTGAGGGCACCACCAGCGCGCTGGGCGGGCTCAACAACGCGGTCAGCACGTTGAGCGACAGCAAGGAACTGGCCCGCGAGTTCGTCCTGTGGGCGGCCACCGACCCCGAGGCGCAGGACGTCCTGATGCGGAACAGCCTGCCGCCGACCATGCTGAGCGCCTACGAGAACACCGAGGACCCCGACTTCCAGATGCTCGGTGACATCCTCGCCCAGGCCGAGGCCCGTCCTCCGGTGCCCGGCTACAACTCCCTGTCCCTGGCCGTGCAGGACCACCTGCACCCGGCCTTCCGGGGACAGGCGGAGCCCCAGCCGGCCCTGGAGGCGGTGGACCAGGCGGCCAACGACGCACTCGAGCAAGAGTAGGACCGATGGCGACGACCCAGACAGTCCGCGTGGGCAGGGGCCTGGGTGAGCGTGCGATGGGGCGGGTCTTCCTCGCCCCGTCGTTCGCCTTCATGGCCGTGATCGCCCTCTTCCCGGTGTTCTACGCGATCGGGAGGAGCCTCTACGACATCCAGGGATTCCGCCAGGAGTTCACCGGAATCGACAACTACGTCCGGGTCCTGACCGACCCCGGCTTCCTCAACGCCGTCTGGAACACCCTGGTGTTCACGGTCGCGTCGGTGTCGCTGGAGTTCGTCATCGGCATGGCCTTCGCGCTGATCATGAACCAGGCCTTCGTCGGACGTGGTCTGACCCGCGCGGTCATCCTGATCCCGTGGGTCATCCCGACGGCCGTGGCCGCGCAGGTGTGGCGGTTCATGTTCGACCGAAACCCGGGGTTCGTGAACGCCGTCCTGGGCACGGACATCAACTGGCTGCGCGATCCCTTCTGGTCGATGGTCGGCGTCGTCAGCGCCGACGTGTGGAAGACCGCGCCGTTCGTGGCCCTGCTCCTGCTGGCGGGCCTACAGACCATCCCGAAGGACTACTACGAGGCGGCCAGGGTGGACGGGGCCAACGCGCTCCAGCGGTTCTGGTCCGTCACCCTGCCGCTGTTGCGTCCGGCGATCGTCGTGGCGCTGCTGTTCCGCACGGTGGAGGCCATGCGCATGTTCGACTTCGCGTACGTGTTCACCGGCTACTCGAACTCGCTGGCCACGCTGTCGGTCTACGCGCAGCGCTACCTGGTCCGGGAACCGGACCTGGGCTACGCCAACGCGCTGTCCACGGTCACGTTCGTCATCGTCATGCTCGTCGGCCTGGCCTTCATCAGCCGGATGGGCCGCCACATGATCGGTGACGTGGCGCGGAAGGAGAAGCGATGACGGCCGAGACGGTGAGGCCGAGCGCGCCGGTCCACAGGCCGCGCCGACGCATGCATCCGGCGGCGGGCGGCACCCTCAAGCTCCTCGGGCTCGCCGTGGTGCTCCTGTGGTGCCTGTTCCCGTTCCTGTGGATGGGCATGACCAGCCTGCGGTCGGGGGCGGCGGCGATCACCGACCCGAACATCCTCCATGGTCCGTTCGACTTCGGTAACTACCGCGAGATCTTCGACCAGGGCTTCCAGTTCGCGCTGCGCAACTCGCTGATCGTGGCGTCGGTGACCACGCTGGTCTGCATTCCGGTGGCCGNGGGTTACGCCCTGGCCCGGCTGCCGCTGGCGGGCAAGTTCGTGATCCTGGGCGCCACCCTGATCGCGACGCTGTTCCCGCCGGTGGCGCTGGTCAACCCGCTCTACCAGATGTACCTGGAGCTCAACGAGTGGACGGGGATCAACCTGCTCAACTCCTACGCGGGCATGATCATCCCGTACGTGGCACTGACCCTGCCGCTGGCGGTCTTCGTCCTCACCACGTTCTTCGCGGGCATCCCCCGGGAGATCGAGGAGTCGGCGAAGGTGGACGGGGCGACCCCCTTCCAGGCCTTCCTGCGGGTGGTGGCGCCGCTGGCGGCACCGGGCGTGGGCGCGGCGGCCATCCTGACCTTCGTGTACGCCACCAACGAGTTCCTGTTGGCCTTCTCCTTCGCCCCGAACGACCTGAACGTGCAGACGGTCCCCGTCTTCGTGGCCACGTTCCAGCGGGTCGGTTACGAGAACCCGATCGGGCAGGTCATGGCAGCGTCGGTCCTGGTCTCGATTCCGCTGATCATCTTCGCCCTGGTCCTGCAACGCAGGATCGTGGCGGGTCTGACATCGGGCGCCGTCAAGGGCTGAGTACGGGCCCGGGCCGGGAACGAGGACGGAGCGGGCTCCGGGGCGCACCCGGGGCCCGCTCCGACTTCACGGGTCCGGCTCAGGACAGGCAGGACCGGATCACCCGGAGCACCCGCTCACGCGGTTCGGTGATCTCCGGGCGGGTGATGCCGCGCATGATGAGCCCGTCGGCGTAGGCCATGAGGGTGCGCGAGGCCGCGTCCGGGTCGGCCGCGCCCAGGTCGGCGAGCGCCCGCGACGTCCAGCCGTGGATGAGTTCGGAACCCCGGGCCAGCGAGGCGCGCACCTCCGGGTTGTGGGCGCCCTCCATGGCCAGGGTGTAGCGGGCGACGGTGAGGACGCGGTCGGTCGTGGTCGCGGCGGTCACGAACCCGATCGCGGCGTCGGCCATGTGCTCGGGACCGGCCAGGGAGGCGTCGTAGAGTCCCGCCCACAGTTCCCGGTCCCTCTCCTCCAGCCGCTCGACCACCCCGCGCACCAGTGCCGCACGGGTGCGGAAGTGGTTGGAGGTCGATCCCCGGGGCAGCCCCGCGGCGGAGTCCACCTTTCCGTGCGTGAGGGCGTGCAGTCCCTGGGTGCCCAGGAGGCGGAGTGCGGCGTCGAGGGCCCGGGTCCTGTTCTGCGACATGGGTTCACTATATTCGTAGTGACATGTCACTACGATCGTAGTAGCGTGTCGGACATGCGTGGAAGAGCACTGTTGGTCGGAGGGGGCATCGCCGGACTCACGGCGGCCCGAGGACTGCTGCGCGCGGGTTGGGAGGTGGAGGTCCGCGAACGCCGGGAATCGCCGCCCGACATCGGCGGGGCGTTGTCCCTGTGGCGCGAGGGCATGGCCGCGCTCGACCGGATCGGCCTCGGAGAACGCGTCCGCGAACGCGCCCGACGCCCCAGCCTGGGTGTGATCGCCGCCCCCTCCGGCCGCGCCCTCACGGCGGTCGGCTCCCAGCGGGCGGAGGTCCACCTCATCTCCCGCTCGTCCCTGTTGGACGTGCTCGTCGAAGGACTCCCCGACGGACTCGTCCGCTGGAACACGCCCGTCACGGAGGCGGACGTCCGCGACGCCGAGGGCTTCGACGTCGTGGTGGGCGCCGACGGGATCCACAGCCTCGTCCGCCGCACCGCGTTCCCCGGGGCGGCCGATCCCCGCCCCCTCGGCACGGTCGCCTACCGGGGCGCCGTCCCCGGAGCGGTGGACCTGGCCACCGAGACCTGGGGGAGGGGGATGCTCTTCGGGGTGACCTCCATGGACGCCCACACCACCAACTGGTTCGCCTCCCTCCGCACGGAACTCCTCCGGGGCCGGGAGGGACAGGACCCCGTGGAGATGCTGCGCGAGCTGTACGGCGGCTGGCACCCCGTGGTCACCCGCGTCCTGGAAGCCCTGCCCGGAACCGCGGTGGACCGGCGCGAGCTGTACGAACTCCCCGCCCTGGCGAGCTACGTCAGCGGCCGCCACGTGGTCATCGGCGACGCCGCCCACGCCATGGCGCCCAACCTGGGGCGCGGCGCCTGCGAGTCGGTCGTCGACGCGGTCGCCCTCGCCGCCGCGCTCGGCACCGAGCCCACCGTCGAACACGCGCTGGCCCGCTACGACCGGCGACGCCACCGCCCCACCCGCATGGTCGCCCGCGCCTCCCGCGTCCTCAACAGGGTGAGCACCAGCGTCCGCCTCGACAGGCAGAGGAACCATCTGATGCGCACCCTCGGACACCTCGTCTGAGCGCCGCGGCATCCGGCGCGGCCTTCCTCGGGCAGGACTTCACGAGTTCCCCGGGGGCGCGCCCGAGACGACGGACCTCAGGCGGCGTCGAGCACCGGGTCGCGGTCCCGGACGCAGATTCTCACTTGGTGGGAGGCGGAGGAGTCTGCTTGGCTGTGGCCATGAGCGACCCCAGCACCACGCACGAGGACGTCCTGCCCCTGACCACCGACGCGGCGCGGCACCCCCACGTGTTCGCCAGCGCCTTCAACTCCGGTGACCCCGACCAACTGGAGAGGGTCTACGAGGAGGACGGCCTCCTCGTCCTGGACCCGGAGAACCCGCTGACCGGCACGGCCCGGCGCGACGCCAACGCCAGCCTCATGGGACTGGGCGTACCCATCCGCGTCACGCCCCGGCAGACGCACGTGACGGGCGACACCGCCCTCCTCATCGTGGACTGGGAGATCCGGGGGAACGGCCCCGACGGCCGGGATGTCGACATCCGCGGTACCGCCACCGACGTGGCCCGGCGGGGCGAGGACGGGCTGTGGCGCTACGTCATCGACAACCCGTTCGGGATCGCCGCCACCCGGGCCTCCGCGTAGCGGTCCTCCCGGGGCCTCCCGCGGCCCGCACGTCGTCCGCCGGGGCGCTTCGGGCGGCGTTCTCCCGGTCCGGGCGTCCCCCGACACGGGGACCCCACGGCCGCCCGGACCGGACGGCCGGGGCTGAGTCTCCGTTCGAGGACAGGCCCCGGTCCCCGCTCCCAGGGGTCGGGGACCGGGATAGGGAGGTCAGCGGCGCGTGACGTCGCTCCCGTCCAGGTCGGCCACGTCCTTGCCCATCAGCTCGGCGGTGATCTGCAACTCGGCCAGCGTCGCGCGCAGCACGTGCTCCACGCCCGCGGCGCCGTCCACGGCCAGCCCGTACACCCACGGCCGCCCCAGCAGTACCGCCTTCGCGCCCAACGCCATCGCCACGGCCACGTCGGCGCCCGAACGCACACCGGAGTCGAACAGCACCGTGGCACGCTCACCGACCGCGTCCACCACCTCGGGCAGGGCGTCCAGCGCCGCCACCGCGTTGTCGACCTGCCGGCCGCCGTGGTTGCTGACCACGATCCCGTCCACACCCGCGTCCACCAGTTCGGCGGCCTCGTCCCCGCGCACGATCCCCTTGACCAGGACCGGAAGGTCCGTCCACCGCCGGATACGGGCGATGTTGTCGGTGCTCAGCGACCTGCTGGCGAACGCGCCCAGGAAGTGGAACACCGCCTCGGTGAACACCCCGCCGGGCTCCGGGTCGGCCTTGAGCCGGGAGCGGAACTCCGGGTCGCTGAAGTAGTTCGCGGTGCCCTGGCTGCGCAGGAACGGCAGGTGTCCCAGTGCCAGGTCGCGGGGGCGCCACCCCAGCCGCTTGGTGTCGGCGGTNGCCGCCCCCCGCCGCACGAACGACTCGGCCAGGGCGTCGTCGCTGGGCCAGTACAGCTGGTACCACCACGAGTCGGCGGCCTCGGCGACCCGCTCCATCGGTGTGGACGCGGCCGTGGACAGCACCACCGGGACCCCGAGTTCGTTGGCGCCCCTGGCCACGGCGAGCTCCGCCTCCTCGTGTACCTGCTCCAGCACACCGATCGGCGCGGTCAGCAACGGGGTGGGATAGTCCTTCCCGAACAGGGTGACCCCCAGACCTCCCGCCGCCTCCGCACCTGGGCGCAGGCTGCGCGGGCGCAGCGCGTACCGGGCGAACGCGTCCTCGTTGGCGCGTGCGGTGCGCTCGCGGCCCGCGCCGCCCTCCACGTACCCGAACGGGCCCGGCTCCATGGCGCTCTCGGCCAGGTCGCGTAGCGCGTCGTGGTGGTAGGGCAGGTGGGGCAGCCGTCCGTTGGTCGCGTCGGCGTAGACGCCGTCCTGGTACTGGGCGAAGTTGCTCATGGATTCCTCGCTGGCGCCGCGGCGCCGGGGTACGGGCGCCGCGGGGGCACGGCGCACGGGACGGAAGGAGGGTGCGGGCCACGGATCACGGGAGAGGGAACACGCGGCTCGTGGCCGTCGAACCGTTCGCGCCGACCGGCTCTGACCGGATGCTACCGCCCGGTCACGTGACGGGGGTCACCCGACCCCGTGTGGTCCCGCCGACGGCGGTATCGACCCCAGGATCACCCCGACATGGGCGCAGCAACTCCTGTGGTCCGGGCTCTACGCGGCGTGGGCCTACGTGGGCGTCGTCCGCGCATCCGCCTACGAGGCCCTCAACCTGTGCGTGTGCTCGCTGGTCAAGGCTGTTGCGAACTCCGCCGGAAACGACGAACGCGCCTGATCCGGGGATCGGCGCGTGGGAGGGCCCGCCGGGCCGGGCCCGGCGGGGCGGAGGCGGTTACAGGTAGAGGCCGGTGCCCCGCTCCGGGGCCTCGTTGGCGATGGCGTGGACGTCGCGCTCACGCAGGATCACGTAGCGCTCGCCGTTCAACTCGACCTCGCCCTGCTCCTCGGGGTCGAAGAGCACGCGGTCCCCGGTCTTCACGTGGCGGGCACTGGTACCGGCGCCGACCACCTCACCCCACGCGAGCCTGGTGGCCAGCTTGACCGTGTCGGGGATGACCAGACCGGCGTTGCTGCGCCGCTCGCTCTTGTCCGGGACCGCCTTCACCAGCAGACGGTCGTGGAGCATCTGGATTTCAAGCTTTGATTCGGGCACCACTCCAGGGTATTCGGCGCGAAAACCGGACACCGCACGTCCACCCGACGGTCCCGACGTCGCAACCCACTCCCAACCTCCGGTACAGTGATTCCATCGCCGAGCGGGGGAACCGCCCGGCACACC
>NZ_ANAX01000248.1 GCF_000341065.1 Nocardiopsis halotolerans DSM 44410 | reverse complement strand
TCGCCGGTCTTCGACCGGCTCGCCGCAGCCCGCGGTGCTTTCTGGGGGCGCCCCGAGCCCCTCGATGCGCCGCTCGGCCCCGTTCCGTTCGCGGGACCGCCCTCTATCCGCCCGGCCGATCGGTGGAGGCCGATCGTGCTCGTGCGTTCCGCCGTGACTCCCCGATCCTGCCCCACGGTTTGAAGACGGCCAGCAGTACGGCGATGAGCAGGCCCGTGGGCGAGACGATCGGTGGGAAGACGAGGTTGGTCACCATCGCCGCGTCCGAGTGCCCTTCAATGAGGTTCCGGCCGTACTCGGCGGCCGCGGTGACCGTCGGGCTCAGCGACAACGGTACGAGGACGACGAACACCACGTTCACCACCAGTTTCGCGACCACCCACCAGTACCTCAGCACGCCGTACTTCGTGCCCAGCCCCAGGAGGACACCTGAGGCGAGGCACACCAGACCGGCGGTGAACAGTGGTCCGATCGCGAACAGCTCCAGTGTCTGGTAGGCGAGCGCGGCAGTACGAACGTCGTCGGTGAACAACGCGGTGAACACCAGGACGGCCAGTACGACGTCGATGCCGATCCATGATCCGGCCGCGACGATGTGCACGGACAGCACGGCTTTGCGGGTACGTGGTCCCAGGCGCCACCGGTGGACCGTGCGCTGGGGCTTGCTCATTCCGGGTCACCTCCCAGGGCGTCCACGGCGCGGGCCAGGGTGGCCACGCCCTGCTCGGTCCACGGGCCCTCGGTGATCACGACGATGTGCTCGACGCCCAGCGTGGCGAGGTCGGCGCAGCGCAGGATGAAGCTGTCGGGATGCTCACCCGGCTCCAGCCGTGTGCTCAGTGTCGTTTCGATCTCCTCACGTGGGCGGCCGACAGCCGTGCAGTGCTCGGCGAGCACATCGAGCTTGCGGCGCACGGTCAGACCCCCGTCGCCGACGTCGAAGAGGTTGCACGCGTCGGCGTAACGTGCCACCAGCGGCAGTGTCCGCTGTTCGCCCATTCCGCCGACGAGCACGGGCGGACGCGGACGGGTGATCGGCAGAGGTCGACCCACCGGTCGTCGTAGCTGGTAGTGGCGTCCGCGGAAAGCCGTGTCGTCGCCGGACCACATGCGGTGGGCGATCCGGAGGGTCTCTTCCAGCCGCTCGAAACGCTCGGCCGCCGCGGGCATCGGCAGGCCCATGGCACGCGCCTCGTCGTTGTGGTACCCGGCTCCCAGACCGAGCCAGGCCCGCCCTCCGGAGAGCACGTCGAGCGTGGTGACGGCCTTGACCAGCAGACCGGGCGGCCGGAACGTCACACCGGTGACCATCGTGCCCAACCTCACGCGCGTCGTCCGCGCGGCCAGAAAGCCCAACGTCGTGTAGGCCTCCAGCACCTCGGCATCGAGTGAGCTCCGCGGATCGACCTGGAGCAGGTGGTCGGCGACCCAGACCGTGTCCAACCCCGCGTCGTCGGCCGCGCGTACGACACGCGTCAGTTCATGGCGCAGACTGTCCGGCGCACCGGGCCATGCGTGGTTGGTCGCGTTCAAGCTGATACGCACGATTCCGTCGCCGCCTCAGTTCCCGGGCATCGGTGACAACTGGAGGTTGGCGATGCGCCAGGAGTGCCCGTCGGCGATCAGTGCCGCGGTGAAGCGGAACCGGCCGGGGACGGGGCGACCGCGATAGGTGGCGCGCTGCGCCAGTACCCCGTTGGCGATGGCCGTCTCCGCTCCGTAGTGGCGTACCGCGATCTCGTCGGCGGTGAACACCTCGTTGACCAGGGAACCGGAGTCATGGCGATCCAGCCACCCTCCCCGGTCGAGCTGGAAGCCGTGTGGCCCGATCCCGGCGAAGTCCTCGGTGAGCATTGCGCCCAAGGCGGTGGTGTCGCCTGCCTCCTCGGCCGCGACCCAGGCGTCGACCGCGCCGCGTGCCTGCGCCGTTCTCGCGTTCTCCGGCATTGCTCCTCCTTGGTCGAGGGCCGGTCCCGAGCGGACCGGCCAGTTCGCCTCCCGTAAAACGATAGGCACCGAACGGTTAGTCGTCAAACTATTAGGGTGCGAACTGGGTGGTAACCTTGCCGACATGCCGTTCCGCTCCGCCGGCCCTCCCCTCGGGGTCAGACTCGCCGCCACCGCCAAGGAGGTCAGCCACGCCTTCGACGAGGCGCTCGCCGCGACGGGGGGATCCCGCCCGAGCTGGCTCGTTCTCATGTCCCTGAAGGCCAGGCCGACGGCCAATCAGCGCGAACTGGCCGCCGCGGTGGGTATCCGGGGGGCGACGCTGACCCAGCACCTCAACGCCATGGAGGCCGAGGGCCTGTTGACCCGGCGCCGCGACCCAGGGAATCGGAGGGTGCACCTGGTGGAGCTCACCGAGGAGGGTGAGGCGGCGTTCCACCGGATGCGCGAGGTGGCGCTCGCCTTCGACCGCCGCCTGCGCGCCGGCCTCGACGAGGAGGACACCGCGCACCTGGAACGGTTGCTGGAAAGGCTCCGCGACAACGTCGCCGATCCGCCGGACGGGTCGGCGACGCGGGAGCCGCAGGACCGGGCGGGGCGGAACGAGCGGCGCGGAGCCGGAGGCCCGTGTCCCACTACCCGCGAGTGATGCGAGGGTGACCGAACGGAGACGCGACGCGGTTGTGACTCACCGGAGGCGCCGGGGGAGGTGCGGCTCCTGTACGTCGAAGAGGGCGCCATCGGTTGGGAGAGGGTGCTCTCGCTCGCCGCGGCCCGTGTGGAGGCGTCCCACCAGGGGCGCCGACCGGATCTTCCGTCACTCCGTGGAGGCGTCCCGCCCGTCCACGAAGGCGAGAAGCTCCGGGGCGTCGGAGGACAGGCGGTCCACCTCCTCGCCTCCGTCGCACCGGCACAGGGCCACCGTCACCCCGGACCCGGCCCGCTCCACCACCCGCCACACGGCGCCGTGCTCCTCCCAACGGACCAGCGTCTCGACGGGGTTCTGCCGTGATCTGTCGCTCATGCCCTTCCTGTGCCCCGTTCGAGGGGCTGACACCCCTGCGTGAACCGGTCCCCGGCGGCTGGGTGTGTGCGCTGCACGACACCGCCGCATGGTCAGGCCACCGTTTCGTGTCCGCTAGACTTGAACCGTTGCCGCGAGGCACACGGGGCTATGGCGCAGTTGGTAGCGCGCCTCCATGGCATGGAGGAGGTCTGGGGTTCGAATCCCCATAGCTCCACACAGGAGAACCGCTCCGCCTGATGGCGGGGCGGTTCTTTCTTTTCGGGTGGTCCGTCGCGTCACCAGGCGACCCCGTTGGGGCGCGGCCACGGCCCGGGCTTTCGACCGCACCGTTGCGGGGGCCTTCAGTGCCCGGTGCGTCCTTCACCTCTTGCGCCCGGCTCCGTTGCGGGCCATAATCAACATGTCGGTTGATTAACAGAGGGGTTGAATGCGCAGATGGCGACCGATCCGTTGAGCCTCACGTTCGCGGCGCTGGCCGACCCGACCCGTCGGGCACTGCTGGCGAGGCTCGCCGAGGGGGAGGCGACCGTCAACGAACTGGCGGAGCCCTTCCCCATCAGCCTCCAGGCGGTCTCCAGACACCTGAAGGTGCTGGAGCGGGCGGGGCTGGTCAGCCGGGGCCGCGACGCGCAGTGGCGCCCGTGCCGACTGGAAGCCGCCCCTCTGGAAGAGGTGTCGGTGTGGATCGAGCGCTACCGCCAGCAGTGGGAGGACCGCTTCGACCGGCTCGACGCGGAGATCCGCAGGATCCAGCGAGAGGGAGAGAACAGCCATGAGTGACCTGACAGTGATCGCCGAGCCCGGACAGCACGACATCGTCGTCACGCGCAGCTTCGACGCACCCCGCGACGTGGTGTTCAAGGCCATGACCGAACCCGAGTACCTCGCCCGGTGGTGGGGGCTCAAGGAGACCGAGACCGTCATCGACCGCGCCGAGATGCGTCCCGGCGGCTCCTGGAGGTTCGTCGAGCGCGCCCCCGACGGGCAGGAGTACGGCTTCCACGGCGTGGTCCACGACCTCGTCGCGCCCGAGCGCTTCGTGCAGACCTTCGAGTTCGAGGGCACGCCCGGGCACGTGTGCCTGGAGACCACCAACCTGGAGGAGAAGGACGGCCGTACCCTCTACACGTCGGTCGCGGTGTTCCAGACCGTCGAGGACCGCGACGGCATGCTCCAGTCCGGCATGGAGCACGGCCTGAAGCAGTCCATGGACGCTCTGGACGGGGTGCTGGCCACGGTGTCCTGAGAACCGCGGACCGGCCGGGCCCGTGTCGGTCCGGCCGATCCGGCCTGTGGACGACGCCCGCCCTGTCCTCCGGGGCCGGTACTGTCGATCCGTGGCAGAACTCCCCGACATCCCGACCCTGCTCGACGCGGCCGTCGCCGCCCTGGGCGGCAGCCGCCGCGAGGGCCAGGCGACCATGGCCGCCGCCGTGGACGAGGCGGTCGACAAGCGCGAACACCTGGTGGTCCAGGCCGGTACCGGTACCGGCAAGTCCCTGGCCTACCTGGTGCCCGCGATCAGACACGCGATGGCCAAGGAGACCACCGTGGTCGTCTCCACCGCCACCATCGCCCTCCAGAACCAGCTCATCGAGCGCGACCTGCCACGCCTGGCGCGGGCCCTCGCGCCGATGCTGCCCCGCGAGCCCACGTTCGCCGTCCTCAAGGGCCGCCGCAACTACCTGTGTCGCAACCGGCTCCAGACCGCGGACGAGGAGGCCGAGGACACCGAACTGTTCGACCCCCGCCAGCTCTCCTCGCTCGGCCGCCAGGTGGCGCGCCTGCACGAGTGGTCCGAGGAGACCGTCACCGGCGACCGCGACGAACTCGTCCCCGGCGTCAGCGACCTGGCCTGGCGGCAGGTGTCGGTGGGCGCGAACGAGTGCATGGGCGCCCGCATCTGCCCCTTCGGCCAGGAGTGCTTCGCCGAGTTCGCCCGTGAGGCCACCCAGGGGGTGGACGTGGTGGTCACCAACCACGCCATGCTCTCCATCGACATGTCGCAGGGCTACCACATCATGCCCGAGCACGACACGATCATGATCGACGAGGCGCACGAACTCGTCGACCGCGCCACCTCAGTGGCCACCGGCGTCCTGAGCGAACGCGTCGTCAACGCCGCCGCTAAGCGCGCCGCCCGCCTGGTCGAACCCGGCGTCAGCGAACGCCTGACCGAGTGCGCCGACGGCCTCGCCCTGATGTTCACCGAGTCGCCCGACGGACGCCTGGACCACATCGACGACGCCCTCGCCAACGCGGTCGCCGCCATCCGCGACGCGGCCTCGGCCTGCGTCACCGCCATCGGTCCCTCACCCGGGGAGCTGGACCCGGACGGCGCCAGCGACCGCCGCCTGGCCCTGGCCGCGCTCAACGAGGTGCACGACACCGCCGTCCGCGTCCTGGAGTCCTTCGAACCCGCCCTGCGCGACCGCACCGAGGTCGTCTGGCTGACCAAGGTGCCCGGCCGACAGCCCGCGCTCCACGTCGCCCCGCTCGGTGTGGGCGGGCTGCTGCGTGAGAAGCTCTTCGGCGACCGCACCGTGGTCCTCACCTCGGCCACCCTCACCCTGGGCGGCTCCTTCACCGCCCTGGCCAACCAGTGGGGACTGGGCCGCGAGGTCACCCAGGAGGCGGCCGAACGCGCCGCCGCTGGCAGGGATCCCGATCCGTCTCCCGCCCGGGACGACGCCTCCGAGGAGGAACCGGGCGACGACGATGACGGCCCCCACCGCGCCGCAGGGGAACCCCGCTGGCGCGCGCTGGACGTCGGATCACCCTTCGAGCACGCACGCAGGGGCATCCTCTACGTGGCCACCCACCTGCCCACACCCGGTCGGGACGGTCTCGCACCCGCCTACCTGGACGAGATCGCCGAACTCATCGAGGCCGCCGACGGCCGCGCGCTGGGCCTGTTCTCCTCCATGCGCGCCGCCCAGCAGGCCTCCGACGAACTCCGCGAACGCCTGGACCACCCGATCCTGTGCCAGGGAGAGGACTCCACCGGGCAGTTGGTGCGCGGCTTCGCCGAGGACGAGCGATCCTGCCTGTTCGGCACCCTGTCGCTGTGGCAGGGCGTGGACGTGCCCGGGCCCTCACTGTCCCTGGTGATCGTGGACCGCATCCCCTTCCCCCGCCCGGATGATCCACTGGCCTCCGCGCGTCAGCGCTCCGTGGCGGCCCACGGCGGCAACGGCTTCCTGTCGGTGGCCGCCACCCACGCCGCCCTGCTGCTCGCCCAGGGCACCGGGCGCCTCCTGCGCTCCACCGAGGACCGGGGCGTCATCGCCGTCCTGGACCCGCGTCTGGCCACGGCCCGCTACGGCGGTTTCCTGCGGGCCTCCCTGCCGCCCTACTGGGGGACCACCGACCCGACGGTGGCCAGGTCGGCGCTGCGCCGGCTGTCCAGCCAGCCCGAACCCGCCGCCGGTTAGACGGTGCCGAACGACGGCCTCCGGCCGCGGCGCCTTCCCCGTCCGGGCGTTCGGCGAGGGGACGTCCGAACCCTCCAGGCAGCGGAGGCACGGCGGCCGGGCGCCCGTGGAGGGCACCCGGCCGTGTGCCGTGCGATCACCGCGGGGAACTCGTGAGGGGACGGACCCCCTCAGCCCCGGGTGCGGTAACCGAACAACCGGACCGCGTACCCGGGGGAGTCGTCGTCCTCGGCCTCCTGGATGAACCAGCGATCGTCGTGCTCGCCCACCAGCAGCTCGTTCCACATCATGTCGATGAGCTTGAGGCGCGAGACCACGGACGCCTCGGGGTCCAACACGATCGAGTAGGCGTGGTCGGTCAGCCGTTGGGTCACCATGCCCACGGACTGCCCGTCCCAGATGGCCGGAACGGGGGCGTGCCCGATCTCGACCCCGCACAGCCGCAGCTGCTCCACCTCCTCGTCGAGGGCCTCGGCTGCCAGGGCGCCGTCCAGGCGAAGGGCGTCCTCCAGTTCGTCGCGCTCCTCGTCGGCGCGCAGGTAGGCGTGGTAGGTGCGGTAGCCGCACGTGCGGCACTTGCGCCAGACGACGCAGCGAGCCAGCCCGTAGGCGGACTGCGCCTCGCCCACACTCTGGTAGTCGCTCACCTCGCGAATCGTGCCGCAGTCGCAGCACAGGGCCGTGAGATCCTGCTTCATCAGAGTCCCCCCTCCGAGGCGAGTATGCGACGGATGAAGCCCGTTAGGGAACCCGTTCGGCGAGGAAGTCGCGGCAAGGAGTCGTCATCAATGCCCAAAATGACCTGGTAGAGGGTTTCGGACATGCCCCAACGGCGTGTCGGTGTGGCGAGTCTTACCTCCGCCCACTAGGGCACCGCGTATCACTCATCGTCCATCGCCAGGCCACGCTTGTTGCGGGCGCTCCAGTCGCGCATCCGCTGCGGATACCCGACGATCTGCACGTCGTAGGTGGGGATCGCCAGCTTGCTGGCCACCTTGCGGATCACCTCGGGGGAACCGCACCGGCGCCGGGTCCACTCACCGTCCGTGGCGACCGCGACCGCCGTGGCCCGCGTGGCGAAGGTCTCCGGCTCGACGAAGAACTCCACACCGACCCGACTCTTGGCGAAGTCGATCAGCGCCTTGATGTCCGAATCCTCTGTCGCCCGATCAAAACGGGCCTTGCCCTTGCGGTTGGCCTTGCGGAGTCCGAAACGGTCTCGCCATCCCATCGGCGCTCATGTCCCCTTGGTGGGTTCCGTACGGGTGCCTGTCCCGAAGCCTTGTGGTGGTACCCCGTCGGGGCACCGGCGGGGGTCTTCGAGTCTATCGGGCCGAATCCACCCCGAACGGACGCGTAAACCCCCACGCGGTAACGGTTTGCCGCGTTTTCCGGACAGTCCTGTCATCGCGCTGCTACGTTCTGTTCTCATGCGGCGTTGACAGGGGGTAGAGACATGCCGATGTGGACGTGGGCGGGGGAGACCGCACGACAACTCAGGGCGTCGGGGCAGGCGGAGTTGGCCGACGCGGTCGCGGACCTGCCCGTGCTCTGCGAGGCCGGGGAGGCGGTGCGCGTGGAGGCCGTGGCACGTTCGGCCCTGCGCGTCGCGCGCCGCCTGGTCGCCGAGACGGGCGCGACCGAGGCCGCGGTGCCGGGGCTCTTCGGCCCGCCGACCCTGTTCTTCCTCGCGCACTGGCCCCTGGCCGTGCGCGTGGGCGCCCTGGCCGAGGGCGGGCGCGCGCTCGCCCAGGTGAGCGCGGCGGCCGAGGACGAACCCGACCCCCACGCCCACGGTCCGCTTCCGGTGTCCCTGCTGGAGACCCTGACGCGCTGCCACGCCAACGTCGACGCCCGCGGCACTACCGACCTGCGCCGCGAGCTGCTGTCCACCCGGCGCCTGGCCGGCTGGGAACGCACCCCGGCCTGGCCCGCGTTCACCCTCGCCCGGGTGAACCTCCTCATCGACGAGGACCTGGCCGACCGCGCCGAGGCCGAGCTGCGGCGCTACGAACACACCGCCACAGGTCCGGCCGTGCTCGGCGCCGACGGGGTGTTCACCCTCGTCAGAGCCCTGCGCTACCAGGACCGGCACGCCGAGGCCCTGGAGGTGCTGGACCGGACGGAGGCGGAGCTGGCCCTGGACGAGGTCAACCCGCGCCGGGCCGCACTGCACCGACGCATCCGCTTCGAGCGTGCGCGGCTGCTGTCCTGGCTGGCCCGTCTGGGCCAGTGCCAGCCACAGGAGGCCATCGCGCCACTGCCCACGGTGGAGGAGGCGGAGGCGTACCCGAGCCTGCGGCCCGCCTGGGTGGAGGCGGTGGAGAACCTGGTGTGCCAGGGCGCCGTGCGCAACGACTGGCGGCTGGGTGTGCGGGTGACCACCTGGTCGCGGTACTTCGAGCGGGTGGGGGCGCCCCGCCGCGGTGCGGAACTCGCCCTGTCCGCGGCCCGCCTGGCCTCGGCCCGCGGGGCCCGCTGGGTGGCCGGCTGCTCCGCGCAGCGGGCGGAACGCCTCATCGGGGAGCTGGCGAACACCGCGGAGATCCTGGGGGACCTCGCGGAGGTGCGCGCCATGATCGGGGCGATGGCGCCGGTCCGGCCGCTGGCCCCGGCCGAGAACGTGCTGGAGTTCCTCCGGGCACAGCCCGCCGAGGAGGTCAACCCCGAACAGCAGGCCGAGCAGGTCAACGCGGCACTGGAGAGGATTCCGCACGACACCCCGCTGCTGACCGCGCTCGGTCAGGTCGGCCGCACCCTGATGCTGTCGGACGCGGCCACCGAGCCCCAGTGGCGGCACGTACGGGAACGGCCCGGGGACCAGCGCGCGGCCCTGTCACTGCTGGAGACCCTCCTGCACGACAACGACACCGTCGGGGTGCGCAACCTGGTGAGCACCCTCGCGGCCGGTGCGCTCGACGGCTCCGTCCCGGACGCGCCCGTGCGGATCGGGGCCGCGGGGCCGGATCCTCACGCGGTGGTGGCGCGCACCCCGTCCGCGAGCGAGCGCCCCGCCGGATNNNGGCGAGCGCGGCGGCGGGCAGCCGGGAGGGCCTCCCGCTGGCCAGTACCCGTATCCGTCCGGTCCGGTCGCTGACGGGGACCTCGCCGATCCGGCGCAGGGCCTGGGCGGCCACCGCGCCGGCGGCGGTGAACAGCGACGCCCGTCCGCCCAGGGCCGCGGAGATCCGCTCACTCACCAGGTCGTAGTGGGTGCACCCGAGCACCACGCCGCGTACGTCACCGGGGGTCAGTTCCGCGGCGTAGGCCACGGCGTCGTCGACGAGCCGCGGATCGGCCGACTCCACCGCCTCGGCCAGCCCGACGCAGGCCACCGCGGTCACCTCCACCCCGTGGGCGAAGGTCTCGATGAGCTGGCGCTGGTAGCCGCTGCGCGTGGTCGCGACGGTGGACCACACCGCGATCGGTCCTCCGGCGGCCGCCGCGGGCTTGATGGCGGGAACCGTCCCGACCACGGGGACCTCCGGCTCGAACTCGGCGCGGAGTTCGGCCAACCCGTGCACCGAGGCGGTGTTGCACGGCACCACCACGGCGTCCACCCCGGGTTCGCCCGCGGCCTCCCGGGCGGCCCGGGCCCCGGCCAGCGCGCGTGCGATGATCTCGTCCGGGGTGTGCGGGCCCCACGGCATGTGGTCCGGGTCCATGGACAGGAACAGGTCCGCGTCCGGCCGCGCGGCGCGCAGGGCCGCCGCGGTCGAGAGCATGCCGATACCGGAGTCAACGAGAGCGATACGCACAATCCAGATCCTACGACCAGCTCCGTACCGCACCGGCTGGCCGCCGCACGCACGGGCGGAACCGGTCCCTCCCCGGCGTGTCCCGGCACAGTCCCAGGTAGGGGGGACCGTGAGCAAGACACGTAACAAATAGGGTGGCACAAGGTCGTTACCGGTAGGTAGAACAGAGTGGATCGGCCCGTTCCAGCCGCCTTGCGCGACCGGGCCGATCGACACGCGCCTGTGCGCCTCGACACCGGAACGGGACTGGGATGACTCCTCAACAGCAGGGAACGGGCAGCGCCACCTCCGCCGGAACGCGGACGGGGTTCGCCGAGCACATAGCGGCGGTCCAGAAGCTGCGCCGCGACTACCGCGCACTGCCCGAGGACGCGCCGGTACGTCTGGCCAAGCCCACCTCCAACCTCTTCCGGTTCCGTGAGCCCACCAGCGCGCCCGCCCTGGACGTGTCCGCCTTCTCCGGTGTCATCGCCATCGACCCCGTCGAGCGCCTCGCCGACGTCGGCGCCATGACCACCTACGAGGACCTCGTCGCCGCCACCCTGCCGTACGGCCTCATGCCGACGGTCGTTCCCCAGCTGCGCACCATCACCCTCGGCGGCGCCGTCACCGGCATGGGCATCGAGTCCTCCTCCTTCCGCAACGGCCTGCCGCACGAGGCCGTCCAGGAGATGGAGATCCTCACCGGCGGCGGCGAGGTCGTCACCGCCACCCGGGACAACGAGTACAGCGACCTCTTCCACGGTTTTCCCAACTCCTACGGAACCCTGGGCTACAGTCTGCGCCTGCGCATCGAGCTGGAACCGGTCTCCCCGTACGTGCACCTGCGCCACCTGCGCTTCCACGACGCCGCCGAGACCATGGACGCCCTCGCCCGGATCTGCGCCGACCGCGAGCACGACGGGCAGCCGGTCGACTTCGTGGACGGGGTCGCCTTCGCCCCCGACGAGCTGTACCTGACCCTGGCCCGCTTCACCGACCAGGCCCCCTGGACCAGTGACTACACCGGCAACGAGGTCTACTACCAGTCCATCCGGAGCCACGCGGGCACCGGCCCGGGTGACTACCTCACCGTCAGCGACTACCTGTGGCGCTGGGACACCGACTGGTTCTGGTGCTCCCGCGCCTTCGGCACCCAGCACCCGCTGCTGCGCCCCCTGTGGCCGCGCTCCCTCAAGCGCTCCGACGTCTACCGCAGGCTGGTCGCCTGGGACCGGCGCACCGACTTCTCCCGTCTCCTCAACCACTACCGGGGCAGGCGACCCCAGGAGCCGGTCATCCAGGACATCGAGGTGGGCGTCGAGCGGGGCGCGGAGTTCCTCGACGTCTACCATGCCGAGATCGGCATGACCCCCGTCTGGATGTGCCCCCTCAGGCTCCGCGAACCCCGGCGGCCCGGCCTGGCCCCCGACGAACACGTGTGGCCGCTCTACCCGCTGGACAACGACCGCCTCTACGTCAACTTCGGCTTCTGGGGCATGGTCGACATGAAGCCGGGCCAGCGCCGCGCCCACCACAACCGCCTCATCGAGGAGACGGTCGCCGACCTGGGCGGGCACAAGTCCCTGTACTCGGACTCCTTCTACACCGAGGAGGAGTTCTGGCGGCTCTACAACGGCCCCGTCTACGCCGGGCTCAAGGAGGCCTACGACCCCGACGGACGGCTGCTCGACCTGTACGCCAAGTGCGTACACAGCCGCTGACGGCACGACACCACCGGGACGCGACCCGAGGGGATGGGCCGCATCCGCGAGAGGAAGGACAGAGCAATGCGGCTTGCAGAGATCTTCGAACGCGTCGTGGGACCCGACGCGCCCATCCGGTTCACCGCCTACGACGGCAGCAGCGCGGGGGACCCGAACAGCGACGTGGCACTGCACGTACGGACCCCGGTCGCGGTGAACTACCTGGCGCAGTCACCGAACGAGGTCGGCCTGGCCCGCGCCTACGTCTCCGGCCACCTGGAGCTGGAGGGCGACATGTACACCGCCCTCAGGCGCATGGCGGAGTTCGTGTTCACCGAGGGGATCAGCGTCTCCGTGCGCGACATGGCCGCGATCGCGAGGTCCGTGGGCTGGGTCAAGTTCGTCAACCGGGTCGCCCCGCCGCCCCAGGAGATGTCCCGGAGCCGCCTCAGCGGCCTGGGCTGGCGCCACTCCAGACAGCGCGACGCCGAGGTCATCCACCACCACTACGACGTCTCCAACGCCTTCTACGAGATGGTCCTGGGCCCGTCCATGACCTACACCTGCGCCGTCTTCGACGACCAGGACGCCTCCCTGGACCGGGTCGGCCGAGCCGACGGCGCCCTGGAGAGCGCCCAGTTCCGCAAGTACGAACTGGTCTCGCGCAAGCTCGGCCTGGAACCGGGTATGCGCCTGCTCGACGTGGGCTGCGGGTGGGGCGGCATGGTCATGCACGCCGCCCGCGAGCACGGGGTCCGGGCGCTCGGCGTCACCCTGTCCAAGGAACAGGCCGAGTGGGCGGCCAAGAGGATCGCCCAGGAGGGGCTCTCGGAGCTGGCCGAGGTCCGCCACATGGACTACCGCGACGTCCCCGACGGCAGCTACGACCGGATCAGCTCCATCGGCCTGACCGAGCACATCGGCGCCAGGAACCTGGACTCCTACTTCACGTCGCTCCACGACAAGCTCGTCCCCGGGGGACGGCTGCTCAACCACTGCATCACCCGTCCGCGCAACGACCTGCCGCCCATGAACAAGGGAGGCGTCATCAACCGGTACGTCTTCCCCGACGGCGAGCTGGAGGGCCCCGGCCGGATCCAGACCGCCATGAACGACGCCGGGTTCGAGATCCGCCACCAGGAGAACCTGCGCGAGCACTACGCCCTGACCCTGCGCCACTGGGGCGCCAACCTGGACCGCCACTGGGACGAGGCCGTCGCCGAGGTGGGCGAGGGAACCGCACGGGTCTGGCGGCTCTACATGGCCGGGTGCGTGCTCGGCTTCGAGCGCGACGTGGTGCAGCTGCACCAGATCCTGGGCGTGAAGCTGGACGGCACCGAGGCCCACGTGCCGCTGCGCCCCTGGTTCTGACCAGCACGTCCGCCGCCCCGGAGGGGCCGCCACGGCCCCGGACGGCACACCAGGCACGCCGGAGGTCCCCCACCTGTTCGCGGGCGGGGGACCTCCGGCCTGTCAGGGGTCCCGCGAGCCGTGTACGCGGCATCATGGACACATCCGTACCCGCACACCAGAAAGGGACCGACACCGTGTCCTCATCCTTCGACGGCAACACCGACGGGAGCACACCCGCGTCCGACGTGCCCGACCACGTCAAGCAGACCGCGATCGACCTGATCGCCGCCTACGCCGACCACAACCAGCAGGAACTCGACGCGGCCATCCCGCGCGCCGCCGACGACGCGGACGCCGTCGTCTCCGAGCTGAAGGTCGTCGCCGCGTTCCTCAGCCGCCGGGTGCAGCAGACCGGGGTGGTGTGGAAGCCCGCCGACTCCCGCGAGGCCGTCGCCCGCATGGTCGCCGAGATGCTCCCGCCCGAACTGGAGTTCGCCGTCTCCACCGCGTGGGAGGCCCACTCGGTCGGCGAGGAGGAGGCCGCCGAGCGCTTCACCCGGGGCGACCCCATGGTCTACGTGCACATGCTCGCCGCCTTCGGCGCGGCCATCGGCCTGGCCGTCTACAAGCGCGCCGAGCTCGTCGCCACCCTGCGCCAGGTCACCGGACTGGCTGAGTAGCAGCGTTTCACGCGGGAGCCCCGTGAGGCCGACGGGACACGCGAGACACGCGGGACCCGTTCCACCGGCCGCGACACACCGGACATGCCCTGTCTCCTAACAGCTCAGATACGAAAGGCAGTGGTTTACTTCACTCGACGCGGTTCTTTACGTAGGTTTCCTACCAACCCTGAGGGGACCCTCGAAAGGAACGGGAGGCGTGCCGATGGCCCGCAGACGAACACACAAGTACGTTCCGCTCCCCGCCGCGGCCGCGGCCCTGGTCCTGGCCGCGACGGCGTGCGGCACCGGAGGGAACGGTGCCGCGGGCACCGACAGCCTCCTGGTCTGGATCATGCAGGGCACCAACCCCGACGAGACGGGGTTCTTCGAGGCCGCCAACACCGCGTTCACCGATGAGACCGGCATCGAGGTCGAGGTCGAGTTCGTGCCCTGGCAGGACGCACAGAACAAGATCTCCACCGCCATCGCGGGCGGGACCATGCCCGACGTCGCGGAGCTCGGCAACACCTTCACACCCGGATTCGCCGACGCGGGAGCCCTGCACGACCTGTCCGGCTACGGCATCGACACCGACCGGTACATCCCCGGCCTGATGGAGATGGGCCAGATCGACGGGGGCGTCTACGGCGTCCCCTGGTACGCCTCCATCCGCTCCATCGTCTACCGCACCGACGTCTTCGAGGAACACGACCTGGAGGTCCCCGAGAACTGGGACGAGCTGCGCGAGACCGCCCTGACCCTGTCCGAGGCCGAGGAGGACATGATCGCCTTCCCCGTCCCGGGCGACGCCCAGTACTCGGTCATGCCGTGGATCTGGGGCGGAGGCGGCGAGATCGCCGTCCAGGAGTCCGACGGCACCTGGGTGTCGGGGATCGACAGCGAGGAGGGCCGCGCCGGGATGGAGTTCTTCACCGGCCTGGCCCTGGAGGACGACACCTCCACCACCGGCGCCGTC
The DNA here is from genome assembly GCF_000341065.1 of Nocardiopsis halotolerans DSM 44410. Classification (GTDB taxonomy): domain Bacteria; phylum Actinomycetota; class Actinomycetes; order Streptosporangiales; family Streptosporangiaceae; genus Nocardiopsis; species Nocardiopsis halotolerans. Next base: position 561 of record NZ_ANAX01000248.1, on the reverse strand, counting down.
AACTGGAACGAGATCAACGTCATGGAGTCGGTCGCCGAGGGGGAGGCCGCCATGGCCATCCTCGGCAGCGCCAACCCCAAGGCCATCCTGGAGGCCAACCCGGACATGGAGGGCAAGCTCGGCGCCTTCACCCTGCCCGGCCAGGACGGCGGGTACATGCCCTCCTTCGCGGGCGGCTCACTGCTGTCGGTCTTCGAGGGCACCGGCAACGAGGAGGCCGCGTGGCGGTACGTCCAGCACCTGACCGGTGAGGAGTTCGCCATGCGCTGGGCCGAGGAGACCGGCTTCTTCCCGGGTGTGACCGACCGGGTCGACGCGTTCTCCGCCTCCGCCGACCCCATCCTCGAACCCTTCGCCGTCCAGCTCAGCGAGGCCAGCCGGGGCGTGCCCGTCACGCCCGCGTGGGGCCAGGTCGAGGCGCAGAAGGTCCTGGTCGGCATGCAGCAGGACATCCTCAACGGCGAGGCCACGGTGGAGGAGGCCACCGCGGACGCGGCCAACGAGATCGAGCGCATCCTCAACGGGGGGTAGACACGTGCGAACACCGGTCGGGCTGGACAC
>NZ_ANAX01000247.1 GCF_000341065.1 Nocardiopsis halotolerans DSM 44410 | reverse complement strand
CGCTCCGCCGAGCCGTCCCCGAAACGGCCCGGAACGCGGCGGCGGGCACCGCTCCTGGGACTGCGCGGACGCAGGGCACTCCTGCCCTGGGCCCTGCTCGCGCCCGCGCTCACGGTCATCGGCGTGCTGCTGCTGTTCCCGCTCGCCCGGATCGTGTGGCTGTCCTTCCGTGAGTACCAGCTGCGCAACCTCGTCTCGGGCGAGTCCGACTTCGTCGGGTTCGCCAACTACGTCTCCCTGCTGACCGACCCGTACCTGTGGCGGGTCGCCATGCTCAACACCGTGGCCTTCGCCGTGGTCGCGGTGCTCACCACCATCGTCGTGGGCACACTGGTGGCGCTGCTGCTGGCCACGCTGCGCCCGCTGCCCCGGGTGATCGTGGTCTCCTGCATCATGGTCGCCTGGGCCATGCCCGCCGTCAGCGGCACCTACGTGTGGATCTGGATCTTCGACGTCGACGACGGCGTCGTCGCCCAGGCGCTGACCTCCCTGGGGCTGCTCGACCCCTCGGGGTACAACTGGTTCGCCGACCGGCTGTTCTTCTACGCCGTCGTCACGCTCAACATCGTGCACGGCGGCTTCCCGTTCGTGGCGGTCACGGTCCTGGCCGGACTGCTCACGGTGCCCAGGGAACTGCACGAGGCGGCGCTCATCGACGGGGCGGGCGCCTGGAAACGCTTCTGGCACGTCACGTTCCCGGTCCTGCGCCCGGTGTTCGCCGTGGTCACCGTGCTCTCCACCATCTGGGACTTCAAGGTGTTCGCGCAGATCTACCTCATGCCGGGCGGCGACGTGGGCGGATCGGACGTGCTCAACCTGGGAGTGTGGTCCTACGTCCGCTCCTTCGGCCACAACGACTACGGGCTCGGCTCGGCCATCGCGGTCCTGCTCACCCTGCTGCTGCTCGTGATCACCGTGTTCTACCTGCGCGCGCTCTTCCGAGAGGACGGACTCCGATGAGCGCGGCGGTCGCGGCCCGGGGCCTCTCAGCGGACGGCGCCGTGGACCCCGGCGACCAGCTTCTCGCGTACCCGGCGCCAGTCCACCGAGGCCAGGGAACGCCGGTTGAGGTCCTCGCGCACCGCGCCCATGGTGCGCAGGTCGTACTCGTCCAGGGGGCGCCCGTCGTCGTTGTCCCGGTTGACCAGGTTGTCGACGTAGGTGTGCAGCAGCTGCCCGCTGGTGTCACGCAGGGCGTGCCGCACCGCACGGCCGCGGAAACGCGCGTCGTGGGGGATCCAGCTGATGACCACCTCGGTGGGGGAGGGCCCGGCGGAATCGCGCACGACGTTACGCCACCGTCTCCGGCGACCCTGTCGACACGGCCATCACTCCTCCTCCGAAACCGGAGCGTGAAGGGCGACCCGCCCCGGACAGAGCAGGAGTTTAGGGCATGTTCGGAGAGCACACACCCTGCTGCGACGGGCAGCGCCCACCGAACACACCCTAACGGCCCGGTTCGGGCCCGGAGCAACCGGAGCCGGACCTCCGGCCACCGCTGAGGAAGGGAACGCCCGTGGTCACGCGCACCGACGCACCCGCCNCCCGCGCCCCCCGCCGCAGGGGCGGGGCCCTGCGGGCGGGACGGTCCCTGGCCAAGGGCGCCGGGGTGACCGTCCTGCTGCTCTTCACGCTCTTCCCCGTCTACTTCATGCTCGTCAGCGCGTTCGGGGAACGCGCCACCTCGGGCGTCGGAGCGCTGCTGCCGAACGGGCTGTCCCCGGACAACTTCGTCTACGTGCTCACCGAGGGCAACTTCGTCCAGTACATGCTCAACTCGCTCACGGTCGCCTGCATCACCGTGGCGGGTGCGTGCGTGCTGTCGCTGCTGGCCGCCGTGGCGGTGGCCAGGTTCCGGTTCCGCTTCCGAACCGCCGTGCTGGTGATGATCCTCATCGTGCAGATGGTGCCGCTGGAGGCACTGGTCATCCCGCTCTTCCTCCAGATCCGCGACCTCCAGCTGCTCAACACCATGTTGGGTCTGGGCGTGGTCTACGTGGCCCTGTCCCTGCCGCTGGCGGTGTGGATGATGCGCGGTTTCGTCGCGGCCGTGCCGGTGGAGGTGGAGGAGGCCGCCTACATCGACGGAGCCTCCTGGGGACAGATGTTCTGGCGGGTGCTGTTCCCGCTCGTGGCGCCCGGCCTGGTGGCCACGGCCATCTTCTCGTTCATCGTGGCGTGGAACGAGTTCGTGCTGGCGCTGACCTTCATGACCCAGAGCGAGAACTACACGGTGGCGGTCGGACTGCGCCAGTTCTTCGGACAGTACGCCAACGACTGGGGACACGTGATGGCCGCCTCCACCCTCATCACCATCCCGGTCATGGTCTTCTTCGTCCTCGTGCAGCGCTTCCTGGTCTCGGGCCTCGTCCAGGGCGCCGTCAAGGGGTAGGGGACGTGCGGGCGTCCACGGTCCCGCCGGAGGGGCCGGTCCCGTGGGGGGAACGGGACCGGCCGGGGAGGGGGTCAGGCGCGCAGCTCGCGCTTGAGGATCTTGCCGGTGGAGGTCATCGGCAGCTCGGTGCGGAACTCCATCTCGCGCGGGTACTTGTAACCGGCCAGGCGCTCCTTGGTCCACCCGATGAGGTCCTCCGCGGTGAGCTCGGCGCCCTCCCTGAGGATCACGAACGCCTTGATCTCCTCGCCGTGGGTGTCGTGGGGAACGCCGACGACCGCGGCCAGGCTGACCGCCTCGTGGGTCATCAGGACCTCCTCGACCTCGCGCGGGTAGACGTTGTAGCCGCCGCGGATGATCATGTCCTTGGACCGGTCGACGATGAAGTAGAAGCCCTCCTCGTCGCGGCGGGCGATGTCACCGGTGCGGAACCAGCCGTCGCGGATCACCTCGGCGTTGACCTCGGGGCGGTTGTGGTAGCCCTTCATCACGCAGTGCCCGCGGACCGCGATCTCGCCCTCCTCGGCCTGGTCGTTCCAGTCGGTGTCGATGAGCTTCATCTCCACGCCCCACACCGGCAGGCCGATCGAACCGGTCTTGGCCTTGACCCTGGGGTTGTTGAACGACACCACGGGGGAGGTCTCGGACAGGCCGTAGCCCTCCTTGATGCCCACACCGAAGGTCTTGGTGAAGTCCTCGGCGAGCTGGCCGGGCAGGGCGGCGCCACCGGAGACCGCGTCCACCACGTTGCCCGCGATCCTCTCCAGGTCGTAGGCGCCGGGCTCGGCGGCCTGGACGGCTCCCAGCAGCCCCCAGTACATGGTGGGTACGCCCGCGAAGGCGGTGACACCCTCCTTCTCCATGATCCTGAGCGCCTCGGCGCCGTCGAAGCGCGGCATGAGGACCATCGTGCCGTGCCGGTACAGGGCGGCGTTGAGCATGACCGTCTGGCCGAAGATGTGGAACAGCGGCAGGACCACGAGGGCGACGTCGCGGCCTTCGGGGTGGGCCTCGACCAGGTTGGAGGAGACGACCGCGTTCATCATCAGGTTGTGGTGGCTCAGCTCGGCGCCCTTGGGCTTGCCGGTGGTGCCACTGGTGTAGATGATCACCGCGGTGTCGTCGGAGTTGGCCTGCACCGTCTCGAACTCGCCGGGCTGGCCCTCCAGGGCCTTCCAGAAGGTCTCGGCGCCGTCGATGGTCGACTCGGTGGCCCCCGGGGAGGCGGGCAGGTCCACGTAGAACTCGCAGCCGTCCACCTGCTGGAAGGCCTCGAAGGCGCGCTCGCCCAGCGGCAGCTCAGGGGACCCGGTGAACGCGAAGAGCGCCCTGGCCCCGGAGTCCTCCAGGTGGTAGGCGATCTCGCGCGGGGTCAGCAGCACGTTCAGCGGCACGACCACCGCGCCCGCCTTGAGGGCGCCGAAGTACACGAAGGGGAAGTAGGGCACGTTCGGGCTGGCCAGCGCGATCCGGTCACCGGGCCTGATTCCGCGCGAGACCAGCAGGTTGGCCACCTGGTTGGCGATCATGTTCGTGATCGCGTAGTTCAGGCGCAGGTCGCCGAAGACCAGGCACTCCTTCTCCGGAGCCGACCGGGCACCGTCCTCCAGAAGCACGGACAGGTTGAGCATGGGGCCTCCCGCAGGCAGATGAATCAGTGAGTTCGACAAGACGGGTCCGGTGTGATCCGGATCGCGTGTTCTGCGCCACTTTGACGGCAGAGTAACAAACCGGCTGGTCGGTGTGGAGATATCAGGGGTCCGTAATTTCACGGATCTTCCCCTCACGTTCCGTGACGACGCTGGGGGAGGGCCACCCGTGCGCCTTTGCTCCGGGCGGGGAGAAGCCGTCCGCGACCGGGGCCGCCAACCGCTAACCTGAAGCGTGTACACCCAGAACCGGCTAAGGAATACGTAGCGATGACAGCGGTAGACGGCGACCAGACGACGGGCGACACCTACGACGCCCGCGCCCTCCAGGACAAGTGGCAGGCGCGCTGGGCCGCCGAACTTCCGTTCCAGGCGAACGAGGACCCCGGGGACACCCGCCCGCGCTCCTACGTCGTCGACATGTTCGCCTACCCCTCCGGCGACCTGCACATGGGCCACGCCGAGGCCTACGCCATCGGGGACGTCATCAGCCGCTACCGCCTCCAGCGCGGTGACAACGTCCTGCACCCCATCGGCTGGGACTCCTTCGGCCTGCCCGCCGAGAACGCGGCCATCAAGAACAACTCCCACCCGGCCGAGTGGACCTACGCCAACATCGAGACCCAGGCGGCCTCGTTCCGCCGCTACGGCATCAGCGTGGACTGGTCGCGCCGCCTGCACACCAGCGACCCCGAGTACTTCCGCTGGAACCAGTGGCTGTTCACCCGCTTCTTCGACCGCGGACTGGCCTACCGCAAGGACGCCCAGGTCAACTGGTGCCCCCAGGACCAGACGGTGCTGGCCAACGAGCAGGTCGTCCAGGGCAGGTGTGAGCGCTGCGGCTCCGAGGTCATCCGCCGCAGCCTCAACCAGTGGTACTTCCGGATCACCGACTACGCCCAGCGCCTGCTGGACGACATGGACCAGCTGGACGGCGGCCGCTGGCCGGACGAGGTCCTGGCCATGCAGCGCAACTGGATCGGCCGCTCCACCGGTGCCGACGTCCACTTCGCCATCGAGGGCCGCGACGAGCCCGTCACCGTGTTCACCACCCGGCCCGACACCCTCTACGGCGCCACCTTCTTCGTCGTGGCGGCCGACGCCAAACTGGCCGAGGAACTGTGCGCGCCCGAGCAGCGCGAGGCCTTCGACGCCTACCGCGCCGACGTCGCCAAGCTCTCCGACATCGAGCGCCAGGCCACCGAGCGCCCCAAGACGGGCGTGTTCCTGGGCCGTTACGCCATCAACCCCGTCAACGGCGAGCGCATGCCCGTGTGGGCGGCCGACTACGTCCTGGCCGACTACGGGCACGGCGCCATCATGGCCGTGCCCGCGCACGACCAGCGCGACCTCGACTTCGCCCTGGCCTTCGACCTGCCGGTCAGGGTCGTGGTGGAGACCGGCGAACCCGACCCCGTGGAGACCGGGGTGGCCACCGCCGGAGAGGGCACCCTGCGCGACTCCGGACCGCTGGACGGCCTGTCCAAGACCGAGGCCATCGAGCGCATCATCGAGGTCCTGGCCGAGCGCGGCACCGGACGGGGCACGATCAACTACCGCCTGCGCGACTGGCTGCTGTCCCGCCAGCGCTACTGGGGCACGCCCATCCCCATCGTCCACTGCCCCTCCTGCGGCGAGGTGCCCGTCCCCGACGAGCAGCTGCCCGTGACCCTGCCCGAGCTCAAGGGGGCCGAACTGGCGCCCAAGGGCATCTCCCCGCTGGCCGCGGCCACCGAGTGGGTCAACACGGACTGCCCCTCCTGCGGAGGCCCCGCCGAGCGCGACACCGACACCATGGACACCTTCGTGGACTCGTCCTGGTACTTCCTGCGCTACTGCTCGCCGCGCCTGGACACCGCCCCCTTCGACATCGAGGCGGTCAACAAGTGGGGGCCGGTGGACCACTACATCGGCGGCAAGGAGCACGCCACGCTCCACCTGATGTACGCGCGGTTCTTCACCAAGGTCCTGTACGACATGGGCATGGTGTCCTTCACCGAACCCTTCCGCCGCCTGACCAACCAGGGGCAGGTCATCAACCAGGGCCGGGCGATGTCCAAGTCCCTGGGCAACGGCGTGGACCTGGGCAAGGAGATCGACGCCTACGGCGTGGACGCCGTCCGGCTGACCATGCTGTTCGCCTCGCCTCCCGAGGAGGACGTGGACTGGGCCGACGTCTCCGCCGTCGCCGCGCAGAAGTTCCTCAACCGCGCCTACAGGGTGATGGGTGAGGCGGGCGCGGCCAGCCAGCCGGGCGCCGACCCCGCCAAGGGCGACACCGAACTGCGCCGGGTCACCCACCGCACCATCGACCAGATCACCTCCCTGGTCGAGAGCCGCCGGTTCAACGTGGCCATCGCCCGCGTCATGGAACTGGTCTCGGCCGCCCGCAAGGCCATCGACTCCGGCCCCGGCGCCGCCGACCCGGCGGTCCGCGAGGCCGCCGAGTTCGTGGCCGTCGCCCTGTCCCTGTTCGCGCCCTACGTGGCCGAGGAGGGCTGGGAGAAGCTGGGCCACACCGACAGCGTCGCCGTCGGCCACTGGCCCGAGGCCGACCCCGCCCTGCTGGTGCAGGAGTCCGTGACCTGCGTGGTGCAGGTGCAGAGCAAGGTCCGTGACAAGCTGTCCGTGGCGCCCGACATCGACCCGGCGGAACTGGAACGGCTCGCCCTGGCGTCGGAGAAGGCGCAGGGCTTCATCGGCGACAAGCAGATCCGCAAGGTGGTCGTGCGCGCGCCGAAGCTGGTGAACATCGTCGTCGGCTGACCCGGTACACGCGGGCGGCGGTCGTTGAAGGCGACCGCCGCCCGCGCGCGGTTGGCACGGCGACCGACAGGGAGGCGGTGACCGGGTGGGTCCCCTCGCTCGGACGGCCGTGATCGGCGTGGGCACGGTGGTGCTGTCCGCGGTCGCGATCGGCGGCGGACTGTGGCTGGCCGGGGACGTCCCGGGCGTGCCCGAAAGCGGTGACGTCCACGCCGCCGCGCCCGGGTGCGGCATGGTCTCGGACGAGCTGGTCACCGGACTGGTGCCCGGCGCCGTTCCCGAGACCTCCGAACAGGGGCCCCTGGCCAACGGCGACAGCACCGTGTGCTCGTGGTCCTCCGCCGGGCTGACCGACGGTCCGCAGGGGGCGCTGCGGGTGCACCTGTCCGCCCGTTTCACCGACACCACGGGGGAGGAACCGGTCACCGGCGTGCGGAGGGCACAGGAGGCCTACGCCGCCATGGTGCCGGTGCGCGGCGAGTCCGTGGAGCTACCCGTCGGGGAGGGGCAGGTGTGGCGCGGCCAGGTGCCCGGTACGGCGGAACTGGCCTTCCACATCGACAACCTCCTGGTGTGGGTGTCCTACGCGGGGTCCTCCGGCAGCGAGCCGGTCGACTTCGGTGACGCACGGAGCGTGGCGGTGGAGTTCGCCCGGCAGATCGGGGAGGCACTGTGAGCGACCGTCACCCCGACCCGGAGGAGCCGCGGCCGGGCGATGAGCAGCCGTCCGAGGACGCTTCGGAGGCCCGGCGGGAGCAGCGGGGCCCGGAGCAGCCGGGCCAGCAGGACGTCCCGCAGGAGCGGGAGCCCGAGGGTGTCTCGCGGCAGGACGCCTCAAAGGCCCGGCGGGAGCAGCGGGATCCGGAGCAGCCGGGCCAGCAGGACGTTCCTCGGGAACAGCCGCCGCAGCCCGGGCAGGCACCACCGCAGCAGACGGGTGAACCTCCTCGGCGGGACGCGCGGCACCAGGAACCTCAGCGGACCCAGCAGCTTCCCGGGCAGCCGCCGCAGGGCCCCGGGCAGGCACCACCGCACCAGCAGACACAGCCTGGGCAGCCCCAACCGCAGCACCCGTATCCGCCACCCCCTCAGACGCAGCAACCTCCACAGGCATACGGGCAGCAGGCGTACCCACCGCCGCCGCAGGGGCAGCACCCGCAGCAGCAGTACCAGAACCCCCCGTGGCAGTCGTCGTCCCAGCCCGAGGTGGTGCCGTCCGCGCAGCCGCAGAGCCGGGGATGCGCCACCGCCGCCGTCGTCGCGGTCGTCCTGGTACTGGTCCTCCTCGCCGCGGCGGCGATCTGGTACGTGATCGAGCGCGACACCCCGGAGGAGGGCGACTTCGCGACGGCGCCCGAGTGTTCCGTCGCCGAGACGCGGACTCTGGACGAACTGGTGCCCGACCACGCGCTGGAGGTCGAGGAACCCGTCGGCAGCGCGCAGACCCTCTCCGGGGAGGGCTGGCAGTGCCGGTGGGCGACCCAGGGCGGTCCGGGCGAGGAGGTTCCGGCCATCGCGACCCTGGTGCTCGTGGCCGCCCCGGATCCGGGCGGTGTCGCGACGGCCACCGACAACCTGCGGTCCACCACCGACCAGTACGAGACACGCCAACTGGAGGGCATCGGCGAGGAGGCGGTGGCCTGGGTGCAGGAGGACCCGTACACGGTCTCCTGTGTGGCCGCACGCGTGTCCAACCTGTACCTGGAAGCCTGCTACAGCGTCGCCGCCAGCTACGACGCGCAGTCCCCGGGGGACGAGGAGCGCATCGTCGCGGGAGCGGAGGAGTTCGCGGCGTCCGTGGTGGAGGCGCTACCGGACTCCGTCCCGGAGTAACCGCCCGGCGCGGCCGGAGCCTTCCGGGGGGGGCACGGCCCCGACGGGGTGTCCAGCCCACGGAGTTCCGGAGGACCGGAGGCAGCGACGAGCGTGGTGGGCGCGGGCTCCGAAACACCGCACGGCCGCGCCCGCGCGCTGACCGACCCCCTCGGGCGCACCCGCGGAGAACGGCCACGCGCTGCTGGGAGCGCCGCCGCCCGCGTACGTCGGCGGGGTACTACCAGGCGGTGTCCAGGAACCCCTCCAGCGCGGGCGCGACCCCCGTGGCGAAGGGGCGCTGCGCGTCCAGCACGGTGGCACCCGGCTCGTCCTCGTAGCGGCGGAAGATGTGGTCGGCGTCGGGGACGTCCACACGCTCCGCGTCGTCCAGACCGGTCATCAGCCGGTCCACGCCCTCCCGGGAGACCTGCGCGTCCTCCTCGCCCCAGAGCACCAGCACCGGTGTGCCCTCGGGCAGGTCCTCCGCCAGGTTCACGGGGTCGAAGGAGTCCATGTAGGCCAGGAAGTCCTCGTTGGCACCGGTGTAGACACCGAACACGCCCACGTCGACGAGATCGGCGGACTCCAGCGAACGCCCGGCCCGAATCGCGGCCCGTGCGGCGCGGGAGTCGGAGAGTACCGAGGTGGCGAGCCCGCCCCGGATCTGCCCCATGGCCTCGGCTCTGCGGATCTGCTCGGTGAGCTGGCGGTCGATCAGGTCCAGGTAACGGGTACCGGGAGGCGCGGCCAGGACCAGTGCGGGGGAGGAAGACCGCTCACCGATGAGCTCGTGGGCGCGCAGAGCGTACAGGGCGCCCTCGCTGTGCCCGACCACGACCACCCGTTCGGGATCGACCTCGGGCTGGGCGACGAGCTCCTCGTAGGCCGCGGCGACCTGCTCGTCGAAGACCAGCGGGTCCACCGGCCCCTCTTCGGGGTCCGGTGCCTCGAAGTCCGGGGAACTGCCGTACTTGTCGTAACGCAGCGACGCCACCCCGAGGTCGGCGAGTACCCGGGACAGGTTCAGGTTGGTGTCGGCGCCGGGCCGCAGCACGCTGTTGCCGTCGCGGTCGGTGGGACCGCTGCCGGAGATGATGAGCGCACCCGGCATGGTCCCCGGGGTCCCCTCGGGGATCCGGAAGGTCCCCGACACCTCGTGCCCACCTCCCTCGAAGGTCACCTCCCGCTCGAGGCCGCCGACCCCCGGCGCCTCGGCGTCGCGGTCGTCCGCGGGGGCGCAGGCGGAGGTGGACAGCAGGAGGGCGCTGAGCGCGCCGACCAGCGCGGTGCGCCAGAGGGCGACGGGGGAGGAGGCAGGTGTGAACACGTTTCCAGCGTAGCGGTCCGCGTCGGTCACCCCCCGGTCGTCCACGGGGCGGCGCCGTCCACGGGAGGCACCGGGCGGTGGCGCGGACGCCGTCCATCCCGTTCCCCTGGATACGGGGGCACCCGGGGGCCGCCCGCATCGTCGTGTCCGCACAGGACCGCCGGCCCGCCGACCCTCACCGGGTTCGCGTACGACACCGCCCCGCCCCGCCAGCGGCCGCCGACACCAAACCGGGCCGTGGGGACGCCCCCCGGCCCGTCCGAGGGGCGGCGGGCCGGGGGCGTGGGCCGTGCGGATCAGACGCGGCGCATGACCGCGACGACCTTACCGAGCACGGTGGCGTCGTCGCCGTTGATCGGCTCGTAGTCATCGTTGCGCGGCATCAGCCACACGTGGTCCTTCTCGCGGCGCAGCACCTTGACGGTCGCCTCGTCGTCCAGCAGCGCCGCCACGATGTCTCCGTTGTCGGCGTCGGGCTGCTGGCGGACCACCACCATGTCGCCGTCGGTGATGGCGGCGTCGGTCATCGAGTCGCCGACGACGGTGAGCATGAACAGGCGCCCCTCGCCCACCAGCTGGCGCGGCAGGGCGAGTACGTCCTCCACCGACTCCTCGGCCAGGATCGGGCCGCCGGCGGCNGGCCGACCAGCGGCACGGCGGCGGCGCGCGAGGCGTCGATCTCCTCGGGCGCCAGGGTCTGGCCCGAGGCGCGGCCGGGGGTGCGCAGTTCCACGGCACGCGGCCGGTTCTGGTCGCGGTGCAGGTAGCCCTTGCGCTGGAGCACCTTGAGTTGGTGCGCCACGCTGGACGGGCTGGACAGGCCGACCGCTTCCCCGATTTCCCTTATCGACGGCGGGAAGCCCCTCTCCCGCACATAGCGCTGGATGCAGTTCAGCACGCTCTGTTGGCGCGCGGTCAGTTTGGGGGCTGCGGGCGTGGACCCACCCGCGTTCTCCGACGGCGCGAGAACGGTGGTGGTATCTGCGGTTCCGGGATTCTCCTCCGGCACGGCCGGGCCTCCTCGGCATTCGGTTCGGTCAGGGCCTGCTTGTGTGACGGCCACCACCGGTCCGCGACCGTGCCGACCTGGGGTCTCACGTGGTGGCGAAACCGGCGTGAAATCAAGGTCAACTTTAGTCGTTGCGTACGGTGATATCAAACAAGCGTTCGAGGCTGGGGACAATTGCCGCCGCGCGATTTCGCGGCCAATTTCCGGCCTGCACTTACGTGTGTACACGCGTTCACTCCCTGTTGTCCCCGGAATGCGTGAACAGGCGCCTGCGGGCCCGGTTCGGGCGGGATGCGGAAGTCCTGTCCTCTGCCGTTGGCCTGGCCGAAAAGCAGACAGGGCCGCGATTTCCGCGTCGCCCGCCGCCGTCCGCCATGGGTTCGGTCGTCGGCGCTATCCTTGACCGACGGCGCCGGGTGTCCACGAGGAGCCCGCCCGCGCCGAACCCCCACCTCCCCGCCACCGACGTCCGCGGAGCCGTGCGGTCGGAACACACCTGCGTCAAGGTTGCGGCGAGCCCTCAAGAGTCATAGGTTCGACCACAACATCTGGTGTTGTGGCAGAGGCGCTTGTCCAGAAGTTGTGGCCTCGTGGCATCGAGGCATTGTCGTTCGGTGAGAGAAGCAGGTGAACCAGGGTGCACTGTCCGTTCTGCCGTCATCCGGACACCAGGGTGATCGACAGCAGGTCCACCGACGACGGCGCGGCCATCCGCCGCCGCAGGACCTGCCCCGTCTGCGAGCGCAGATTCACCACCCAGGAGACCGTCCTCCTGATGGTCGCCAAGCGCTCCGGGGTCACCGAACCCTTCAGTCGGACCAAGATCATCGCCGGGGTGCGCCGGGCCTGCCAGGGCCGTCCCGTCTCCGAGGACGCCCTGGCCAAACTCGGCCAACAGGTCGAGGAGGAGGTCCGCAGCCGCGGTCTGGCCGAGATCCCGGCCCACGAGATCGGCCTGGCCATCCTCGGTCCGATGCGTGAACTGGACGAGGTCGCCTACCTGCACTTCGCCAGCGTCTACCGCGGTTTCGAGAGCCTCGCCGACTTCGAGGCCGAGATCGCCAGCCTGAGACAGGACCGCGAGGCCGAGGACGACGAGGACGGCGTCAGGGGCGAGGACCGGACCGGCGCGACCAGCCGATAACGCATCCCCGCGGCCGGGCGGCACCGTCCCGGGACCAGGACGCCGCGCACGGTCGGCGGCCGTGCCCACGAGTGAAGGGGAGACCTCCATGACGGAAACCGCCAGCGGCCCGGCGGGACGCAAGGCCAAGCGGAGCCGCAAGGGCATGAGGATGAGGCGTGTCTTCACCTCTCCGGGCACGCACCCCTACGACTCCCTGGAGTGGGAGCGCCGCGACGTCGTCATGACCAACTGGCGCGACGGCACGGTCAACTTCGAGCAGCGCGGTGTGGAGTTCCCCACCTCCTGGTCGATGAACGCCACCCAGATCGTGACGAGCAAGTACTTCCGCGGCGCGGTCGGCACGCCCGAACGCGAGTGGAGCCTGCGGCAGCTCGTCGACCGCGTCGTCGGCGTCTACACCGAGACCGGCCGTGAGCACGGCTACTTCGCCTCCGACGAGGACGCCGAGACCTTCGACCACGAGCTCAAGTACGCCCTGGTCAACCAGCTGTTCAGCTTCAACTCCCCGGTGTGGTTCAACGTCGGGACCACGTCCTCCCAACAGGTCAGCGCGTGCCAGCCCTACGACGCTATGGTCAGCACCCCGGCAGGGCTGGTGCCCATCGGCGAACTCGTCGAGAAGGACGCCGTCGGCACCAAGGTCTACGACGCCCATGGCCTGACCCGTGTCGTGGCGACCAAGGCGAACGGAGTCAAGGACGTTCTGCGCCTCCACACCAAGGCCGGGTACACCCTCGACGTCACGCCCGACCACCTGGTGTGGAGGTCGACGGGGAGCAGGACCGACCAGGGACGCTTCCTCCCCGCCGGGCAGCTCCAGCCTGGTGACAGGATGCAGTGGCACCGGCGCGAGGCCTTCGGCGAGTCCGAGATCCGTTCGGCGGACATCGCGGAGGCGGCGCTCGCGGGATGGCTCCAGTCGGACGGGTTCGTCGGGCGGTACAAGGGGACGAACCGCTCTTCGACCATCGAGGCGATGACCGTCACCCCGGCGGAACTGGAGTGGGTCACCTCAGCCCTGGACAGCGTGCTCCCCGGAATCCACCGCAAGGAGACCCGCGTCGAGACCCAGGACGACACCCCGGACTGCCGGAGGATCCGACTCTACGGAAACGGCCTCACCGATTTCGTGGAACGCTGGGGACTGCGTACGAGGGGGACGGAGATGGAGGTTCCGGCCTTCCTGTTCACCGCTCCGCTGCCGGTCGTGCGCGGCTACCTGCGCAGTGTCTTCCAGGCCGAGGGTTACGTCTCCGACAGGGAGCGCTCGACCCTCATCGGGCTGGACATGATCTCCGAGAAGCTGATCCGGGGCGTCCAGCGGTTGCTCCTCCGGTTCGGGATCTTCTCCCGTGTGCGTAGGAAGGCGGACCCCGGGGAGAACCGTCATGACCTCTGGGCACTTGACATCCAGACTCTGGGCGAACGAGAACTGTTCCACACCGAGATCGGCTTCGTGGACGAGCGCAAGGCCCTCAGGCTGGAGCGCAGCCTGGACCGGCCGGGACGTACGGCCACCCCGACCAAGTGCCTGGAGATCGCCCGTGTCGAGAACCTCGGTGCCATGGACGTCTACGACATCCAGACCGAGAGCGGCGAGTACCTCTCCGGCAACCTCCGCGTGCACAACTGCTTCATCCTGTCCGTGGACGACACCATGGAGTCGATCCTGGACTGGTACAAGGAGGAGGGGATCATCTTCAAGGGCGGCTCCGGCGCGGGTGTGAACCTGTCGCGGATCCGCTCCAGCAGGGAGCTGCTCTCCTCCGGGGGCACCGCCTCCGGGCCGGTCTCCTTCATGCGAGGCGCCGACGCCTCGGCCGGGACCATCAAGTCCGGCGGCGCGACCCGCCGGGCCGCCAAGATGGTCGTGCTGGACGTCGACCACCCCGACATCGAGGAGTTCGTCGAGACCAAGGCCCGGGAGGAGCACAAGATCCGGGCCCTGCGCGACGCCGGTTTCGACGTCGACCTGGGCGGCGACGACATGTTCAGCGTCCAGTACCAGAACGCCAACAACTCCGTGCGGGTCTCCGACGCGTTCATGCGCGCCGTGGACACCGGCGCGGACTTCGGGCTGACCTCCCGCACCACCGGCGAGGTCGTCGCCACCGTCGACGCCAGGGACCTGTTCCACCGCATGGCCAGGGCGGCCTGGGAGTGCGCGGACCCGGGCATCCAGTACGACGGCACGATCCAGGACTGGCACACCACTCCCGAGAGTGGACGTATCAGTGCAAGTAACCCGTGTTCGGAATACCTCCATCTGGACGATTCGTCCTGCAACCTGGCCTCGATCAACCTGCTGAAGTTCCTGCGCGAGGACGACACCTTCGACGTGGAGGGGTTCACCAGGCTCACCGAGCTGGTCATCACGGCGATGGACGTCTCCATCACCTTCGCCGACTTCCCGACCGAGAAGATCGGTGNCCCCCGCGCCTACCGGCAGCTCGGCATCGGCTACGCCAACCTGGGCGCCCTGCTCATGGCGACCGGCCACGCCTACGACTCCGACGGAGGACGTGCCGTCGCCGCCGCCGTCACCTCGCTGATGACCGGCGCCGCCTACCGGCGCAGCGCCGAGCTGGCCGGGGTGGTCGGTCCCTACGACGGCTACAAGCGCAACGAGCAGGCCCACAAGCGGGTCATGCGCAAGCACGCCGCCGCCAACGACGACCTGCGCACGGTCGGAACCCTGGAGGAGCCGATCCACGACGCGGCCACCCGCGAGTGGGCCGAGTGCCTGAGGATCGGCGAGCGCAACGGCTGGCGCAACGCCCAGGCGAGCCTTCTCGCGCCCACCGGGACCATCAGTTTCATGCTCGACTGCGACACCACCGGCATCGAGCCGGACTTCTCGCTGGTCAAGTTCAAGAAGCTGGTCGGCGGCGGCTCCATGCAGATCGTCAACCAGGCCATCCCGCGCGCGCTGGGGAACCTGGGCTACCAGGACGAACAGGCCGAGGCGATCGTCGAGTACGTCTCCGAGAACGGGCACGTCGTGGACGCGCCGGGCCTGCGCCCCGAGCACTACGAGGTGTTCGACTGCGCGATGGGCCTCCGCTACATCCAGCCCATGGGCCACGTGCGGATGATGGCCGCGACGCAGCCCTTCCTGTCCGGCGCGATCTCCAAGACGGTGAACGTGCCGGAGGAGGCCACGGTCGAGGACTTCGAGCACATCTACTTCGAGGGCTGGCGGATGGGCCTGAAGGCGCTCGCCGTCTACCGCGACAACTGCAAGGTCGGCCAGCCGCTGTCCACCGCCGGGACGAAGGAGGGGGCCGAACCCGAGGAGAGGCCCGCCGAGGCGCTCCGCCCGGTCCGCCGCCGCCTGCCCAAGAAGCGCCCGAGCGAGACCACGTCGTTCTCCGTGGGCGGGGCCGAGGGCTACATCACCGCGGGCTCCTACCCGGACGACGGCCTGGGCGAGGTGTTCATGAAGCTCGGCAAGCAGGGGTCCACCCTGGCCGGGGTGATGGACGCCTTCTCCATCGCGATCTCCATCGCCCTCCAGTACGGGGTCCCGCTGGAGACCTACGTGGAGAAGTTCACGAACATGCGGTTCGACCCGGCGGGCATGACCGACGACCCGGACATCCGCATGGCCCAGTCGGTGGTGGACTACATCTTCCGCCGTCTGGCCCTGGACCACCTTTCCTACGAGGACCGCGCCGCCCTGGGGGTGCTGTCGGCCACCGAACGCCAGGCGCAGCTGGCGGGTGAGGACCCGGCCCAGGTCGCCGCGCAGGTGGAGTCCTACGCCCAGTCCGCCGCCACCCGCGACGCGGAGGCGCCCGAGACCCCGGCGGCCCGTGGCGAGGGTCCGTCCTCGGCGGCGGAGCGGCCGACCGGGGCGCACTCCACCGCGGAGCTGATGGAGGGCAGGGGCTTCGTCGCGGACGCGCCGCTGTGCGTCACCTGCGGCACCAAGATGCGCCCGTCGGGCAGCTGCTACGCCTGTGAGGGCTGCGGCGCCACCAGCGGTTGCAGCTGACCCGCGCCGGAGGACGAGGGGCGGGGCACGGGACGCCGTGCCCCGCCGGGCCGTGTCAGCCGCGGTCGCACTCGCAGTCGCCTGACGCGGCGGCGATCGCGGCGGTCGCGGCGGTCACCCCCAGTACGGCGGGCCAGGAACCGATCTTCTTCGCCAACGGGTGGGAGAGCCCGAACGCGCCCACGTACACGCCCGTGAGCGCGACCGCCGTGCCCACCCCCGAGCGGCGGCGCCAGGTCTCGAAGGCCGCGGCGCCGCACGCCGCCAGTACGACTCCGCCCAACGGGCGGTTGCCCGTCGCGCGCGCCACCGTGTAACCGCCGATCAGGCCCGCGGTGGTGAGGACGGAACTGGGTACTGCGGGCATCGGTGTCCCCCTTCTCGTTCCGGCCGGAACCGGTACGGTACGTGCGTCAACGACGTTATCCCCCGCCCGGTGACGGCGCCATGTGGGGCCGTCCGGGCCCGTCGGCGCGTGTGCCGTTCCGACGGGTCGGCCGCGCCCGCCGTGGTCGTTCTCCGGGGGTTCCCCTGTCACGCTCCGGACACAGCCCCTGGGTTTCGGTTGCGTCCCGTGTCAAGGTTAGTGCTGTCCACTACGGCTCATCC
Organism: Nocardiopsis halotolerans DSM 44410; assembly: GCF_000341065.1. Lineage (GTDB taxonomy): Bacteria > Actinomycetota > Actinomycetes > Streptosporangiales > Streptosporangiaceae > Nocardiopsis > Nocardiopsis halotolerans. The sequence goes on along the minus strand of NZ_ANAX01000247.1, from coordinate 4,081 downwards.
GATCACGAAACCGCTCCTCACCTGGAACCGGAGCGCGGTACGCGACGTCGAAGCCGATAGTTCCCGACCTCCCACCAAGGAGTTCATGCCTATGTCGTTCGCGCAAACCGTGCGCGGCGCGGCCGATGCCGTCGCCCAGGGGGGCGATCCGCACCAGGCGGTGTCCGACGCGCTGCAACAGGCCACCGAGGGTGGTGGACTCGACCCCAGGGACTTCGTCGCCGCCCGTGAGCAGGGCGACTCCGTCGGAACCCGGATCGAGCAGAAGAGCACCTCCCTCAACAACGCGGGCGAGGCGATCAACCGCAGCTACTACGAGCGTGAGGGCAGGAACCCGGTCCACGTCATCTGCCCCATGGTGATCCCCCGCGGCCGGACCTTCATGACGATGCTCCCGGCCATCGCGCTGGTCGCCCTCGGCGTCGTGGGCGCGGTCACCGTCCTGACCCCGCAGGCGGTCGCGGGCGGCAATCCGCTGCTCAACCCCCTCTTCGGCATCCACTACTGGATCATCACCCTCGCCGTGGCCGCGTTCATGTGGTGGCGTCAGGGCATGGTGATGGTCCCGGAGGGCTGTGAGGCGATCGTCACCCGCTTCGGCAAGATGGAGAACATCTACAAGCCCGGCCGGGTCACGCTCCTCAACCCCTGGAAGCGCGTCTCCTACATCGTCAACACCACGCGCGAGTACCCGTTCAACGCGCCGATCCACTCGGCTCCCACCAAGAGCGGCGTACAGGCCTCCATCGACCTGTTCGTGCAGTTCAGGATCGTCAACGCCACCGACTTCGTGTACACGCTGGGCGGGGTGAACGGCTTCCAGGAGAAGCTCAACAACGCGATCAGCGAGACCACCCGCAGCCTCATCTACGAGCAGGAGGCCTCGGGGATCTACGACATGGTCGGTGACAACACCCAGAGCCTGGTGGAGCAGCTCAACCGCCAGTTCAGCGGGATCGTCGAGCTGACCAGCGCCAACATCACCCACGCCGAGCCCTCCAACCAGGAGTACCGGATGGACCTGGCGTCGCCGGAGATGGTCCGCGTCGCCAAGGACGCCTACACCTTCGAGTACGAGCTCCAGCTGCGCAAGGAGCAGAACGAGGGTGACCTGAACAAGGAACTGGCGACCCTCAACGAGACCCTGTCCGCGATCCAGGCCGACATCGCCCAGTACCAGGCGCAGATGGACACCGCCCTGGAGCGCGAGACCAACCGGGCCCGCGCCCTGGCCCGCCAGCGCTTCGTCGAGGCCGAGTCCGAGGCCAACGCCAACGCCGCCCTCCTCCAGGCCCAGGCCCTGGACATCCGCGCGGTCAGTGCCGCGGAGGCGCCCGAGATCCTCAACTACCGCTTCCGCGAGAACCTCCTGGAGAAGCTGGAGGCGGTGTCCGACAGCCTGCCGCAGGTCCTGCGGATCGGGTCGGGCGACTCCGCCAGCGTCGACTACCTGCGCATCGCCCAGGAGATCATCGGCCAGTCCGACACCGCCCTGTTCTCCCAGGAGGACATGGACGCCATCCGGGGGCGCCTGGGTGAGATCCAGGGCCGTATCGCCGAGCGCGAGCAGGAGATCAACGCCCTCATCCAGGACGCCGACGACCCCAAGGGCACGCCGGAGGCCGGAGAGGACCCGGGGGAGGACCTGGTGGAGGAGATCCGCCAGTCCGTCTCCGAGGAGGCCATCGACGAGCGTATGGCCGAGTCCCCCCAGCCGTCCGGGCAGCCCGAGGCGCCGCAGGGGCGGCACGAGGCTCCGAGGGAGGAGCCGCCCTCGGAGGCTCCCCACCCGTCCCCCGAGGCCCCGCCCCAGCCGCCGTGGTCGCAGGGCGGCCAGGGCTTCGACCCGAACCAGGGAGGTCAGTAGATGAGCCAGTCCGTGAACGCCGGTGGCGGCTCCAGCATCAAGGAGTCCCTCGCATCCTGGGGTGACCTGGCCGGTCTACTGCGCGGCGGCGACCAGGGCGCGATCGTCCCCGTGGTCATTCCGCGTGACAACCGCGGCCTGCGGTGGACGGTCCTGGCCTGGTTCGGCCTGTTCGCCCTGTGCGCGGCGCTGATGATGACCATCAACGCCGCGGTGGCCGGGGTCATCGCGGGGGTCGCCTACACCGCCGTGGCCATCCCGACCCTGATCGTCGGTGTGCTCAGCATCGTCGCCGCCGGCCTGTGGTGGTGGCGCGGCTCGATCATCGAGATCGAGGAGGGCACGCACGGCATCCTCACCAAGTACGGCGCGATCGTGAAGCCGATCGGCCCGGGCCGCCACTACCTGTGGCACCCGTGGTCGCGGGTGGACTTCGTGGTGGACACCCGCACGGAGATCCCCTACACGGCTCCGGTCCTGGCCTGCCCCACGCGTGAGAACGTGCCGCTGAAGTCGATCGAGTTCTTCCTCAAGTTCCAGATCACCGACCCCATCCGGTTCGTGACGATCATCGGCGCCAGCAACTTCGACCTCGTGCTGTCCAGCGCGGTGCAGGACGCCATCCGCCAGCGCAGCCGTCAGGTCAACACCGAGTCCGCCTACGACCTGCGCGGTTCCAACGTCGAGGACATGCGCCGCCTGCTCAACGGGCAGCTGGAGAAGTACGGTGTGCGGATCACCGGCTGCAACATCCCCGACGTGCAGCTGCCCAGCCAGTACCAGCAGCACCTGTCCACCCGTGAGCGGGTCGCCAAGGAGCTGGACGCCTACGAGCAGGAGTGGGAGCTGACGCGCAAGCGCCGGATCGACACCCTCCTGATGGACATCGAGCGGTCCAAGAAGACCCGTGACGCGAAGATCGTCGAGGTCAGCGCCTCCCTCAACAAGGCGCGCAAGGACGTGGCGCAGATGCTGGAGGAGCAGGAGACCGAGGCCCAGCGTGTGCGCTACGAGATCGAGACGCGGGGCCGTGCCGACCTGGTGGCCGCCGAGAACGAGGCGAAGGCGCAGCAGCGTCTGGCGACGGCCTACCGGGACAACCGCGCGGTGCTGGAGTACGAGCTGGCCCGACGCCGCCTGGACGTGGGCGCCGCCCTGGCCGAGCGCGCCCCGCGCCCGGTGGTGGTGCAGACCGAGGCCGGCTCGGGGGACGGTTCGGCGCTGTCGACCCTGCTGACCGCGCAGCTGCTGCCCCAGGTGATGAACGGCGGGGATGCCACGCGGGCCTCGCTGGGCACGTCGGCGGAGGACGCGAGGGACACCCTGGACTCCGCCCGGGGCGCGTTCGCCGCTGCGGCCGACCGCCAGCAGCAGATGGCCGACGAGTTCGGAGGGCGGGGCCACCGCCAGTAACCCTCCGCTCCGCGCTTTCGCGCGGGGAACGCGGGACGGGGTGACGAGAGGGGCCCGCGACCGGTCACGGTCGCGGGCCCCTCGTCGTCTCGTGAGCGTTCAGCTGGCGGGGGAGAGGGAGGAGTACCCCGCGCCGATGTCGATTCCGTGTCGGGCCGCGATCTCGACCAGGTCCTCGACCTCGCCCACCTGCGCGCTGGCCAGGTCGTCGTCGCCGAGGGCGTGGGCCCGGCGCAGTGCGGTGATCGAGTCGTGGATGCGCAGGTGAAGGGTGAGCGCGAACTCGCGCATGGAGCCTCTCCTCAGGGTTGTCGCCGCTGCGGGAGTGACCGGCGGCCTCTCCCGGGGGGACTGCGTCCATCTGTACAGGTCGAGGGTGAGAACCGTGTTGGAGAAGGACAACGGGCGGCAAGGAGAAGGTTAAAGATACGGCTGGACGGCCGCCCGCGGGGTGGACGGCCGCCGCACGCGCCCGCTAGTGGTCGACCCAGACGTACCAGTCGCCCGACACGTGCTCGTAGATCTTCGACCCCTGCCCGGGGACGAACACGCCCTCGGGGATCTCCTCGGTGCTGTGGGCCAGCCCGGAGGGGGTGAACAGTCCCGAGCCCTCGACCGCGTAGTGGGTGATGCCGCCGGACACCGAGACACCGCTCAGCGAGTACAGCCCCGCCCGCTGGCCGTCGAGGGGGATGGCGGTGCGGTCGTCGGCGCCCTCGCTCAGCGCGAGCAGCTCGTTCTCGGAGGCCTGCACCCGGCTCTGGAGCGGGACGTCGACGGCGGCCAGGCCGATGGCCGCGG
>NZ_ANAX01000246.1 GCF_000341065.1 Nocardiopsis halotolerans DSM 44410 | reverse complement strand
GACACCCAGCGCAGCCAGTAGTGGCGGATCATCGGACGGGCCACGGCCAGGGCGATCCCCAGGCGCAGGGCGCCCATCCCGGCGAGCAGCAGGCCGCCCACCAGGCCGATGACGAACGTGACCAGGTGCCCCCCGGGAACGCTGTCCTCGAAGAGCAGGACCAGGCCGACCACGCCGCACGCGGGGATGTAGAGCCGACCGGGCGGACGGGCGCCCCAGCTGATCAGGCGCTGGCCGAGCGTCGGCTGCTCCGCGATCTCGATCAGCTTGGCCAGGGACCTGTCAGGGTTCGGGCCGGAAGCTGCGGCGGACATGGCGTTCCCCCCACCGAATCCGTGTCAAGGAGACGCGGACCCGCGCGGACGCCAAGGGGGCCGCGGGGTATCGCGTCACAGTCGATACGACCGCCGTAGCGCGGCCTGTCCCACAGGATAGAGCAGTGGAGGGGCGTGTTCGGGGCGTCGGCGCGAAACGGCGGGTCTCCCTCCCCGTTCCCCGGACGTCCGGTGGCGGTGTCTCCGGTGCCGCACGGAGATCCTCGGTGAGAGGACGAGGTGGTCCCAGGACCAGCGTCCGCCGTTCACCGCCATCAGCACGCACACCGCCGTGACCAGCGCCGTCGTCCCCCACGAGGGGAGGGGCGCCAGCTCCGGCGCGCCCGCCGTGAGGGCGCCCAGCAGGGCCGCCGCGGCGAGCAGGGGGCCGGTCAGCCATGTGAGCAGGCCCACGGCGAAGGCGAGGGAGAGCGACACGAGCAGGGCGGGCAGGGCGGCCGCGGTGAAGGAGAGCGCGCCCAACCCGGTGGCGGAGAGCTGTTCGGCCACCGAGTCCTCCCGGCCACGCAGAGTGAACCCGTAACCGACGAACATCCATCCGACCCCGATCCGTACGAGGGCGGCGACGACGTCGTGGAGGCGGTCCCGGGAGATCCGTGGCCGGGGATACGGCCTGGCGCGCTGCATGTCCATCCCTCTCGGGCGGCCGACGGTACTGACAAGCGGAAACTACCCAAAGTGACGGTCAACAGCCTGGTGTTGTGGTCGGCGAGTCGCGCGGTTTCCGGTGGACCGAGGGGCGCGGGCTGTGGGAGTGCCTCCGCCGCTGGACCCCCGGTGACGTCGGTCGCGGGGGCGGTGCCGGTCCGTCCGGGGAAGGCGTCCGGGAGCGGGGTACCTCGGCACTAGGGTGGGACCGTGCCGACCACACCTTCACCAGCCACACCGCCCACCGCCCCCACCTACGAGCTGGAGGACGAACTCCGGGCCTCGGGGGCGCGGGTGGTCGCCGGTGTGGACGAGGTGGGCCGGGGCGCCTGGGCCGGCCCCCTCCTGGTCTGCGCCGCGGTCCCCGGCGAGGGCGCCCCGCCCTCCGGGCTGACCGACTCCAAGCGCCTGACCCCCAAACGCCGCCGTGAGCTCGCCGACCAGCTCCGGCCCTGGGTCGCCGACCACGCCTTCGGCTGGTCCTCCCCCGAGGAGATCGACGAGGTCGGCATGACCGAGGCCCTGCACCGGGCCTCCCGCCGCGCCCTGGACGCGCTCGCCCCACGGCCCGACGCCGTCATCCTCGACGGCAGACACGACTTCATCGGCCGCCCCTGGCGGGTCCGCACCTGCGTCAAGGGCGACCTGGCCTGTGTCAGCGTCGCCGCCGCGGCGATCCTGGCCAAGGTCCACCGCGACGCCCTCATGGCCGACCTGGCCGCCGACCACCCCGGCTACGGGTTCGAGAGGGCCGCCGGCTACCCCTCACCCGTGCACCGCGCCGCCCTCGCCGAGTCCGGACCCACCCCGCACCACCGCATGAGTTGGGCCTACCTCGACGACCTGCCCCGCTGGAGGCACCTGCGCAGGGTCCGCCCCGGCTCCGGCGGGCAGATACCCCTGCTGTGACCCTCCCGGCGCGCCGTGGAAGGAGGCGGGAGGCACCGACCAGGGGACACGACACGCTGTACCGCACTGGACATCCGCCCCACTTGGGGCAAGGCTGTGGCTGTGGACGTCGGTCCCCCCGACGCCATCCGGCCCGACCCCCGCCGGTCAGGAGAGCCGACCGCCCACGGACCCCCACGCAGGAAGGGGCATGGATGACGCGTGAGATGCGCTCCACCGCCGCCACGGAGCCGGGACGCCCCTCGGGACTCGACCGTCTGCGCGCCCTCTACCACCGGATCCCCCTCGGCCGACGCCTCGTGTCCGGCCTGGTCCTACTCACCGTGGTCGCCGTCGTCGCCTTCGTCACGGGAATCTCCGTCCTCGGCGCGGTCACCGGCACCCTCGTCCTGCTGATGGTCCTCGCCGCCCTCATGCGCTCGGTCGACGCCTTCGTCACCGTCATGGTGTGCGTGCTCTGGCTCGCCGTGGCCGTTCCCCTCTTCCAGATCCCCCTGACCGGCGAACCCGTCACGCTACTGGTCCTGCCCCTGCCCCCGCTCGTGGTCCTGGCGACCAGCCGGGCACGTGAGTTCCCCGCCTGGCACACCGCCGCCCTCGCCCTCACCGCCGGGCTCATCGCCGGGTTCTCCCTCGCCCTGGTCGGACTGGTCGTCGAGGCCTTCCCCGCGTCCTGGGGCATCGCCCTGCTCTACGCCGCCGCCGGCGCCTGCCTGTTGTGGCGGCTGTCGGCCTCCCACCAGATCAGGCGGGACAGCGAGGCCCACCGGAGGGAGACGGCCAGGTCCATGCCCGTCTCCCGGCGCACCGGTCCCCCGGGCGGCCAGGCAGACCAAGGCGGTACCGGCTCCCGTACCCAACCGCTGCGCGCACGTTCCGGCGCCGAATCCCGGAACGCCGCCGACGGCGAACCCTCCGAACCCGTCCCCGTCGACCAGGCCCTGGCCGAACTGGAGGACATGGTCGGGCTCGACCCGGTCAAACAGCAGGTGCGCGGGATCGCCGCCTCCATCGAGGCGGCCCGCCTACGCGCCGACGCGGGCTTCCCGGTCGAACGGCCGCTGCGCCACCTGGTCTTCTCCGGGCCGCCTGGCACCGGTAAGACCAGCGTCGCCCGCACCCTGGCCACCATCTTCCACTCCTTCGGCCTGCTGCCCACCTCCCGCGTGGTCGAGGCCCAGCGGGCCGACCTGGTGGGGGAGTACCTGGGCGCCACCGCCATCAGGACCAACGAGCTCGTGGACCGCGCGCTGGGCGGCGTGCTGTTCGTCGACGAGGCCTACTCCCTGGTCAACGAGGGCGACGGGCAGTCCGACCGGTTCGGCAACGAGGCCGTCCAGACCCTGCTCAAACGCGCCGAGGACGACCGTGACCAGCTCGTCGTCGTCCTGGCCGGGTACGAGAAGGAGATGGACGCCTTCCTGGCCTCCAACCCCGGCCTGGCCTCGCGCTTCGCCACCCGCATCACCTTCCCCAGCTACTCCGCCGACGAGCTCTTCCGCATCGCCGAGTCCCTCGTCCACCAGCGCGGCGACACCCTCGACGACGGGGCCGCGCAGACACTCCGGCGAAGATTCGACCAGGTGGTCCAGCGCGAGGTGGTCGACGAGCTCGGCAACGGCCGCTTCGCCCGCTCGGTGGTCGAGAAGGCCGCCCAGGCCCGCGACGTGCGCGTGGTCACCGCGGGAACGGACGGCGGCGGGCCCACGCCCCGGCCCGGCGCCGAGGACCTCATCACCGTCCGCTCCGCCGACGTGGAGTCCGCCTACCGGGAACTCACCTCCCGCCTGCCCGGATTCGGAGAGGCGCCCGGCATCGAGGAGGCGCTCGCCGAACTGGACGCCATGATCGGTCTGGAACCGGTGAAGGAGCAGGTCCGTTCCATCGTCGCCCAGCTGCGGGTGGCCAAGCTCCGCGAGGAGCAGGGGCTGCTCAACCAGGCGCCCATGCGGCACTTCGTGTTCTCCGGCCCTCCCGGCACCGGCAAGACCACCGTGGCCCGGGTGCTCGGCCGGGTCTTCGCCGCCCTGGGACTGCTCGGCCGCGCCGACGTGGTCGAGGCCCAGCGGGCCGACCTGGTCGGCGAGCACTTGGGCGCCACCGCGGTCAAGACCAACCGCCTCGTGGACCGCGCGCTGGGCGGCGTGCTGTTCGTCGACGAGGCCTACTCCCTGGTCAACCCCGGTTACAGCGGCGGCGACGCGTTCGGGGCCGAGGCCGTCCAGACCCTGCTCAAGCGGGCCGAGGACGACCGGTCCCGGCTCGTGGTCGTGCTCGCCGGCTACCCGGCGGAGATGGAGACCTTCCTGGCCTCCAACGCCGGGCTGTCCTCGCGGTTCAACGTGCGGGTGCGCTTCCCCTCCTACACCCCCGACGAGCTCACCGAGATCGCCGAGGCGGTGGCCGCGCGCACCGGTGACGCCTTCGACGACACCGCGCGCGGGGACCTGCGGAGCATCTTCACGCACGTGTGCGAGGCCGGGTGGATCGACGAGCTCGGCAACGGCCGCTTCGCCCGCTCCCTGTTCGAGAAGGCGTGCTCCCACCGCGACCTGCGGGTGTCGCAGGAGGTGGGCGAGGCCGCGACCGCCACCGAACTCACCGTGCTGACCAGTGCCGACGTCCGCAGGGCCTACGCCGAGGCCACGCAGTAGACCCGGGGGCCGCGGAGCCGCGGGCTGCTAGTGTCCGACACATGACCGCTTCTCCCACTTCATCCTCCGCGTCCCCCGTCACGCAGGCCCTCATCCTCGCCGGGGGCCAGGCCACCCGGTTGCGGCCCTACACCGACACCCGCCCCAAGGCGATGGTGGAGGTGGCCGGACGGCCCATCATCGACTACCAGCTGGAGTGGCTCACCGGCCACGGCGTCGAACAGGTCGTCGTCTCCTGCGGCTACAAGGCCGAGGTCCTGCGCGAGTACCTGGAGGCCCGTGGGACGGGACCGGAGATCACGCTCCTGGTCGAGGACGAACCGCTCGGGCGCGGCGGCGCCCTGCGCTTCGCCTCCACCGGGCTGCGTGACCAGGAAGCCCCCTACTTCGCGCTCAACGGGGACGTGCTCACCTGGTTCCCCCTGGACGAGATGACCGCCCACCACCGCGACAGGGGCGGGATGGCCACGCTGGCCCTGTCCCAGTTCCGTACGACCTGGGGCATCGTGGACGTGGACGACCGGGACCGGATCGAGGGCTTCACCCAGAGCCCGCTGCTTCCGGTGTGGATCAACGCGGGCGTGTACCTGTTCGAGCCGGGGATCACCCCGCTGCTGCCGACCAAGGGCGACCACGAGTCCTCCACCTTCCCCGAACTGGCCAAGGAGGGGCGTCTGACCGCCTACCGCATCGACGGGTTCTGGCGCGGAGTGGACACCGCCAAGGACGTCAAGGAGGCGGGGGAGCAGATCACCGCCATGCGCGAGGGTTCCTGACCGGGGATTCGAGCGTCCCCTCCGGGGAGAACCGGACGTCCGCTGACGTGGTCCTGGCGGGGTGGGTATCGTCACGAAGGTGACGAACGACGCTTTCCTCCTCTCCAGCGCTCCCAACTTCCGCGACCTCGGCGGCCACCGCACGGCCTCGGGCCACAGGGTCCGCCACGGCCTGGTGTACCGTTCCGACGCCCTCCACACGATCTCCGCGGACGAGCTGCCGGTCTACAACGGCTTCGGCATCCGGCAGCTCGTCGACCTGCGCACCCCGCACGAGCGGGAGACCCTGCCCGACATCATCCCGGAGGGCGCCGAGTACGCGGTCGTGGCCGTACAGAACCCGGAGGCGGCCGGGGCCAACTTCTCGCTGGCCCTCGCCGACCCGGAGAAGGCGCGCCAGATGTTCGCCGACGGCGCCGCCGAACGCTTCATGCACGGCGTGTACCGCGAGCTGGTCTCCGACGCCGAGGCGCTCACCGGCTACCGCGAACTGGTCGAACGCGTCGCCAACGGGCCGGGCGCCCTGGTCTTCCACTGCAGCGCGGGCAAGGACCGCACCGGGTGGGGCGCCGCCCTGCTGCTGGGCCTGCTGGGTGTGGACCGCGACGTGGTGGTCGCCGACTACCTCGCCAGCAACGAGCGCCAGGCCAACACCGACGAGTGGATGCGCAGGCTGGCGCGGCACAGCGATCTGGACTGGGAGGAGGTCGTCCCGATGACGCGGGTGCGCGCCGAGTACCTGGAGACCGCATTCGACCACGTCGACGAGGTCCACGGGTCCTTCGACGCCTACGTCAAGGAGGGGCTCGGGCTCTCCGACGGCACCGTCGAGCGGCTCCGCGAGCGCATGCTGGAGTAGGCCGTTCGGGCGACGGGTCCTGTCCGTCGTACTCGGGGTCGGGCCACTCCGGTCACACCAGGAGCGTTTCGGCCCGGTACCGCTAGAGCGAGTCCAGGCGGCGGCGCAGGTCGCTCTCCCCGGAGGCGGAGTCCAGCACCTCGGCCAGCGCGGCCAGCACCGTGGGCCGGTCTACACCCCGGTCCAGCATCCGGCGCGCCGCCGCCCACAGGTTCGCGGGTCTGCCGTGCCACAGCCGTCGGGCCAGGCGCTCGTGCCGGGCCAGATCCCGCTCCCGGTCGGGGTCGTCCCCCGTCACCGGCCGGTACCAGCGGTCCTGCCCGCTGGAGTGGCGGCCGGTGTGCGGCCTGGCGGCCTCGTACTCGCCGTAGTGGTCCAGCCGCAGCAGCGCCCGCCGCCCCCTCTCCGTGTCCGGATCGAACTCCTCCGGCGCCCACGTCACCAGTTCGCTCGCCAACAGCGGGAACGCGAACATCCGCCGCGCCAGCGACGCGAAGTCGCCGTCCGGCAGCAGCCGCCGCACCGCCTCCTGGCGCAGCCCCAGCGGCCGCGCCGGATCCCGGTAGGTGCGGGTGAACTCGGACGTGGACTCCCACACCGCGTCCAGCGTCGCCCCCACCGCCACCTCCGGCAGCCCGTTGCGTCCGCCCGCCCAACGCACCCACGCCGCCAGAACATGCGGCATGGCCTCCTGTTCCTCGGGCAGCAGCACCACCCTGCCGGGCAGCCAGTGCAGCAGGAACGACTCCACCTTGCGCGGGCTGACGCGCATCGGCCGACCGCTGTCCACGTCACAGCCGTGCGCGATGATGTGGTCGGCGCAACGGCTCGCCGCGTAGGAGTCGGAGAGCTCGGCGGCCTCGTCCGAGGCCAGGAACCGGGCGGCCAGAACCGCCCGCCGGTCGCGCCGCCACACCGGCACGGGGGAGGGGTCCACCCCGTCGGGCGGTCCGGGCAGCGCCCGTACCCGTGCGTTGACCAGTGCGAAGTGCGCGGCCAGCGAACCGCCGGTCAGGTCGGAGACCTTCAGGCCCACCGGCTCCACGGCCGGGCCCGAGGCCCGGTCCTCCGACGCGCCCGCCACCACCTGTCCGGTGCGCTCCAACGCCCGGGACAGCACCGCCCGCGCCTCGGTCAGCTCCACCTGCGAGAACCGGGCGAACTCGTCGGTCTCGGCTCTCTCCCGGCACCGTTGCAACAGCCGTTCGACCTTGGTGGTCACCCAGGCGTCCCGCAGCACACCGCCGCCGTTGTGGTCCAGGACCAGGATCAGCGCGTGCTCGGGCGGCAGTGACCCCGGATCACCGGTGTGGCCGCGGTCGCGGCTGAACACGCACACGAAATCGTCGGTGTCACCGAACTGGTCCGTGCTGACGTAGGCGGCCACGGGCGTGACCACGCCGAGCTGGGAGGCCCACTCGGGCACCTGGAGACCGCGTTCCCTGAGCGCGATCATCCCCTGTTCGGCCAGGCTCCGCTGTCCGGACGAGGTGCCCAGGGCGGTGATCGCCGCGAGCACGCCCAGCCCGGCGGGCTTGCCGGAGGCGGTGGCGTGTGCGATCAGGCCCTCGCCGAGCAGCCGTTCGACGTCCACGCCGGGAACCCGCTCACCCCACCAGGTGCCGAGCATCTCGCTGAAGGCCAGCTCGGCGTCGAGCGGGTGGCGCATGGCCAGCAGCGCCCTGGCGGCGCGCAGCATCTCGTCGAAGACGGCGCCGGGCACCGGTTCGGGACCTGTGGGTGGAGGTGTCGGGGAGGGCACCACCCGAGCGTATGCCAGACCCGGGTGTGGGCTCTGCCGCCCGACGGCTTCCGGACCCGTCCGGACCGGTCGGAGCACGACACCCCGCGGGGAACCGCGCCCTGCCGGGGAGCCGTGGGCTCAGCGCGGTTCCGGAACCCCGTGATGGCCGCCGAACAGGCCGGTCGCCGACCTGTGCGGCGCGGTCCTGATCGGTTGGGAGGGCGGCACGGAGTTCACCATCGCCTCCAGGTGTTCGCGGGCGACCCGCTCGACCAGATGCGGCGTGACCGTGATGCCCAGGTGTTCGACACAGTTCCAGGTGTCGCTGACACAGCGTTCGACACAGCGGTGGGACAGGGCACTGAACTCGTCGTGGAGCCGTGCCGAGATCCGCCTGAGATCCTGGACCGGGAAGGTCTGGAGCATTCTCGCTCACACCCCTAGCTGAAGATGGCCTGGACGGTGACCTTCACCCATTCCACTTGTTCTGAACAGACTGTCAACCCCTCTCCCGGCACGCTGTTGATAAAACCTCGGGGAAGCATCGTTTACCCGATCACCACCATCCCCGCAGGTCAACAAGGCGAAAAGGGCTTTTCGGGCATATAGCGTTCCTGTTCACCTGCATGGAACGCAAACCCGCCACGAACCCCCATCGCCGTGAATGCGCGGAAAACACGCCCGTGTGACTTCCGGCCCCTGTGATACGGGCGTCGGGTGGCCTATTATTTACCATCCGTGCCTGGAGACGGTGTCTCCCCACGACGGCCGTTGCGTGTGGACGGCTGTGTCTTATGCTTGAGCCGTGACAGCGGCCGAGAGGAGTCATCGAGCGTGACTTCCGAGAGCCGCGGAGCCCCCGATCACCTTCGGCGCCGCGCGACTCCCGGTCTTTGCGCCGTGGACGGCCGGTCGACAGGGGCCACGCGGTTCAGGCAGCACATCCCCCAACGAAACACGGATGGGGAATCGACGGTTCCGGAGGTGTCGAGCAGTTGAGCGCCGAGACGTCCATTCCACCACCCCGGATCAACGGCGCGGACCTCCCCGACGCGGTGAAATCCCTTCTCACCGACTCCCCGATCGGGTTCGCGCTCCTCGGCCCCGACGACGCCTTCGGCACGATCAACCAGCGTCTGGCCGACGCGGTGCTGGGCCGGACGCCCGCCGAGTGCCTGGGCCGGACCCCGGGAAGCCTGCTGGACGAGAGCGGGGACCCGACGGCGGCCGCCAGCCACCAGGCCTGCCTTGCCAGCGTGCGCGAGCACGGACACGCCGTCCGCGAACGCCACCGCACGCCCGCCGGGCAGCGGTGGGACCTGACCTGGTTTCCCGTCACCGAACCGGGAACGGGCGAGGAGCACGTCGCCCTCATCGCCGTCCGTGACGTCGGCCGCNCCCCCGCCGCGACGAGCAGCGGCTGCGCGCCCTGCTCCAGGTGGGCAACCAGATCGTCTGGACCGCCGGGCCCAGCGGCGATGTCCACGAGGACTCCCCCCGGTGGCGGGCCATCACCGGCCAGGACCTGGAGCGTTACCTGGGCCGGGGTTGGCTCGACGCGGTCCACCCCGACGACCGTTCCCGCGTCGAACGTGCCTGGGAGGACGCCGTCCTCGACGTCACCCCCTTCGACGCCATGTTCCGCGTGCGCACCGCGTCGGGCGGCTACGGCCACTACCGGGCCCGCGCCCACCCGATCATGGACGGACCCCGGGCCGCGGAGTGGGTCGGCACCCTCGTCGACATCACCACCGAGCGCGAGGCCGACGAACTCCGCCAGCGCCTGAACCAGCAGCTCAGCGAGGCGGCCATGCGCACCGCCCGCCTCCAGAAGGCCACCTCCGACCTGGCCGAGGCGCTCACCGCCGACGAGGTCGTCAACACCGTGTCCGAGATCGGCCGTTCCGGAGTGGGGGCCGACCACACCAGCGTCGTCCTGCTGGACCGGAACCGCCTGCGGCTGCGCACCATCGCCGCCACGCACGCCCATCCGCTGCCCAGGCCCGCATTCCCGGCGGACCACCCCGACATCGCCGCCAAGGCGATCGCCGACCGGCTTCCCCGCCTCGCCGCCAACCCGGCCGAGCTGGGCGCGCTGCTCGACGAGGCCCCAGAGGTCGCCGAACTCGTCCGCTCCACACCGGAGAGGGCCTGGGTCGCGCTGCCGATGATGGCCGCGGGGCGCCCCATCGGCGCGCTGCGCTTCGCCTTCTCCACGCCCCGGGAGGTCACGGACGAGGAGCGCGTGTTCCTGGAGGCCCTGGCCGGGCAGTGCGCGCTGGCCATCGGCCGCGCCACCCTCTACGAGCAGGAGCACAGCACCGCCGAGGAGCTCCAGCGCAGCATGCTGCCCGAGGAGCTGCCGGAGGTGCGGGGCGTACGCCTGGCCGCCTACTACCGCTCCGGATCGCAGAACGTACAGGTCGGCGGCGACTGGTACGACGCCTTCCCGCTGCCGGACGGCCGCGTCGCCGGGGTCCTGGGCGACGTCATGGGCAAGGGCATCCCGGCCGCGGCGGGAATGAGCCGCATCCGCAACGCGTTGCGCGCCCTGGCGTTCTCCATGCCCGAACCCGCCGACGTCCTCGCCGGACTGGACCGTATGTTCACGGCCACGGAGGGGATGGACCAGGTGACCACGCTGGTGTACTTCGTGCTGGACCCGGTCACCGGCCAGCTCGACCTCAGTAACGCGGGACACCTTCCGCCGCTGGTCGTGGCGGGTAGCGCCGGGCCGTCACTGCTGGACACCGAGCCCGACACCCCGCTCGGGATCAGCTCCGCGCGGGGTCACCACAAATTCTTCGTGCAACCCGGTAACACCGTCGCCCTGTACTCCGATGGACTGGTTGAGAACCGCAAACGGTCCGTCGACTCCGGACTCGACGAACTCGTCGACGTGGCGTCCTCGGCGCCTCCGGAGGTGGTGGGCGATCCACAGCAGATGCTGGAGTACCTTGTTGAGAGCATGCTCGATGGGTATGAGCAGGACGATGACGTCACTCTGCTCGCCGTTCAGCTTCCGGTGATCGACTCCGTGCCGGAGCGGTAGACGCCGGTCCGAGACGAACCGGTGGGCATCGGTCTGTGGCGGACCGGTGCGCACCAGTCCGTGCCGGATCGGTGTACCGGCGACAGACCGACAACAGACCGTACGAACAAGTCCATTGCCTTGCCTACAGTGAAGAAGCCGTTCCGCCCCGCGACGCGGAGGAATTCCCTGCGGGGATGACCTCCCGGAGCGCATACGCTTGACGGGGACGAATCCCGGGGAGCGCATACGCTTGAAAGACCAACGGCTTCCCCGCCCCAGTGGGGACGATCCCAGGCCGCAGGTGGGAGAGGGCGCCGTGCCCGGTCCCGGCCAGGCGGACCACCGGGTCCGACAATCTCGCCACACGTCCGTTCGAGAGGTGTTTGTGTCATCTGCCAGTTCGACTCGCTCGAAGCAGTCCGAGTCACTGCAAGAGCCCGTCATTCAGCAGCTGATCGAGCGTGGGCGGTCCCAGGGCTTCCTTGAGCCCGAGGACGTGCGCCGTGCCTTCGAAGAGGCCGAAATCCCGATGTCGCAGGCGCAGTCCGTGCTCCGCAGCCTCGCGAAGGAGGGCGTGACCGTACTCGTTCCCGAGTCGGCCTCCTCCCGGCGCAAGGCCCCGCGGCGTAAGGCGGCGACCACCAAGACGGCGGCCACGCGGTCCACCTCGACCAGGTCCACCAAGACCACCGCGGCGAGCAGGACCGCCAAGCCCGTGCGCGCGGCGGCGGCCCAGGAGCAGACCGAGACGGTCACCGCCGTGGTCGACTCCGTGGAGGACGGCGAGGGCACCGCCAAGAAGGCGGCCAGGAAGCCCGCGGCCAAGAAGTCCACCGCGGCCAAGCCCGCCAAGAAGGCGGCGCCCAAGAAGACCGCGGCGAAGAAGACCGCCGCCAAGGGTCCCAAGGCCACCGCGACCAAGAAGACGGCGGCCAAGGAGCTCGAACTCGCGGCGGACGGCGAGTTCGACGACGGCATGGACGACCTCGAGCACACCGGCGCCGAGCTGGAGCTGGTCGAGGACACGCCGGACCCGGCGGACAAGGACGCCAAGCCCGCCAAGCCCGAGGCCGTGGGTGCTCCCGCCAAGCCCGCCAACGAGGACGAGTCGTTCGTCCTCTACGACGACGATGACGACGCCCCGGCGGCGCAGGTCGTGGCGGCCGGTGCGACGGCGGATCCGGTCAAGGACTACCTCAAGCAGATCGGTAAGGTCCCGCTGCTCAACGCCGAGCAGGAGGTCGAGCTCGCCAAGCGGATCGAGGCCGGGCTCTTCGCCGAGGAGAAGCTGTCGGAGGAGGGCGAGCTGCTCACCTTCGAGCTCCGCGACGAGCTGGAGTGGATCGCCGAGGACGGCGGTCGCGCCAAGAAGCACCTGCTGGAGGCCAACCTCCGGCTGGTGGTGTCGCTGGCCAAGCGCTACACCGGTCGCGGCATGCTCTTCCTGGACCTGATCCAGGAGGGCAACCTCGGCCTGATCCGCGCCGTGGAGAAGTTCGACTACACCAAGGGCTTCAAGTTCTCGACCTACGCGACGTGGTGGATCCGCCAGGCGATCACCCGCGCCATGGCCGACCAGGCGCGCACCATCCGTATCCCGGTGCACATGGTCGAGGTCATCAACAAGCTGGCCCGCGTGCAGCGCCAGATGCTCCAGGACCTGGGTCGCGAGCCCACCCCGGAGGAGCTGGCCAAGGAACTCGACATGACCCCCGAGAAGGTCGTCGAGGTGCAGAAGTACGGCCGTGAGCCGATCTCCCTGCACACCCCGCTGGGTGAGGACGGCGACAGCGAGTTCGGTGACCTGATCGAGGACTCCGAGGCGATCCAGCCGGGCGAGGCGGTCAGCTTCACCCTGCTCCAGGAGCAGCTGCACTCGGTGCTGGACACGCTGTCCGAGCGTGAGGCGGGCGTGGTGTCCATGCGCTTCGGGCTCACCGACGGCCAGCCCAAGACTTTAGACGAGATCGGCAAGGTCTACGGGGTCACCCGCGAGCGCATCCGGCAGATCGAGAGCAAGACGATGTCGAAGCTCCGTCACCCGTCGCGTTCGCAGGTGCTCCGCGACTACCTGGACTAGGTTCCTCCAGGTGGTCGACCGGCTGGCGGGTCCGACCGTCGGCCGGGGACTGACGAGAACCGGACCGGCCCGGATGCGCCGTCCCGCCTGCCTGGGGCGGGACGGCGCACTCGGGATCCGGTGCCCCCGTGGTCCGCGCGGGTGTGGCGACTCCCGCGTGTGCCGGAGCATCCCCCGTGGTACTCCAGGGCGCCCGTCGTGCTCGGGAGCGTCCTTGGTCTCCCGGCACTGCGTGTCATCCATCCGACGGTGCCCATGTTGCCGCACGTACTGTAGGTGCGGCATAAAGTCGCGATACCGANNNGGCCGCCACTCCCCTTTCGCGTGCACGGCCGGAGCCCGGGACCGGCGCGGTCTCAGTCGCGGACGATGACGTCGAGGACGCGGGGAGCGGACAGCTCCACGGCGTGCCCCAGGTCGCGCAGGGCGTCCACCAGTTCTCCGGGGGTGGAGACGTCCACACCCTCCACGAGCAGGGACCGGGCGATGTCGCCCCGGGTGGCCTTGGCCATGTGGCTCACCACGGAACGCCTGACGACCCCGTCCACCACGCGCTCGCGCAGCACCTTGACGGTGACGCCGTTGCCTGGGGTGTAGGCGGCGGCGTAGGCGGCCGAGCGGCAGTCGACCAGGAGCTGGTCCCCGGTGAGCGCGTCCAGGGGCGCGGCCATCGCGCGCCGCCAGTAGGCGCCCAGACCGCCCAGCGGCGGCAGTTTCACACCCATGGACAGGCGGTAGGGGGGAAGCCGGTCGGCGGGACCGACCACGCCCCACAGCCCGGAGAAGACCAGGACCCTTCCGGCGGCCCCGGGAACGTCGGGCAGGCCGAGCCGGTCGTAGAGCACGCCCGTGTACAGGTCGGCCGCGCGCAGGGTCGGCGCGGTGGCCAGGTCGAGGTTCCGCTTGAGCGCGTCGGCCTGCCTGGCGCTGATGCCCAGGGTGTCCAGCGCGGTGTCCTCGGGTCCCGAGCACAGGTCCGCCAGCGCCGCCATGACCCTCTCCCGGGCCCCGGTCAGCTCCGGAAGGGTCAGAGTCCCGAGGTCGAGACGGGGACCCTCGCCGGAGGTGGCCTTGCCCTCGGACGGCGGCAGCAGGATGAGCATGGTGGAACTTCCCAGGTGGTGGTCGGGTACCAGCCCATGTTAGGCCGTGTCCGCGAACCGTCCCCGGTGGCGGAGGATCCGGACGGCGAGGGTGACGAAGACGACGCACAGCAGGACGAGGACGACCGCGCCGACGGGGGTGAAGCCCTTGAGGACGCCGCTCGGGTGCGCCCACACCAGGGCCAGGGCCAGGGCGCGCACCGGCCCCACCACGCGGGTCGACAGCAGGGCCACGGCGAGGAGGACCCAGTTGGCATGGCACGTCCACGCCAACACGTAACCCACGCTCGTCTGGGAGTAGACGTGGCCGACGACGTCGGTGGCGGTACCGGGGGAGTGGGCGTCGGCGAGCTGGAACAGTACGAAGTTCGCGCCCTCCGTGAAGCCCGTCACCACCACGCTCACCAGGCAGACCAACCCCGTGGCGGTACCCAGGACCGGGCGTGTGCGCGCCACGGAGGTCGCCAGTCCGACGAAGGCGGGTATCAGGGCCAGCTGTCCCACCAGCCAGAGTCCGTAGCCCCAGGCGAGCTGGTCGGGGTGGTCGGCGTACGCCGCGATCTGCTCCGGGAAGAAGAAGTGGTGTGGTGCCTTGACCAGCTCACCCGCCAGGAGGAGGAGCGGGGCCGCCACCAGGGAGACGACGGTCGGCCAGCGGCCGGGGAAGGGGCCGGGCACGGGAGCCTCGGCCCGTCCCGGTAGGTCGCGGCGCAGGGCCCGTGACAGGGAGCCCCGGGCGGGGAGACGTTTCCGGAGGGTGGAGCGCATACCGCCATCCTCGGTGCCGGGAGGCCGCTGCGTCAGGAACGCTGACACGACGTTCCGCCGGGTGCCCGCACCACCGGTCAGTCCTACCGGGAGGTGGTTCCGGGCGCCGAGAGCCCTCCGGATAACATCATGCGCTCACGGGCCGGAGGAGAGGGAGACGGCATGCACGAGTGGGCGCGGCGGGTGACGTCGGACTGGCCGCCGTTCGAGGTGGAGGAGCGCGGCGGCTGGCGGTTCGGGTTCGCCGAGGGGATCACCAAGCGCGCCAACAGCGCGCTCGTGCTGGACCCCGGAGCCGACGTCGCGGAGGTCACCGCCTACTACACCCGACGCGGGGTGCGGCCCTGCGTGCAGGTGTGGCCGGGCGAGGAGGAGGTGGACCGGCGGCTGGACGAGCACGGGTACGCGGTGGTGGAACCCTCGCTGGTCCTGGCACGCGACCTCGGTGAACGCCCCGAGGCCCCCGGCACGTCGTCGGTGTCGGCCTCTCCCGGTGCCGGATGGTCCGCTCCGGAGGCCGCACGCATCCTCGGTCCGGTGAACGCCGCCTACGGCGTGGCCGCGGAGGGCCGGGGGCGGGGAGCCGCGGTGCTGGACGGGGAGTCGGTGGCGGTCTGCGCCATGTTCACCGCGCCCGGGGCACGCGGGCGCGGCGTGGCCTCCGGGCTGCTGGCCGACCTGCTGCGCTGGGGGTACGACGGGGGCGCGCGGCGGGCCTACCTGTGTGTGGTCGCCGACAACGCCCCGGCCCTGCGGCTGTACGAGCGCGCCGGGTTCACCCGGGTGTCGCGCTACCACAACCGGGTGCTGGAGCACACACCCCGCACACACGGGGGCGGCGGCTCCTGAGGAGGAGCCGCCGCCGACGTTCAGGCCTGTTCTGTTGTGCTCTGTGGCTAACGCTCGTCCGTCTTGCTCTCGTGGAGCTTGTCGGTCTCGTCCTGGATGTCCGAGGCGATCTTGCGGAGAGAGTCGTCGTGCTTGCGCATGTGGTGGGCGCAGAACAGCAGCTCGCCGCCGGAGTTCAGCAGCACCCGGACGTAAGCCTGCGCACCACAGCGGTCGCAACGGTCAGCAGCCGTCAGCGGCTGGGGGGGGGCAAGGGTTCCAGTCACTTCGCCATCCTCAATACTCGGCGTTAGTCACCTCTGACAACATTTAACCCGACCAGGACGTTCCCAACCTGGTCCCCTGTACGCCGACAGCGGAATCTGCCTGGTTGATGCCCTGGTGTTGTCTCATGTCCTGGTTGTACCCGGTCGCGGGCCCCGCATCCCAGGAAAAGGGGAGTATCCGGGTCGCATCCACCAGAGGTGGTAGTCTCGCGCGGGGCAGGCCCCCGTCCTCCCGCCGTGTCCCCGGTGGTAGCGAGAGACCGGCACGCCGCCCCCTTATCGTCAGTGCGGCGCGGTACAAAGGGCACGCACCGCATCAGCGCCCCGATGGCCCTCAAGACGCAGGAGATGTCCGAGTGACAGCCTTGACCGCAGCCGTCCACGACCCCGAGGATTACTCGGCCCGGCACCTGTCGGTCCTCGAAGGTCTGGAGGCGGTGCGCAAACGGCCGGGCATGTACATCGGGTCCACCGACAGCCGCGGCCTCACCCACTGCATGTGGGAGATCATCGACAACTCCGTGGACGAGGCCCTGGGCGGCTTCTGCGGCAGGATCGACGTCACCCTGCACGCCGACGGATCGGTGTCGGTGAGTGATGACGGCCGGGGCATCCCCGTGGACGCCGAGCCCAAGTCCGGCCTGTCCGGTGTGGAACTGGTCATGACCAAACTCCACGCGGGCGGTAAGTTCGGCTCCGGCTCCTACACGGCCTCCGGCGGCCTGCACGGTGTCGGCGCCTCGGTGGTCAACGCCCTGTCGGCCCGTGTGGACGTCGAGGTCGACCGCCAGGGCCGTACCCACGCGATCAGCTTCCGGCGGGGCATCGCCGGGCGTTTCGCCGGGGCCGGGCCCGACGCCGAGTTCACGCCCGCCTCGGGCCTGGAGCAGGTCCGCAAGGTGGCCCAGAAGATCACCGGAACCCGTATCCGGTTCTGGCCGGACACGCAGATCTTCCTCAAGGACGCCGAGATCGCCCGTGAGGCGCTCCTGGACCGGGCCCGCCAGACCGCGTTCCTGGTGCCCGGTCTGACCATCGCCGTGCGCGACGAGCGCACCGAGGGGGAGCCCGCCCACGAGGAGGAGTTCCGCTTCGACGGCGGGATCAGCGAGTTCTGCACCTTCCTGGCCCCCGACGAGGCGGTCAGCGACGTGCTGCGCATCCAGGGCAGCGGCAACTTCACCGAGACCGTCCCGGTCCTGGACGACGCCGGGCACATGGTGCCCGCCGACGTCGAGCGCCGCCTGGACGTGGACGTCGCCCTGCGCTGGGGAACCGGCTACGACACCAACGTGCGTACGTTCGTCAACGTCATCGCCACCCCCAAGGGCGGCACCCACCTCAACGGTTTCGAGCGCGCCCTGGTGCGGGTGATCAACGAGCAGCTGCGCACCACCAAGCTGCTGAAGAACAGCGACGACCCCGTCACCAAGGACGACACCCAGGAGGGGCTCACCGCGGTCGTCACCGTCCGCCTTCCCGAACCCCAGTTCGAGGGCCAGACCAAGGAGATCCTCGGCACCTCCGCGGCCGCCAAGATCGTCTCCCAGGTGGTCGGCAAGGAACTGCGCGAGTTCCTGACCTCGACCAGGAAGGTGGAGAAGGCCAGGGCCCGCGCCGTGCTGGAGAAGGTCGTCGGCGCCGCCAAGGCACGCCTGGCCGCGCGTCAGCAGAGGGAGACCCAGCGGCGCAAGAACGCCCTGGAGAGCTCGGCGCTGCCCGCCAAGCTGGTGGACTGCCGCAGCGAGGGCCTGGAGCACAGCGAACTGTTCATCGTCGAGGGTGACTCGGCCCTGGGCACCGCCAAGCTGGCCCGCGACTCGGAGTTCCAGGCGCTGCTGCCGATCCGGGGCAAGATCCTCAACGTGCAGAAGTCCTCGGTCACCGACATGCTCAAGAACGCCGAGTGCGCGGCCATCCTCCAGGTGGTCGGGGCCGGTTCGGGGCGCACCTTCGACATCGACGCCGCACGCTACGGCCGCATCATCCTCATGGCCGACGCCGACGTCGACGGCGCGCACATCCGCTGCCTGCTGCTCACGCTCATCTACCGCTACATGCGGCCGATGCTGGAGGCCGGGCGGGTGTTCGCGGCCGTGCCGCCGCTGCACCGCATCGAGCTGACCAACACCCGCCGCAAGCGCGGGGGCAAGCCCCAGGACCGCTACATCTACACCTACTCCGACGCCGAGCTCTCCCGCACGCTGCTGGACCTGGAGAAGCGCAAGATCTCCTGGAAGGAGCCGGTGCAGCGGTACAAGGGCCTGGGCGAGATGGACGCCGACCAGCTGGCCGAGACCACCATGGACCCGCGCCACCGCACCCTGCGCCGGATCCGGGTGGAGCAGGCAGAGGAGGCCGCATCGGTGTTCAGCCTGCTGATGGGCAACGAGGTCGCCCCGCGCCGCCGCTTCATCCAGCAGGGCGCCCAGGAGCTGGACGTGGCCCGCATCGACACCTGACCGGGAACCCTCAGGGGGTCTGGGGAGGTTCCCAGACCCCCTCGTCGAGGAAGCGGTCGATGGCCGCCCGGTAGGGAGCGGGGTCCAGCCCCCTCTCCGCAACCCAGGCGTCGTTGTAGTAGCTGTGCTGGTAGCGTTCGCCGCCGTCGCAGATCAGGGTGACCACGCTGCCCCGGCGGCCCTCACGGAGCATCCTGGCGACCAGGTGCCACACCCCCCACAGGTTCGTGCCCGTGGAGCCCCCGGCGGACAGCCCGGTGCGGTCGTGCAGGTGGCGCATCGCGGCGATGCTCGCGGCGTCGGGCACCGGCATCATCAGGTCGATCACCGACGGGACGAAACTCGGCTCCATGCGGGGGCGGCCGATCCCCTCGATCCGGGAGGGCATGCCCGTGGCGTAGTCGGGGGCGCCGGTCACCCAGCCGGGGAAGAACGCCGAGTTCTCGGGGTCCACCACCGCCAGGCGGGTGGCCAGGCGCCGGTAGCGCAGGTAGCGCCCGATGGTGGCGGAGGTGCCACCGGTGCCCGCGCCCACCACGATCCACTCGGGACACGGGTGGCGCTCCATGCCGAGCTGTTCGAAGATCGACTCGGCGATGTTGTTGTTGCCGCGCCAGTCGGTGGCCCGCTCGGCGTAGGTGAACTGGTNGCCGGTCTCGGCGGCCAGCCGCTCGGCCTCCGCGTACATCTCGGGCGGGGCGTCCACGAAGTGGCACCTGCCGCCGTGGCGCTCGATCAGGGCGATCTTCTCGGGGCTCGTCCTCCTCGGGATGACGGTGATGAACTCCAGCCCGATCAGCTGTGCGAAGTAGGCCTCCGACACCGCCGTGGAGCCCGAGCTGGCCTCGATGATCGTGGTGCCCTCACGGATCCACCCGTTGGCCAGCCCGTACAGGAACAGCGAGCGCGCCAGCCGGTGCTTGAGGCTGCCGGTGGGGTGCACGGACTCGTCCTTGAGGTACAGGTCGATGCCCCACCCGGGGGGAAGCGGGAACACGTGCAGGTGGGTGTCGGCCGAGCGGTTGGCGTCCGCGACGACCCGGCGCACCGCCTCGTCGGCCCAGGAACGGACGCTGTCGTCGCAACGGTCCACCCACGGGGCGCCGTCGCCCGGTTCCGGACCTGTCGGTGAGGATGCCATGCCCAGCAGGGTAGCCCGTCCGCGCGTACGGGGGCCGGGCCCTTGGGCCCGGCCCCGCTCCGCGGGGTGGCTCGTGGGCCGGCCGGATGTGGTGCCGGTGTGACCACCGGGGTGTTCCCGCCTCGGACGATCCCGTGCCTGTGGCGAGGGTGGAGCGCCGGGACGCGCCACGGGTACGAGACCACGGCGGGACGGCGCACCGGCCAACGGTTCAGTCCAGCGAACCGCCGGACATCACGGAGTACATGCGCCGGTAGGTGGCGGCCTCCTCGTGTCGGCTCTGGCGCTCCAGCGTGCGTGCGAGCGCGATGTGCGCCCAGTTGTCCACGGGGTCCAGCTCGATGATCCTGCGGAAGGTCCGCTCGGCCTTGTTGAGCTGTGCGGAGTGGAAGTAGGCGCGGCCCAGCAGCTCCAGCAGGGAACGGCTCTCGGGTTCGTGCTCGGCGATCGGTTCGAGGATGCGGGCGGCGTAGATGGGGTCGCCCAGCTCCAGGAACATACGGGCGCGGTTGAAGGTGTCGTAGGTGTTGTCTGCCACGGTGCTCCTTCCGACGGCGCGGGGCCGTCCGGGGTCACAACGGCCGAGGTGGCGGCCGCATTCCCCGGGCGTGTGGGGCGGAGGCGCCCTCGGGGTGCGCTTCGCGCCTCCGTCCCCACTGGGGAGATCCCCGCGCACGCGCGGCGCACACGTGTCCGGTCGCCGCGATCGGTCGGAGCGTCAGAGGCCGGCGGGTTCGACCCTGCCGGTGTCCACGTCGTAGATCGCGCCCATCACCGGCAGCCCCTCGGGCAGCAGAGGGTGGTGGCGGATGCGCTCCAGGTCGTGCCGGAGGGCCCCCAGCTGGTCGTTGTCGGTGTGGAACTCCAGGCTGCGGGTGTCCACCCCGTACTGCTCCTGGATGAGGTCGTGGACGGCGTCGTCGCTCTCCACCGAGGCCATCCTGCACCGGGTGTGCGGCATGACCATCACGCGGTCCACGCCGAGCAGGTACACCGCCAGGACCAGGGTGCGCAGGGTGTCGTCGGTCACCCGGGCGCCCGCGTTGCGGAGGATCTTGGCGTCCCCCTGCTTCAGTCCCAGCATGTCAAGGGGCTCGATCCTGGAGTCCATGCAGGTCACCAGGGCCAGACCGCGAGCAGCGATCGGCTGGAGGCCCTTCAGGGAGAAGGACCGGGCGTAGGCCTCGTTGCCCGCGAGAAGGTCCTCGAAGGCATCCGTCGGAGGGACGGCGCCGCTGTTGTCGCTCACGTGGGTTCGCTCCCTTGTCCGTGTCGTGGACGCGCCGCGCGACGGTGCGCGCGACGGTGCGCGCGGCGCGTGCGTGTGGGCGTGACGTGTCAGGCGTCCGCTCCGGGGACGGTGATCCCGGAGTCGGTCTGACCACTACCTACGGTAACGATCGCCCGTGGCAGGGCCTCACCCGACCCGTCCCTGCGCTCGCTCAGGTCGGGCAGGCGGACCGGCTTGCCGTCCGCGCGCGCGGCGCGGGCCGGTGAGCGCCCGATCCACCCGAACAGCAGCGTGTCCTCGCCCTTGAGGTAGCGGTGGCAGCGCACACCGCCGGTCGCGCGGCCCTTGGTCGGGTAGGTCTCGAACGGTGTGACCTTGGCCGAACCGGCCTGGGTGCCCTCCAGGGCGCTGGAGGAGCCGGAGACGGTGACCACCACCGAGTCCTCCGGGCTGGGTACGGCGCCGAACCACAGCACCCGGGCCTCCTCCGACAGGCGGATACCCGCCACACCGCCCGCGGGCCGTCCCTGGGGCCGTACGGTGCTCGCGGAGAAGCGCAGCAGCTGCGCCTCGGAGGTGATGAAGGCCAGGTCCTCCTCGCCCGTGGACAGCTGGGTGACGCCCACGACCCGGTCGTCGTCCCTGAGCGTCAGGATCTCGAAGTCGTCCTTGTTGGGCGGGTAGTCCGGGGCGACCCGTTTGACCACGCCGCCGCGCGTCCCCACGACGAAGCCGGGGCCGGAGGCGTCCATCGCCACCACCGACACCACCCGTTCGTCCCCGTCGAGCTGGACGAACTCGGACACCGCCAGCCCCGAGGCCAGCGGCGGGCTCCCCTCGCCCTCGTCGGGCAGTTCGGGCAGCTCCACCACCGGCACGCGGATCATCCGTCCGAGGTCGGTGACCAGCCCGACGTCGGAGCGCGAGGTGGTGGGGACGGACACGTGGACCGCGTCGTGCCGGGTGCGCAGGCCCTCGTACACGCGCGGCACGGTGGCGCCCTTGCTGCGGCCGATCGTGCCGTCCACGCCCATCAGCACGTGACAGGGCTGGTCGGCCATCTCCAGCGGGATCACCGCGCTGCGGGCCGCGCCGTCGCTCTCGCGCAGCTCGGTGCGGCGCGGGGTGGCGAACTCCTTGGCGACGTCGCCCAACTCCTTGGAGACCAGGCGGCGCAGCTTCTTGTCCGACTCCAGGATCGCGGTGAGGGCCTCGACCTCCTTGTTGAGCTTGTCCCGCTCGGTCTCCAGCTCCAGCCGGTCGAAACGGGTCAGGCGGCGCAGCGGGGTGTCCAGGATGTAGCGGGCCTGGACCTCCGAGAGGTCGTAGGCGCCCATGAGCGCCTCGCGGGCCGCCGCGGTGTCGTCGGCCTCGCGGATCAGGGCGATGACCCGGTCGATGTCCA
The DNA here is from genome assembly GCF_000341065.1 of Nocardiopsis halotolerans DSM 44410. Taxonomy (GTDB): domain Bacteria; phylum Actinomycetota; class Actinomycetes; order Streptosporangiales; family Streptosporangiaceae; genus Nocardiopsis; species Nocardiopsis halotolerans. The sequence goes on along the minus strand of NZ_ANAX01000246.1, from coordinate 18,146 downwards.
GCAGGGCCACGAGCAGGCCGTCCACCAGGTGCAGGCGCTCCTGGCGCTTGGTGCGGCGGAACTCGCTGCGGCGGCGCACCACGTCGAGGCGGTGGTCGACGTAGACCTGGAGGAGTTCGCGCAGGCCCAGCGTCTGGGGCTGGCCGTCCACGAGGGCGACGTTGTTGATGCCGAAGGACTCCTCCATCGGCGTGAGCCGGTACAGCTCCTCCAGGACGGCCTCGGGGTTGAAGCCGTTCTTGAGTTCGATGACCAGGCGCAGTCCCTGGTTGCGGTCGGTCAGGTCCTTCAGGTCGGAGATGCCCTGGAGCTTCTTGGACTGCACCAGCTCCTTGATCCGGCTGACGACCTTCTCCGGGCCCACGCTGTAGGGCAGCTCGGTGACCACCAGGCCGGTGCGGCGCGCGGACACCTTCTCGATGGAGACGGTGGCACGGGTCCTGAAGGTGCCCCGGCCGGTCCGGTAGGCGTCGCGGATGCCGTCCAGACCGATGATGGTGCCGCCGGTGGGCAGGTCCGGACCCGGCACGAACTCGGTGAGGTCCTCCAGGGTGGCGTCGGGGTGGGCGACCAGGTGGCGGGCCGCCGTGATGACCTCGCCCAGGTTGTGGGGGGCCATGTTGGTGGCCATACCCACCGCGATACCGGAGGCTCCGTTGACCAGCAGGTTCGGGAAGGCCGCGGGCAGGACGTCGGGTTCGGTCTCCTGCCCGTCGTAGTTGGGCTTGAAGTCGACGACGTTCTCGTCCATGGAGGCGACCAGCAGCTCGGCGGCGCGGTCCAGACGGGCCTCGGTGTAGCGCATGGCGGCGGGCGCGTCGTCACCGCCCAGGGAACCGAAGTTGCCGTGGCCGTCGACCAGCGGGACGCGCATGGCGAAGGGCTGACTCAGGCGCACGAGCGCGTCGTAGATGGCGCTGTCGCCGTGGGGGTGGAGGCGGCCCATCACGTCCCCGACGACGCGGGCGCACTTGACGTGGCCGCGGTCGTGCCGGAGCCCCATCTCGTTCATCTGGTAGAGGATGCGCCGCTGCACCGGTTTCATACCGTCGCGGGCGTCCGGTAGCGCGCGTTGGTAGATCACCGAGTAGGCGTACTCCAGGAAGCTGCCGCGCATCTCCTCGGAGACGTCGATGTCAATGATCTTCTCGGCGAGATCCTCGGGGGGACGGGAAGTAGTACGGGCCATGTCCGTAATTCTGGCCTGTGCCAGAGACTGAAACGTACACGGGAGCGTGGTTGGGCGCGTGTGAGTCGTGTGACGGAGTGCCGCCCGCGACCGGGTGGCACGCGCTCTGGTCTGGTGGTGTACGGGTGGAGGGGTACCTCTCCACCGTCGTGCGGGACGGACGGAAAACGGTCCGATCGTGCCCGGGACCACCGAAACGGAGCGGTGGAACGGGCGGTTTCGGCCGGTACGTCCCGTGCCGCCACGGGGGCGGCACGGGACGCGCGGACCCTCGGCGCCCGCGGGCACCGAGGGTCCGGGACCGCGGGGGCCGTCGTCAGTCGGTGAAGGGGATCGTGATCGAGGCGCCGCCCTCGGGGCCGACCAGGATCTGTGAGGAATGGTCGCCCAGGGCGCTCCACACCTCGACGCGGACGGAGCCGCCCTCCAGGTCGCCGAGGGTTCCGTCGCCGCCCGCGACGCCCCGGTCCTGGGTGTACTCCTCCCAGCCCTCCAGGTCGTTGGTGGCGAAGTAGTGGTAGGTCTCCGTCCGGTCGTCGGTGCCGTCGCCGTCCAGGTCGTAGACCACGCGGACCTGGACCGCGTTGCCGACGCCGCCGCCCGAGTCCACCGGCAGGGAGAAGGCGGTGGCGCCGCCGGTGTGGGTTCCGGTCAGGTCGTCGGCGCGCAGGACCACCCGGTCGTCCGGCGGCAGGCCGTCCTGGTTGCGGCCTCCGGCGGAGGCGACGGTGACCGCGTCGACGGAGCCGTGCGGGGCGTCGGAGAGGGCGGAGGGGGTCAGGTGCAGGCGGCCGTCGCCGACGTTGCCCTCACCGGGGCCGCCCGGGTCACCCGGGTCGTCCGGGTCGCCGGGGTCGCCTCCGCCGCCCTCGCCCGTGGTGGAGGCCAGCGAACGCGGCTCCACGTTCAGCTGGACGCCGTCGGAGAAGGTGACGGTCAGCGGCGATCCGGTGGGGTTGAAGGCGACGTGGGTGCGCTCCCCGCCGTCGCCGAAGACCGCGTAGTGCGCGGTGTCGGCGGTGACGGAGGTGTCCACGGTGCCGACCTCGGCGAGCGTCGAGACCCACTGGTAGGTGTGCGCCTTGGACTCACCCGCCTCCGGCTCGTAGGTGTTCCACTGCTCCTCGAACATGCGCAGGGCGTCGTCGCCGTCGGAGAGGGCGCGGTGCTCCCAGTGGATGTCGCGCCAGATTCGCGGCTCGTGGCCGAGGCGGTTCACCAACGACTCGTACATCGCTCCGGCGTGTCCGGGGTCGTACCCCAGGTACAGAGAACCCGCCGTGATGGGCAGGTAGTTGATGCCGTAGTGCTCCTCCTCGCCGCCGTTCCACCAGATGCGGTAGTCCCCGCCGTCGCCCCACACCATGCCGACGACGTCGTGCCCGAAGTCCTCCGGGAAGGTGTCACCGCCGTGGTTCTGCCAGTAGCGGGTGATGGCGGAGGCCTGTGTGGTGTGCAGGTACACGCCCAGGTCGCGCAGTTCCTCGTCGCCGGTCAGGGCGCCGAAGAGCGCGGTGGCGGCGGCGAAGTGCATGCCCTCGGAGGAGGACTCCTGGTTGTTGCCGGCGGCGAACCCCGCGTGCCCGGAGGCCCATCCGTGCCCCGCGTAGGGGGAGAAGGACCGCAGGCGCGGGAACATGTCGCTGTCGGGGTTGGTCTCGGCCACGTCCCGGATCAGCATGCGGACCATGCCGCCCCAGGCGTCCTCGTCGGCCCAGGCGCTGTCGTAGCGGGCGACGACCGCCGCCGCCGAGACGAAGTAGCCGTAGTGGAAGTCGTGGTCGTTGACCTCGGTGGCGGCGCCGAAGCTGTCCGGGTAGCCGAGCATGGTGCCCCAGTCGGCCTCGTAGGCGAACTGGTGCGTGCCCCCGGCCGTGAACCAGTCCTCCAGACGGCTCCTGACCAGGTCCAGGAGCGCGTCACGGCCCGCGGTGTGGCCGATGGAGTCGGCGATGGGGACCAGCTGGGCCAGCCTGCCCAGCGCCTTGCCGTCCCAGTAGGTGTCACCGGGGGAGGGGAAGTGCTCCGACTCGGCCAACACCGCGTCGATGAGCTGGCGCATGCGGTCGTGGTCGGCGCCGTCCACGGTCGGCAGGCTGGGCAGGATGCCCTGGGCGGTCAGCTCGGTGGTGAAGCTCGCGCCCTCCACCACGCGCATCTCGCCCCTGGGGGAGGCGTAGGAGAGGTCGGTGACGGGGGTGGTGGCCTCCGCCCAGTGGTGCGGGTAGAGGGCCATGAGCGTGCCCTCCTCGCTGCCCTCGCGGGGTGTGGTCTCCAACCGGTAGGTGCTGGTCAGGGTGGCGGCGGCCTCGTCGTAGTCGTACTCCACGCGCGAGCCGGTGACGAAGGAGTGGGCGTAGGGGGCGAACGTGGCCAGGTCCTCGGGGGAGGGCAGGACCGCCACGGAGTAGTGGCCCTCGGCTCCGGTCGCCGCGGTGAAGGTGGTCCCCGAGCGCGTCCAGGGGGTGCCGGAGGGGGCGAAGAGCGCGTAGTGGCGTCCGTCCACGCTGGCGCCGATGACCGAGCCCTCCTGGTGCCAGACCTCCGGAGCGCTGGCGAAGGTCACCTGGGCGTCGCCGCCCGCGGTGTCGGCGTAGGCGAAGGGCAGGCCCTGGCCCATGGTCACGCGCAGGGTCCGTCCGGCGCCCTCCCAGTGCGCGGTGACGGTCCAGTCCCCGTGGTCGGCGACCCGGGTGTCGGGCGAGCTCAGTCCCTCGACGCCCAGGGACAGGTCGGCGGTGTGGGGGTACTCGTACTTGAGTCCGTCGCCGACGATCCGGTGGTCCTCCGGATAGCCCATCTCCAGCCCGTCCTCGTGGGGGCGGAAGCTGGCGGGGTGGGCGAAGAGGTTCTCACCGTACGGGTTGTCGGGGTAGCGCTGGAAGATCAGCGACGACCACCACTCGTTGGTGGGGGCGTGCCCCTCGAAGTCGTCGGTCACCTTGGGGTCGACCGGGGTGCCGTTCAGGTCGGAGGGGCCGGGTGCTCCGGCGGGCAGGGTGTCGCTGTAGCCGCCGGNGGCCACGGCGGTCGGCGGGGCGGAGGCCACGCCCGCCGCGCAGACCAGGGCGGTGGCGGCGGCCAGGACCGCGGTCCGCGGGGACCGCGCGCCCCTCCTCCTGGACGGGCCGGTGTCGGGGGGAGTGGGGGATGGCCGACTCCATGGGTGCTGCATGGTGTGCCTTTCGCTCGCTTCCTCGGGAGGTCGTCCCCATGTGTACGGGAGCGCTCCCAGACATGAGCCTTGGTAAATGAGTGTTCAGTTCCCCTCGGGGTGGCGCAATGCCGGGAAAGTGGAAAGTTCCCTTTCTGTTACACGGGTGGCCTTGTGGGGTTCCCTGGTACTCGGTCCCCGTTCGTCCGGGGCCGCGTCGCGGGGAGAGGGGGCGGAAGGCCGGGGCGCGCCCGCGAGACTCCTCGGGCGCCGGGGACCGGGCAGCGGAGCCCCGCCCCCCGGGGGACCGGACCGGGGACGACCGCCCGCGCCCCGCCCCTGCTCGTGGCGGCGCCGGGCCGGGATGAACCGGGCCTGTGGACAACCGCTCGACCGTCCTCCGGCTCTGGTACCAAAGGACGTATGGCCACACCCACCCCTGACAGCACCGTCTCCACCGACGCGTCCGGCGGCGCGCTGCGCGAGCGCGCCGAGGCGCACCTGCGCGCCCTGGCCGGGGACTCAGCCCGGCTGCGCGAGGACCAGTGGACCGCCATCCACGCCCTGGCGGCCGAGCACCGCAGAGCCCTCGTCGTCCAGCGCACCGGCTGGGGCAAGTCCGCGGTGTACTTCGTGGCCACCGCCCTCAGGCGCGCCGAGGGGGCGGGACCCACCGTCATCGTCTCCCCGCTGCTGGCGCTGATGCGCAACCAGATCGCAGCGGCCGAGCGCGCGGGCATCCGCGCGCGCACCATCAACAGCTCCAACACCACCGACTGGGAGACCACCTACGCCGACGTGGCGGCGGGCCTGGTCGACGTGCTGCTGGTCAGCCCCGAACGCCTCAACAATCCGGAGTTCCGCGACCGGGTCCTGCCCGAACTGGCCGCGGGGGCGGGCCTGGTCGTCATCGACGAGGCCCACTGCGTCTCCGACTGGGGACACGACTTCCGCCCCGACTACCGGCGCATCCGCTCCCTGCTGCACGACCTGCCCGACGGCATCCCGGTGCTGGCCACCACCGCCACCGCCAACGAGCGCGTCACCCACGACGTCGCCGAGCAGCTCCAGGCGGGCGACGGACGCCGGGACACCCTCGTCCTGCGCGGGTCCCTGGAGCGCGAGAGCCTGCGCCTGGCCGTCGCCCGGCTGCCCGACCCCACCGCGCGGCTCAGCTGGCTGGCCGAGCACCTGCCCAAGATCGAGGGCTCGGGCATCGTCTACGCGCTCACCGTCAGCGCCGCCCAGGAGACCGCCCGCTTCCTGGCCGAACAGGGGATGGACGTACGCGCCTACACCGGCCAGACCGACCCCGACGAGCGCCGCGAGGCCGAGGACGACCTGCTCGCCAACCGGGTCAAGGCGCTGGTCGCCACCAGCGCGCTGGGGATGGGCTTCGACAAGCCCGACCTGGGATTCGTCGTGCACATGGGGGCGCCGCAGTCCCCGATCTCCTACTACCAGCAGGTCGGCCGGGCCGGACGAGGCGTGCGGCGGGCCGAGGCGGTGCTGCTGCCCGGCCGCGAGGACACCCGGATCTGGGAGTACTTCGCCGGACTGTCCTTCCCGCCCGAGCAGACCGTGCGCCAGACCCTGGAGGTGCTCGCCGAGGCCGGGGGTCCCCTGTCCCTCGCGCACCTGGAGACCCGGGTGGACCTGCGCCGCACCCGCCTGGAACAGATGCTCAAGGTGCTGGACGTGGACGGGGCCGTCCGCCGGGTCCGGGGCGGCTGGGAGGCCACCGGACAGCCGTGGACCTACGACGTCGACCGGTACGCGGCCGTCAGCGCGGCGCGTGAGCGCGAACAGCGCGCGATGTTGGACTACCTCGACCTCGACACCTGCCGGATGGAGTTCCTGCGCCGCCAGCTGGACGACCCCCAGGCCGCCCCCTGCGGGCGCTGCGACGTGTGCACGGGGGAGTACTGGCCCACGGACGTCGACCCGGGCCGACGCGAGGCCGCCGCCGAGCACCTGGACCGGCCGGGCACGCCGATCGCGCCCCGGCGCCAGTGGCCGACCGGGATGAGCACCCTTGGTGTGAACCTGTCGGGGAGGATCAGGGAGGACCTCCGGGCGGGGGAGGGCCGCGCCCTGGGCCGTCTCACCGACATCGGCTGGGGCAACGAGCTGCGCCGCGTCCTGGCCGCCGACGCTCCCGACGCGCCCGTGGACGAGCGGATGCTCCAGGGCGTGGTGCGGGTCCTGGCCTCCTGGGACTGGGAGCGGCGCCCGGTCGGGGTGGTGGCGATGCCCTCGCTCACCCGTCCCGGAACGATCACCGACCTGGCCGAGCGGCTGTCCCGGCTCGGGCGTCTGGAGCCCCTGGGAACGTTGGAGTACCGCACCGAGCAGGGCACCGGGCCCCGCAGACACAACAGCGCGATGCGCCTGGAACAGGTGTACTCGGCGCTCGTGGCGGGGGAGGAGCTCACCGAGCGGATGGCGCGGCTCCAGGAGCGGACACCGGGACCGGTGCTGCTGGTCGACGACTACTCCGACACCGGATGGAGCCTCACCGTGGGCGCCGCGCTGCTACGCGGAGCCGGTGCGCCCGAGGTCCTTCCGCTGACCCTGGCCACCACCGGCGCCTGAGCGCCCCCGGAAACGATGTCCAGGGCCTGCACCACGGGGGTCCGGTCCGGGCCTCCTGGGCGCTCGAACAGGATGAGTACCGCGCGGAGCGCCCCGGCGGGCGACGGCGGGCCACGAAGGGGGAGACGCTGCGGCCGAAGGCCCCGAGAGCACCGTCTAGCGGATGCGCTGGCCGCGCGGGGCACCGCGGCGGACCGGCTGGCCCTCGCCCAGGTTCGGGCGTGCGCCCGGCTGGTGCAGGGCGGACGCGGCCAGGTGGTGGGCCCGGCCCAACGCCTCCTTGGGGTGACGGCCGAGCAGCCACGCGGGCAGGAAACCGGCGATGAACGCGTCACCCGCGCCCACCGAACCCGGAGACGGGTCAACCGGCTCGGCCGGCGCGGTCACGCAGTCCTCGCGGGTCTTGGACGCCCACAGGCCGCCCTTCTCACCGAGCTTGAGCACCACGTTCGGGAACCAGGCGGTCAGCACCTTCGCGGCGGCCTCGGGCTCGTCCCGACCGGTCAGCACCCGGGCCTGGTCGAGGTTGGCGAACAGCAGACGCGCCCCCTGCGTCCAGTCCAGGAAGTTCTCCGCGCCCGCGCGCTTCAGCGGAGCGTGCGAACCGCCGTCCACCGAGATCGACATCCCGCTCTCACGGGCCATCCGCAGCGCCACCCGGGCGGCGCGCCGGGAGTCGGGGTTGATCAGCGTGTACCCCGACACGTGCAGGTGCCCGTCGGGACCGAACACGTCACGGGGCAGGTCCTCGGGCTGGAGGCGGGCGTTGGCGCCCGGATCGCTCAACATCGTCCGGTCACCCCGGTGCGTGATCATCACCACGCAGGTACCGGTGGGCCGTTCGGGGTCCATCACCATGCGCGAGTCCAGGCCGTACCCCATGAGCTCCATCTCCCGGGTACGGCCGGTGATGTCGGAGCCGCGGCGACCGACGAACGTGGTGTCGACACCCTCCACGGCCAGCCACGAGGCGATGTTCGCCCCGGAACCTCCGCCGTACATGATCACGGACGCCGGAGTGTCGCTGCCGCGGGCCAACGGGTGGAACGCGCGCGCGACGGCGTCGGTCATCAAGTCACCGATCACGACCACTCGTGTCATTTCGCCAGCCACCGCCGAGGGTTATAAGAATCCGTGCTCGCACGACGTTAACAGGTGAACCGTCAGCGGCGTGTAACGAAGTGACAGCGCCCGGGACACACCGGGCGCCCCCGGAACCGGCCGTTCGTCGTTTAGTCTCACAGTCGTGCAGTCCTACCCGAACCACTGGGAAGCCGACGTCGTCCTGACCGACGGAGGCACCGCGCACCTGCGCCCCATCACCCCTGAAGACGCCGACCTGCTCCGCGAGTTCCACGCCCGGCTCTCCCCGGAGACCGTCTACTACCGGTTCTTCGCGCCCTACCCCCGACTCTCCGACCGCGACGTCAGACGCTTCACCACGGTCGACTACGAGGACCGTGTGGCGTTGGTCGCCACCATCTCCGACTCCCTCGTCTCCGTGGTGCGCTACGACAAGGTGGCGCCGGAGGAGGCCGAGGTCGCCTTCGTCGTGGAGGACGCCCACCAGGGCCGCGGCCTGGCCTCGGTGATGCTGGAGCACATCGGCGCCGCCGCGCGCGAACGCGGCATGCGCCGCTTCATCGCCGACGTGCTGCCCGAGAACCGACGGATGATCAACGTCTTCCGGGAGGCCGGGTACACCGCCCAGCAGACCTTCGACGAGGGCGTCATCCGCCTCACCCTGGACCTCCAGCCCACCGACGACTCCACCGAGGTCATGCGGGCACGCGAACAGCGCGCCGAGTCGCGCTCCATCGCACGCCTGCTCTTCCCCAACTCGGTCGCGGTCATCGGCGCCAGCCGCACCGCGCACACCATCGGCCAGACCTCCCTGCGTAACCTGCTCGGCGGAGAGTTCCAGGGCCCCGTCTACCCGGTCCACCCCGAGGCCAAGGCGGTCGTGGGGGTACGCGCCTACCCCTCGGTCCTGGACATCCCCGACCAGGTCGACCTCGCCGTCGTGGCGGTCCGCGCCGACATGGTCGTCGACGTGGTCGAGCAGTGCGCCGAGAAGGGCGTGCACGGGCTGGTCGTGGTCAGTTCCGGATTCGGCGAGACCGGCCCGGAGGGCCGCGCCCGCCAGGACGAACTGGTGCGCACCGCACGCGCGGCCGGGATGCGCGTGGTCGGCCCCAACTGCCTGGGCATCGCCAACAGCGATCCCGCGGTCTCCCTCAACGCCACCCTGTCCCCGGACCTGCCGCCCACCGGCACGATCGGGTTCTTCTCCCAGTCCGGCGCGCTGGGCCGCGCCATCCTCCAGCGCGTCGCCGAACGCGGGATGGGCCTGTCCACCTTCGTCTCCGCGGGCAACCGCGCAGACGTGTCCGGCAACGACCTCATGCAGTACTGGCAGGAGGACCCCGCCACCGAGGTGGTGCTCCAGTACCTGGAGTCGCTGGGCAACCCGCGCAAGTTCACCCGCCTGGCCCGGCGCCTGGCCAAGCAGAAGCCGGTCGTGGCGGTGCGCAGCGGCGGTTCGGCGCGGACCACCCCCACCGGCCACGCCGCGGGCGGGCTATCCCTGCCCGACTACGCGGTCACCTCGCTGTTCCAGCAGGCCGGCGTGGTGCGGGTGGACGACATCACGCAGATGTTCGACGCCGCCCAGGTGTTCGCCTACCAACCCCTGCCCGAGGGGCCCCGCGTGGGCATCATCGGCAACTCCGACTCCCTGGAACTCCTGGTCAAGGACGCCGCCGTCCGCCAGGGACTCAAACCACACGATCCGGTCAACCTGGGGCCGCAGGCCACCGCGGAGGACTTCGACCGCGCCCTGGAGACGGTTCTGGCCGCCGAGGACGTGCACTCGGTCGTGGTCGTGTTCGTGCCCGCGCTGCACCCCATCTCCGACGACGTCGCCCGGGTGCTGCGGGCCCGCTCCCTGAACTCCACCAAGCCCATCGTCACCACCTACCTGGCCCGCCAGGGGGTCCCCGAGGAGTTGCGCCAGGTCGGCGAGCGGGGCCAGACCCTGCGCGGCTCCGTGCCCTCCTACCCGTCGCCCGAGGACGCCGTGCGCGCGCTGGCCTACGCCACCCGCTACGCCCAGTGGCGCAACCGCAAGCCCGGGCGCCACCCCGAACTGCCCGACATCGACCGGGCCCGCGCCCGCGCCACCATCACCCGCGCCCTCAGGAACGCCACCCCCTCGGAGGAGGACATCGCCTGGTTCGGCGGGGAGCGCCGCTACGACGAGGAGAAGGCGATCTCCGGGGAGGACGCCCGCGACCTGCTGGCCTGCTACGGCATCGCCGCCTACCCCGACATCCCGGTGACGTCGGAGGAGGAGGCCGTGGTGGCCGCCGGGGAACTGGGCTATCCGGCGGTGGTCAAGGCCGACTCCCCGGACCTGCGCCTGCGCGCGGGCGGTACCTTCGTCCGCGCCGACCTGCGCACCCCCGAGGACGTGCGCAGCGCCTTCGCCTCCCTGCACGACCGCTTCGGCGCGGAGGCCTCCCTCGTCGTGCAGCGCATGGCGGCACCCGGGGTGCCCACGGTCATCCGGGCGGGGGACAACCAGTCCTTCGGCTCGGTGGTCTCCTTCGGGCTGGCGGACGTGACCGCCGAACTCCTCGACGACCGGGCGTTCCGGCTGGCACCGCTCACCGACATGGACGCCGCCGACATCATCCACGCCGTGCGCGCCGCCCCCCTGCTGTTCGGACTGCCCGCCGGCGCGACCTCGCTCGCCGAGCAGCCCAACGTGGAGGCCCTGGAGGAACTGCTCATCCGGGTGTCGCGCCTGGTGGAGGCCTTCCCCGAGATCGGCTACGTCGACCTGGACCCGGTCCTGGTCAACGCCACCGGCGCCCACGTCCTGGGAGCGCGCATGTGGCTGCGCGAGGCCCCCGAGGTACGGCCCGACGTCGGGCCCCGACGGCTGCGCGGGGTGACGTTCTGATCATGGGTTGGGCGTCCCGTTTCACATCCCGGTCGCGAAGTGTCACGGGAAGGGGGCAGGATAGGAGTATGAGGAAAACACGTGCCGTGTCCACGGACTGGCGGTTGGAGATCGAACGCAGCGGGTACTACCCCGCGCTGGTGATCGACGCCGTCTCCACGGCCCTGGGCAACGAGAGCGCCGACGCGTTCGTCGTGCACCACGAGGCGACCTTCGACCCGGCCATGGAGATGCGTCGTCACATCACGGTGATGCTGCTGACGGCGACCCGTCTCGTGGTGTGCCACACCGACGAGCACCCACCGACCGAACCCGGTGGCACCTCGCACGCCTCCACCACGACCGACAGCATCCAGCTGGGCAACGTCCAGTCGGTGGCCCTGACCCGCGTGGTGCCCAACCCGGCCCAGTACACCCCGGGCAGCATGCCCAGCGAGCTGGTGCTGAGCGTCAACCTGTCCGTGAACTGGGGAGCGATCGCCCACATCGACCTCGAACCGGCCTCCTGCGCCGACGAGACCTGCGAGCTCGACCACGGCTACACCGGCGCGATCACCGCGGAGCCCCTCACCCTGCGGGTCAGCGAGGCCGCGGACGGCGCCGGGGCGGTCGTGGCCATGATGCACTTCGCCGACGCCCTGTCCGAGGCGACCACCCGACGCTGAGAGGTGGGGGGACGGCGTGGGATCCGTGCCTCCCCGCCCACCGCGCACACGAGTACGGACCCGGAGAAAGGCCAGCCCGCGATGACGCAGTCACCGCCCCCCACCGGCGACACACCCCTGGTACGCCTGACCGTCGACCGTGCCATCGCCACCATCACCCTCGACTCCCCCCGCAACCGCAACGCGCTGTCCGCGCGGCTGCGCTCGGAGCTGTCCAAGGCCCTCGCCGACGCGGTGGCCGACGACGATGTGCGCGGCGTCGTACTCACCGGGACGGGACCCGTGTTCTGCGCGGGAGCCGACCTCAAGGAGGTCGGCGCGGCGCTGCGGGGCGAGCCGGTCGAACCGGCGCCCGAACTCCCCGAGATCTTCGAGCAGATCATGGCCGCCCCCACGCCGGTGGTCGCCGTCCTCAACGGCGCCGCCCGCGCCGGGGGCATCGGGCTGGTGGCCGCCGCCGACATCGCCCTGGCGCCCGAGAGCGCCACGTTCGCCTTCACCGAGGTGCGCATCGGCGTGGTCCCCGCCATCATCTCCGTCCCGGTGTCCGCCCGGATGCACTCACGCCAGCTCAGCCGCTACTACCTCACCGGCGAGTCGTTCGACGCCTCCGCCGCCGCCGATGCGGGGCTCATCACCCAGGCCGTCCCCGACAGCGGCATGGAGAACGCCGTGGACGCCGTCCTCCGAGGGCTGCGCGGCGCGGCTCCGCGCGCGCTGTACCGCACCAAGGAACTCCTGGGCGAACTCGGCTCGGGCGCACTCGCCGCCCCCGACCGGCGCGCCGACGCCTTCACCCGGATGGGCGAGCTGTCCGCCGAGTTCTTCGCCGGTGAGGACGCCGCCGAGGGCCGCGCCTCCTTCTTCGAGAAGCGTCCGCCCCGCTGGGCCCGGTAGCCCGGGTCCGGGGAACCAGGGTGGGGACCGGAGCCGAACGTGCCCGGAGACCCGTGTCACCCGGGTGCGTCCGCTCCCACACACAGGCCACAATGGTCGGGTGAGTTACTCCGGAGATACCAGGGTCGGCGGCCCCGCCGACCTGCGACGACTACCGAACCTGACGATCACCAAGCTGGCCGTCGGCCCGATGGACAACAACGCCTACCTGCTGCGGTGCCGTGCCACCGGCGAGGCGGTCCTCATCGACGCGGCGGCCGAACCCGAGCGCATCCTGGAGCTGATCGGTGAGGAGGGACTGACCCGGGTGGTCACCACCCACCGCCACCAGGACCACTGGCAGGCCCTCGCCGAGGTCGTGGGCCAGACCGGAGCCCGCACCGTCGCCCACCCCGACGACAGCGACGAACTCCCGGTCTCCGTGGACGAACCCGTCGTGCACGGAACGCGCGTCCCCGTCGGGGAGAGCTCCCTCACCGTCATCCACCTGCGTGGACACACCCCCGGATCGATCGCTCTGCGCTACGACGACCCCGAGGGCCGCACCCACCTGTTCACGGGCGACTCCCTCTTCCCGGGCGGGGTCGGCCGCACCTGGTCGGACGAGGACTTCAGGGTCCTGTTCGCGGACGTGGAGGAGCGCCTGTTCGGCGTGCTGGCCGACGACACCTGGGTCTATCCGGGACACGGGCGCGACACCACCCTGGGCGCCGAGCGCCCGCACCTCGGGGAGTGGCGCGAGCGCGGCTGGTAGGTCCGGCCGTCGGAACCGGGCCGACAGGGGCCTCAGGCCCCGTAGCAGCAGAAGCCGACATGCCCGAGGTGGGCGGCCACCGCCTCGGGCATGGGGACACCCACGGCGAGCGCACGGTGGAAGAGGAGCATGGCCTCTCCGGTCCCGGTGTCCTCGACGGGGACCGGACTGGCCACCACCGTGCGGACTCCGGCGGCGAGCAGCGCACCGGTGAACCCCAGCGGGGCACCGGCCCTCCTCGCGAACCCCCGACCGCTCCAGCAGGTCGACAGGACCACCACGTCCGGGGTTCGGGACAGGGCGGTCAGGTCGCAGGCCAGCAGGGGGCCGTCGCCCAGCGCGATCGAGGCGAGCATGGGCGAGCGGTCGGGGACGCGCCCGTGCCCCGCCAGGTGGACGAGGTCGGCCCGGCCGAAAGCGGCCAGGACGTCGGAGCGGGGAGCCCGGCCGGCGGTGAGCACCCGCGCTCCCGGATGGAGCCCGGCCAGCTCGGCGACCTCGCGTCCGGCCCCGGCGGGTTCGGGGGCCGCCACCAGCAGGACCCGTTCCGGCGGGAGGTGCGCGGGGGAACCGGAGGCCGTCCGCTCCAGCCAGAACCCGGCGGTGGGCACCAGGGTCAACGCCCGGCCCCGTAGCGCGGGCAGCATGCCCCACGGGGGATCGCCGAGGTAGGCGTCACCGGCCACGATGAGGGGTCGGTCCCCGATGAGCGGCAGCAGCGGTGCGAGGAGGGCGCGGCAGCCGTCGTCTGCGGCCTCGTGGACATCGGCTCCGGACGTGCTTCCGGTGTACGACGCCCGGTGCGTGAACCGGGCGAGGGCCCGCGCCACCCGGGTGAACGGGCCCAGGACGCGGGCGTGCACCCGTCCGGCCACGGCCACGAGCGCCACGGCGTTCCCGCCGGCCCGCGTGTACCGGACGAACGCCTGATCACCGAGCCGCTCCAGCAGAGTGTCGGTCACCGGCGCCGGAACTCGGGCCTCCTGCGGCGTGCCTGTGGGAGCAGGCGGAGGGGAGGCGGGAGGCGCGGCGGCCAGACGGGCGGCGCGGACCTCGTGATGCGCCTGCCAGCGGGTGGACTCCATGCGCCGGACGATGGGGTGTGGATCCCGGCCGTGGACCAGGGCCTCGCGGTAGTGGTCGGACAGCGATGCCGTCGCCGGTGTGCGCACGCGGGGACCGGGCACGTGGGACAGCGCCCAGGTACGGGCCAGCTCCGCCCATTCCAGTGCGGTGGCCGGTTTCCCGGCGGCGAGCGCGTTCTCCAGACCCGCCTGGACCACGTGCGGGTCCTGGGCCGCGTCCGCGAGCCAGGGGCCCGGGGCGGGAGACACGGCTCCGTCCAGGGCGTTCAGGGCCCGGTGGGAGGAGAGCCGGCGGCGTGACCGCGGTGCCGCCAGGGGTGTCCGAACGGTCAGGGCGTTCCTGGCGCGGACCACCGGGGACGCGGGGCGGTCGGCGCGAAGGGCGATCCTCTCCAGGCGGACGGCCAGTCGGTGCCACAGCGAGTCCGTGCCCAGCGCGTACCGGACCAGGCGGGTCAACTCGACCGTGCGTCGATGGTCTCCCCGCAGATACCGCAGTTTGGCCTCCACCAGCATGGTGCTCGCCGACGCGGACGCGTCGTCGGTCCAGGGCACGTCCGCGAGCGCCGTCGCCGCCTCCTCCACCAGGCCTTCGGCCAGCAGGGCCTCGGCCAGGTCCACGTGCAGGGCCTCCCTCCGGTCGGAGGGCAGCCGGTCGGTCAGGCCGTGGAAGATGGCGATGGCCGTGGAGGTGTCGCCCCGGTAGAGGCTCAGGCAGCCCAGGTTCTGGCGGATGACCATGCTCATCAGCGGCAGGCGGCGCTCCTCCGCGAGGGACCGTGCCTCGTGCAGATGGTCCTCGGCCTGCGCGAAACGGCCGCACAGCGTTTGTGCCAGTCCCAGGTTGAGCAGCACCCCCGGCATCACCGTCGCGGACTCGGACACCGGGTGGCCGCGTATGCGCCGGCACACGCCGTCCAGCAGCGTCACGGTCTGTTCGAACATGCCGCTCTGGGCCAGCCGGACCCCTCGGGTCACGTGCCCGAGCAGGAACCTGCCGGAGCGCAGCGCGCCGTCATCGAGTCCGTCCGCACGGGAAAAGGGCGGGGGAGGGGTCGGAGGAACGGTCGGTGGGGCGGTCGGGTGGGAGTGAGCGGTCGGGCGGGAGCCCGGAGAGAGGGGGTCTGGCTGGGCGCACAGGGACAAGGCTGCTGCCTTTCGCTGAGGGGCTGGCCGCCCTCAGTGATAACAGCGGGGGAGGGGTGCGCGGGAGGGGCGAGGCGGACCTGTGGACAAGTCGGCGGGTGCGAAACCGGACGAACCCGGGTGAAGGATCACCAACGGACGTGGGTTCACGCGCGCCTTCAATCCGAATTCGGAGTGTCCCGTTCTGTGACGGTTGGGACGTCGCTCGGCGCGGCTCCGAGGGCTGAGGACCTGAGGCCGTGCGGTCAGATGGTGAACCAGCCGGTGACCACCGGCCTGTGCCCCGCCCTGTGCAGTGACAGGCTGATCGGCCCCCGAGCCAGCCCGGGCAGGGCGAAGCCACCGTCGTCGTCGAGCCATACGCCCTCCGTGGAACCGGGACGGCGCACGCGCAGGAACACGTGGTCGTACTCCCCGGTGGCCAGTCCCGACACCGAGCGCAGCCGGCCGTGTGACTGGACACGGAGATCCACGGTGATGTCCTCGTGCGCGAACCGCAGGGCGGCGACCAGTGTGCCGTCCGAGGAACGGAAGGTCTCGGCACCGGGGACGGTCTCCTCGGTCAGGTGCGCCATGTCGGCGTTGTCGTCACCGCGGTCGAAGGCGGCCAGGGCGGCGGACCTTCCCTCCAACGCCCACGTCGGTTCGGTCTGGTCTCTCACGTCGGGTCCTCCAGGAAACGGCGAAGTCTGCGGAGCATGCGGCGCCGCTGGTTGGCCGCGGTCCTCGCGTGGACCTGGCCGTCAGCGGGCCGTGAAGCGTCGGAGGGCGTGGGCGGCCCCGCGAACTCGTTGAGGAAGCGGAGGGCGGCCCGTCGTTCTCCGGGGTCGGTGAGTCGCTGGATCGCGCGGTGCAGCTCCTCGCGCTCCTCCTTGCGCAGGTACTCCGCCTCCGGGCCGGACGTCTCGGGGAGGGCACGGTGGGCGAGGCTCTGGGGATCGATCGGCTGAAGACGGGCGCTGTGGCGGCGCTGGCGGCCGCAGACGTCGCGGGTGACCCGGCGCAACCAGGCGCGGAGGCGCTCCGGCGAGTGCAGGCGGGGCAGGTGCTGGTTGAGGGTGAGCCACACCGTCTGCACGGCGTCCTCCCGGTCCGGGGCGGACAGGTGATAGGAGCGCGCGACCGCGTTCACGACGGGTAGGTGGCGATCCACGATGATCTCCCAGGCCGCTCGCTCACCATGGGTCGCCCGCCACACGAGCTCGGCGTCGCTGGGGGACGGGGCCTGCGCGTCGGAGTGCCCGTTGCCGTCGGGGGAGTCGGCGGAGGCGTTGGAGAAGGACGCGTCGGCGGAGGCGTCAGAGAAGGACCCGCCGGGAGGGGACGGAACCGAGTCGGGGGAGAGGGCTGGCTCCGGGGGAGAGAGGGGGTCCCGGGACGGGTCCGGGGTGGTGCGCGGGTGTGGAGTGGTGGATGGGGCCGAGTCGGCGGATGGAGCCGGGTGGGGAGCGGCGGATGGGTTCGGGTTGGGGGCCAGTTCGGAGTTAGGGATGTCCGGATCGGTGTCGTCTGCCTCGCGTTCGCCGTATTCGGTCACGTCTTGTTCGGTCTGCCCCGGATTGGGTTCGGCCGTATCACGGCTGGTTGTGGCCGGAACTGGCAACGGTGGGGGTGCTTCCTCCCCCGAAAAGGCCGAAAGTACGGTTTGGGGAGGTGCCTGGGCGTCATCGATGCTCTCGTGCGACTGGTCTGACACACCCGCCCCCACTATGATCGGACTCCCGCTCGCCTGGGATCACGCTAGTCTCTGGAGCCTCGGGTCGCGGTGGGAACGCTGGAAAAACCAAAGTGATCGCTGGTTCTCAGGGTGCCCTTGGGGCACAATGGGGCAAAAGCATCCAGGCGGGTATGCAACCTTCTCGTGGTACGAGGGCGTCGGGGAAGCGCACTCGTTCGTATCAGGAGGTTCGGTGTCCGCACGTGGCGTCTTGTACGTCCACTCCGCGCCCGCGGCGCTGTGCCCACACGTCGAGTGGGCGGTCGCGGGCGTCGTTGGAGTACCCGTGAAACTCGATTGGGTCGCCCAACCGGCGGCGCCTGGCAACCACCGTGCCGAGCTCAACTGGCAGGGGAAGCCGGGAACCGCGGGCGCGGTGGCCTCGGCGCTGAACACGTGGCAGCGCCTGCGCTTCGAGGTGACCGAGGAGGGGTCGCCCGGCTGTGACGGCGTGCGCTACAGCTACACGCCGACCCTTGGCATGTTCACCGCTGTCACCAGCGCCGCCGGGGAGGTCCTCGTGCCCGAGGGCCGCCTGCGCCTGGCCATGGAACAGGCCGCCGCCGACGGTACCGACCTGGCCGCCGAGATCGAACGCCTCACCGGCCGTGCCTGGGACGAGGAACTGGAACCCTTCCGTTACGCGGGTGACGGCGCTCCCGTGCGTTGGCTTCACGCGGTCGGCTGACCCAACGATTACCCCCAGGCACCGGAGGGTTTTCCACAGGTGGTGGTTGGGGCTGTCCCGGGGTGGGATCGTGATGGTTTCCTGGAAATAGGGGGGATCCCACCCCTGCGCGCTTCGGCATGCCCACAATCTCGTGGAGGGATGGGCAGAGAGGCGGAATCCAAGGATCCGGGAGCCTCAGAGCGCGGGGATCCGGAATCAAAGAGCCTGGAACAGGACTTTGAGGATGGATGTTCCGACAAGGCCAGTGGGCGGGCATTTGATGAGCGCCAGAGGATCCCCTGGGAGA